>CAZCZP010000018.1:0-24748 GCA_964502895.1 uncultured Bifidobacteriaceae bacterium
GTGGGCTTGGAATCCAACTCCATCTTGATGCGCGACGCGGCTTCGTCCACGAGATCAATCGCTTTGTCCGGCAAAAACCGGTCCGTGATGTACCGATGCGACAGCGTCGCCGCCGCCACGAGCGCCGCATCCTGGATGCGCACGCCGTGATGCACTTCGTAACGCTCCTTGAGCCCGCGCAGAATCGCGATGGTCGCCTCAACCGTAGGTTCGGCCACTTGCACCGGCTGGAAACGGCGCTCCAGTGCCGGGTCTTTCTCGATGTGCTTGCGATACTCGTCCAGTGTCGTTGCGCCCACGCAGCGCAATTCACCGCGCGCAAGCTGCGGTTTCATGATGTTCGCCGCGTCCGTCGCGCCTTCCGCCGCGCCTGCGCCCACGAGCGTGTGCAACTCGTCAATGAACAGAATGATCTGCCCCTCGCTCGCGACGATCTCTTTGAGAAACGCCTTGAGCCGGTCCTCGAACTCACCGCGATACTTCGCGCCGGCGATCATGGCGCTAAGGTCCATTGCCACGAGCTTCTTGTTCTTGAGCGACTCGGGAACGTCGCCGCTGACGATGCGCCGCGCCAAGCCTTCCGCGATGGCGGTTTTGCCCACGCCTGGTTCGCCGATGAGCACGGGATTGTTCTTCGTGCGACGCGTGAGCACCTGCATGACGCGGCGGATTTCTTCATCGCGTCCGATGACAGGATCAATCTTCCCTTGCTTGGCGAGCGCGGTGAGGTCACGTCCGTATTTCTCGAGCGCCTGAAATTTTCCTTCCGGCGCTTGATCAGTCACCCGCTGATTGCCGCGCAGTTCCGCAAGCGCCTTGAGCACCGTGTCGCGTTTCAGGCCTTGCGTTTGGAGAAGCTTCTTCAGCGCAGCGCTGCCTGAGTCAATCACACCCAGCAGCAAATGCTCGGTGCTGACGTAATCGTCCTTGAGTTTGCTGGCTTCTGATTGCGCAGCTTCAAGGATGTTTTTGAGATTGGCTCCGAGATAGGCTTCCGTCGCGCCCTGAACTTTGTGGCGGCGATTCAATTCATTCTCCAGGTCGGACTTCAATTTGGAAGTCGCGACGCCAATCTTTTCCAACAACTCGGGAATGAGACTTTCGCTCTGATCGAGCATGGCCAGCAGCAAATGCTCGCCATCCAGTTCCTGGTGCGAGTAACCCTGCGCGACGCGTTGCGCTTCCTGCAACGCTTCCTGCGATTTGATCGTGAGTCGGTCCAATTGCATACCTAATCAATGGAATTGACCGCGCCACTCGTCAAGTGTTCGACGCGCGGATCGGAAATTCGCCGGCAAACAATTTCCGGGCATGGACAGCATTTGTCCCACCCCGGCTGTCAGAATGCGCTCAAAAGTAGAAAGGCATTATGACAAACAAACAAATGGAGCTCGGTTTCGCCGGAACAACAATTGTGAAGACAACCAATCGGCGCGAGCGACGGATCACTCGTGGCGCGTGGTGGTTCAGTCACATGCGGCAGATTGTGGATCGCGCGATGGATTGGCCCGCCGCCGGTGAACCGCGCCCCGAACAAATCTGGCTGCCCGGTTCAAACCGGCAGGTGAGAGTTTAATGGAGGTATCGCGCGCCGGTTATCCCCCCACAACATCCGGATAACCGGCGCGCACAAATTTCCGAATCACGTCCAGTTCATCCTCGCCCGCAATCGTGTGCGCCTTCACGAATTCGTGCCACGCGACATTCAACCCGGCGGTCTTAAGGATGTTGACGTGTTCGCGAGTCCCGGCGAACGGGACCAGCGGGTCGAGCGTGCCATGCGTAACCAGGAGGCGTTGCGCCAAGGCGACGGGTGAAAGCTCCTGGACCAGTTTGTCCGGTTCGCACACCCACCCGCTGATGCCGACGACGCCGGCAAGGCGATGCGGATAACGCAAGCCGGTTTCAATGGCCATCAGGCAGCCTTGGGAGAAACCGCCGACCGTCGTTTGCCCAGTTGGAAATCCCCTCGCGCGAATCGCGTCGAGCAATTCGAAGAGCATTTTGCGGCTGCGCTGCACGCCGGGGACAATGTTGCCGCCAAGATCAAACCAGGCATAGCCGCCGTAGTAATCGTCCGGCGCATTGACCAACAGGTAATTCAACCAGGGAAATCCCATTGCCTCCGGCAACCAACGATAGCCCTCCATGCTGTCGCCCAAGCCGTGAAACATCACCATCAACCGCCTCGAGTTCTTCTCGCGCGCCGGGATGAGTTCGTGCTCAAGCATATTGCCCGCTGTTGATTCGTTGAAGCGCTGAACCGTTAAAGCGTTCGCGCGCATGGCAAGCCCACAACCGCTGGCGCGGCGATCATCACTACCGATCGGGCGCACCCAGGTTGACCGTAGGCTCGTACCACGTTCCGCGCAGCCAGTCGGCGACGAGTCCAATCTGCTGCTCCGTCAGGATTTGATCCGCGCCAAACTTCGGCATCCGGTCGTTTCGTTCACCATAGAGTTCCGGGTGGGACGGGTCGGTGATAAAACTGATCAACCACCGGCGTGAACCGTAACCCGTCAGGTCCGGCCCGGTGGCTTCCTCGTCTTTGTTGTGAAACTGGTGGCAGTCGGTGCAGCCCAGCTCGTCGGCAAGCAATCCCCTGCCCTCCTGAATAAGCGCCGCGTCGCGTTGGTCGGCCACCAGTTGAGACTTAAGTTGCGCTTCGGCGGACAACGCGATGATGACTTTTGCCAGGGCGGCTTTTCTTTCCGGAGTGTAATTCGCCACTTTGTCATGCACGAACTTGACCATCTTGCCGGATTTGAATTTCGTCGCGCCAAAATAATTTGTCGTCGCGATGCGCGTCGGGTCCAGCAAGCCTGCCAACCACTCCCGGGAAGCAAAATTCTTGAGGTCGGGAGCGCTCTGCGGGTCGGTGGGAATTCCGCCCGCACCGTCGTGCCCGTCATAGCGATGGCAGGTGGCGCACTTGGCGGAAAAAATCCTTGGCCCTTGCGTGAGCGGATCATGGCGCAGCAAAGTGACTGCACCTTCAGCGGGAATGCCCGCAGGCGCTTTGGCGAGCACACGAACGCGGGCCGCTTCCTTTTCGGCAGCATGCACGCCAGTCAAATAGGTTTCGTTCAAGCGGTCTTCGCGCATGGCTGCGTAGGTCAATAATCCCGCCCCCGCGATGAGGCAGAACAAAAAGCCCAAATTGAACCGATGCCCGAGTTTCCATCGCCCGATAAAAGGCATGAGAGCAATCAAGCCAAAGACCAGGCCCGGAATTATGATCGCTCCCCACACTTCGGTTTTCCCGGGGAAGTACTTTAAGAATTGGAAAAGAAACAGAAAGTACCAATCAGGCCGGGCGGCAGAATATTGTTCTGATGGATCGGCAGGCGCGCCCAAATCGGCGCCAAGCGGTCCTGCTGTTCCGGATAACCGGTGCCGCATGATCAACAACATGACGGTCGCCAGCACGGCGAGGCAGGCGACGGCGTCCTTGAGGACTTGGTCCGGCCAGAATGCCGCATCCGGCCGTCGTCTGGGTTCCTTGGCCGTGAGACCATGCCGTCGAAACAAGGCAATGTGGCCGACGACAAGCGCAGTGACCGTAGCGGGTAGAACGCCTGCGTGAAGCGCGAAGAAACGTGTCAACGTGTGATGGCCGTATTCCGTGCCGCCGATGATGATTTTCTGGAGGCTCGGCCCGACCAACGGCACGACCGCCACGAGGTTCGTCGCCACCTTCGTCGCCCAATACCCTTTTTGGTCCCACGGCAACAAATATCCGGTGAGCGACATCGCCAACACGAGTCCCAACAACGCCAGCCCGAACCAGAAATTCACTTCGCGCGGTGCTTTATAGGCACCGTCAATGATCACTTGCATCAGGTGCAACACGAGCAGCACCGTCATGACGTGGGCGGTGTAATGATGTAATCCTCGCAGCAGCCAGCCACCGGTCATTTCGTCCTGGATGAAATAGACGCTCTCCCATGCGGTTTGCGAACTGGGGCTGTAAGCCATCCACAGAAAAATTCCGGTGATGAACTGCACCATGAGGCAGAAGACGAGCGTGCTGCCCCAGACATAACGCCAACGCGCGCCGCCCGGGACATTTTCGTAGAGTGCTTCGTGGGCGAGCTTGCGGCAGCCGGTGCGTTGGTCGAACCAATCGAGCAGCCGCTTCATGCCACGGGAATTTTCTCGGCATGTCCCGCCTGGAAATTTTGAAACTTGACCCAAATCTCCCTGCCGTTGCGCACTTCCACGTCCAGAGAATCCAGTCCTCGCGGCGACGGACTGGAGCGGTCAGCAATGTGGCCGTCCGTGCTGAACGCGCTGTTGTGGCAGGGACACAGAAAACTTCCTTTCGCGGCCACGTAATCCACAAAACAACCCGCGTGCGGACAAACGACATTAAAGGCCTGAAGCTTTCCGTCGCTCAACCGCCGTAAATACACGGCACCGACGGGCACTTGACTGAAGGTGTTCCAAGCGTCAACCCGCGTAGCCAGCACGGTAAACTTGCGTGGCACACCGTCATCGGGCAATGCATCCAGCGTGGCAACCTGAACCGCGTTGTCCGCAGCGACCTTTCGCCGCAGCGGGTCCAGCAGGACAGTGAGGCCGGCAATGGCCGGGATAATGCCGAGCACTGCGCCGGTGAGGCCGGCCAGAAGTCGCTTGATGAAACCGCGTCGCCCGTTGGCGGGCGGTTCCTGTTCTCTAGGTGTAGCCATGGTCAATACAACCCTCACCGGCGCCCGGCCGACGCAGCGCACTGAGGTTGAGATGCGCGAAGCATAAAAATGTTCTCGGAAAATGCAAGGGGGAGGTTGAACTTCGCTTCTCAACGGAATAACGAAGCACCACGGGGCGCGGAGTGTGGCGTCACAACGCGTTGTTACTCGTTGATGCCCCAATGACGTTCGGAGGGTACCCAAGAAGGATCCTGTGCAACAGCGCCCCATCTCTGAGGAAAGCCGCCAGGTGCGGACTCATTCGCCGCATACGAACAAACTTGAGTCAGAAAATCCATGTGCGCGGCGGCAGCCACGCACTGAAGGTAACGGTGGGTGGCGGACGGCTCACCTCGAGATTCCATGGAGTTGTCCACGAGCGCAATCAAAGCCGCTGGATGATCGCCGCGAATCGCAATCCACGAGTCAAACCAACGAGTCAGCTCGGATGGCAGCGGCGACACTCGATGCGTGGCAACTATGATCGTGTCGGCCTCGGTGGCCTCGAGGGCCGCCGTTTGCCTCAAGCTCTCATTGCGCAAGGTCTCAAACTTCCACGTGCTGCAACGCAACTCGAATTCATCCCCCAGTTTGTCCAGCAACAAATTGCAGGTATCCGTGGCGCTTCGACCCGCCGCGAAATCTTCGTACACCACCACGACCTGGAATGCCGGCTTGGATCTTCCGGGATGGGCGGGCGACATGTCGTGCCTTCTGGTCTGCACATGTCAAACATCTGCCCCAGCTGTCGTTTGACAAGTAGGGAACGGCCTGATTGTGCCTAAGCACAATTCCTATCCGTTCTAGTGGAAATTACGGAACCATCGTCAATTCGCACCTTCGGATTCGGCCCAGCGCACAGCGTAACGAATGAGATCTGTCGCGCTGGTGATTCCCAGCTTTGATTTCATGTTGGCGCGATGCACTTCGACGGTCTTCACACTTAAATGGAGGTGCTCGGCGATTTCGCGCGTGCCCTTCCCTTGACCGAGAAGCTGAAACACCTCGAATTCGCGGTCGGTCAGCCGTCCCACGGGCGAGGCGCCGCCTCCGCGACTGCCTCCGGAAAAAATCTCCAGGATGCGTGCCGACATCTTTTCGCTGACGTAGATCTGACCGGCCAGCACCTGCCGGATGGCTTGCATCAAAACCTTGCCCCCTGTTTGCTTCATCACGTAACCGCGCCCACCGGCCCGAAGAACACGTTCCGCGTAGAGCGATTCGTCATGCATGGAGACCACCAGCACCGGCAACGAGGGAAACAACGTGTGGATGTCTTTGATGAGTTCGAGGCCGTTCCTGTCGGGCAGCGATATGTCCACCAGCGCGAGGTCCGGTTTATGCCGGCCCACTGCATCCAGCGCCTGACCCGCTGTGCCCGCTTCGCCGCAGACCGCGAGGTCCGGCTCACTGCAGATGAGTTGCGAAAGCCCCTGACGCATCATCGGGTGGTCGTCCACGACCAGGATGCGCTTGTTGATCGTGACCGGCTTGGGTTTAGCTTTCATGGTCCGCACCTCCGCGTTTCGGAAATGAAACCGGAATCGAACAGACTACGCACGTTCCGCCTTCCAAGTCGCGCTCCACCATGGTGTCGCCGCCAACCATTCCCGCGCGATACTTCATGATGCGCAATCCCATTCCCCCGTTATCGGGCAATTCCTCGGGAATGCCGCAACCATCGTCCTTGACACTCAGAATAATGCGGGCACCGGCGGAGGCGAGACCAATGCGTACGTGTTTTGCCTTGCCATGATTGATGGCGTTGGAAACAGCTTCCTGCGCGATTCGGTAAAGGTGAGTTGCCGCCGATTGATCGCGAACCAGCACGGGCTGATTGCACTCGAAAATACAGTTGATGCGAAACAGTTTGCCGCTGTTCGCCGCCAGTTCGTGCAAGGCGGACATCAGCCCCTCGGCATCGTGCATGACCGGCGACAGCCCGCGAGCCAGGGACCGGGTATGCGCGATGGCATCACGGACATGGCCGCCTAGCTCGGCAACGCGCGCCGCGTCCGATTCCGAATAGGCCGCCACTTTCTGTTCGAGGACCTGACTCATCAACTCAATGCCCGCCAAATGTTGACACAACCCATCGTGCAAGTCGTGTCCGATGCGGCGCTGTTCGCGTTCGCTGATTTCCAAAATCTCTTTCTCCAAGCGCTTGCGCTCGCCGATGTCCCGCACGAATCCCGCGAATATTCGCCGGCTGGCCAGGCGAACCTCACTCACCGAAAGGTCCAAAGGAAACTCGCTTCCATCTTTGCGCCGGCCGACCACTTCGCGCCCGATGCCGATAATCCGCGCGTGTCCGCTACGCCGGTAATTGGCCAGGTACCCGTTGTGCTCTTCCCGGTAAGGCGATGGCATGAGTACATTCACATTCTTCCCAACCACCTCTGCACTCGCGTACCCAAAAATCTTCTCCGCCGCCGGATTAAATGATTCGATCAAGCCCCGCTCGTCAATGGTGATGATGCCTTCGACCGCCGTCGCGAGAATCGCGCGAAGTCGTTCGGCTGCGTCGCGCAAGGCGGATTGCGCGTTCGTGCCGTCCTCGCCGAAAATCTGGTTCGTCTTTTCCCGGGGTGCCGCGTCGCCCGCACACGCATTCAAGCGCTCGATGAGTTGAGCTTTGGTCAACCTTTTCAGTTCGGTCATGTTTAAGGTATTAACGGAACGTCCGCACGATTTCACGCAAAAACGAGTCGCATCTCCGAGTCGCGCCCGCCAACGCAAGCCCTTGAACAACCGAAGGATGAGCTTCACCTTGGGTTTCATTTTTCGACTCCGAGCGTCGGACACAAATGCGCGCCAATTGGCTTCCGTCCTGCTTTATCCGTGATATCAGGCTCGCCAAGACGAGGCCTGGTGCGTGACGCCCAAATGACGAGATTCTCCAGCCTGCGGGTGCGTTTGGCAGTGACGGTCTTCATGGCCATCCTCCCTGCCTGGGCACTCATGTTTTTCTTCCCGCTTGAGTGGAAGTGGTTTCTGACAGGCTTGCTTCTTGGTCTGGCCGCTTTGGCGGCCGCGTGGTTCGGCGGTGAACATTTCGTATTGCGCGAATTGCGTGTCCTGGCCGAAGCCGCGAAGCAACTTGCCAACGGCGATCTGACCACGCGAACGAGTCTGGGACAAATGACGGGGCTGTGGGGATACCTCGCCCGGACATTCGACGCGATGGCTGAGTCGCTCGAACAACGTGCGCGGCAGCACGAGGAATCCCAGCGCATCCTGATGAATCGCGCCCAGGAACAGTCCGTCGTCGCCGCTTTGGGACAACTCGCCTTGACGGGCAGCGACTTGAATTCTCTGCTCCAGCAAACCGTGTTGCTGGTTTCGCAAACCCTCGATGTGGAGTTCTGTCGCATCATGGAATTGATGCCGGACGGCGACCAACTTCTCCTGCGAGCCGGCGTCGGCTGGAAACCGGAATGCGCCGGCAACGCGACGGTGAGTGCGAATCGCGACACGCAAGCCGGATTCACTCTGGCCACCGGGGAACCGATTGTCGTGACCGGCGCAAATTCCGAAAGCCGCTTCCAACCGTCCGCGATGCTTCGCGAGCACGGCGTGTTCGGTGGAGCCACCGTCGTGATTTCCCCGCGGAACCGTCCGTTCGGAATTCTGGGAGTTCACACCCGGCATCCACGCAATTATTCTGGCGATGAGATGAATTTTCTCGTGACCGTGGCGACCGTGCTGGCGACGGCTATCGAGCGGGCACGCGCCGAATCTGAGTTGCAAAAGCTGGCGGCGTTCGCTGAACTGAACCCGAACCCCGCCATGGAACTCGCCGACGACGGCACGATCAGTTACTTCAATGACGCCGCACTCAAGCTGGCATTCTCCGTGAATCGGGACCACCCGTGCGGAATTCTCCCGGCGAATTTCAAGGAGATAATCGCGCATTGCCTGGCAGCCGGAATCAGCCGGACAAATCTCCAGACTCAGATCGAAGGACTCACGTTATCCTGGGCGTTCCATCCGGTGGCTTCGAGCCGCGTCGTGCATTGTTACGCCGAAGACATCACGAGCCGATTGAATCTGGAAAGCCAGCTTCGCCAATCGCAGAAGATGGAATCCGTGGGCCAGCTCGCCGCGGGTGTGGCCCATGACTTCAACAACATGCTCACCATCATTCAGGGCCACGCCGGGATGTTGATGGCCCGGCCCGATCTCGCCCCCGAGAATTTCAAATCATCCCAGGCCATTTATTTCGCCTCGGAGCGCGCGGCCGGCTTGACGCGCCAGTTGCTCATGTTCAGCCGCAAGAACGTCATGCAACTCAAGCCGCTCGACTTGCGGGAAGTGGTCGGCAACATGAGCAAAATGCTCCGCCGGCTGCTCGGTGAAACCATTGCCCTCGAATTCAATCCGCCTCCCGACCTTCCGCCTGTCGAAGCCGACGCCGGCATGATCGAACAAGTCATCATGAATCTCTGCGTCAACGCCCGCGATGCGATGATCAAAGGAGGCACACTCACCATCAACCTGAGTCCGATTGTCATCAGCCAGCACGAGATGAATCTGCATCCCGAGGCTCGCCCCGGCCAGTTCATTTGCCTGCGCGTCACCGACACCGGCTGCGGCATGGACTCCGAAACGCTAGGTCGCATCTTCGAGCCGTTCTTTACCACGAAGGAAGTCGGCAAAGGCACCGGCCTCGGTCTTGCCACTGTTTACGGCATCGTCAAACAACACGACGGTTGGGTCGAAGTCACAAGTGAAGTTGGCCACGGGACGAATTTTAACGTCTTTTTCCCTCCAAGCGCCGGCTCCGTCGAGAGCGCAAACAGCGACCCCGATCCCGCCGTTTTCATTCGCGGAGGCAACGAAACCGTCCTGATTGTCGAAGATGAACCCGTGCTGCGCGACCTCGCTCACATCATTCTTCAAGAGTGCGGTTATCGCGTCTTCGAGGCCGGCAACGGGCCGGAAGCCCTGGACGTCTGGGACCGTCACCGCGGCGAAATCAACCTTTTGCTGACCGATATGGTCATGCCGCAAAATATTTCAGGCGTCGAACTCGCCGAAAAGCTGCTCGCTCAAAAACCGACGCTGAAAATTGTATTTGCCAGCGGTTACACCGTGGACGACGTCAGCACAGCATTTCTGCGCAAGAACAATCACGCCCGGTTCCTGCAAAAGCCGTACAATCGCACCAACCTCGCCCGCACCGTCCGCGAGACACTGGATGGTGTCGCGCCGACCCAACCCGATGAAATCCAGGCGCACGACAACATCGCCGCGGTTGCCCTCGCCTGACGTTCCGTTTCCCAACCTTCGCGCAAATTCTTCAGTCCACAAAGCGCTCCTTGTCTGCTAACAATTCGTCGCGTGAGCCGTCGGCACGAACCAAAAGACCGCCCGTCCGAAAACAGAAGGCCTGTCGTCCTTCTCGTCATCGGCGTGGCTTTGCTTTGTCTGGCGATGATTTTTTGGCCGAAGCGAACCAGGCGAACGTCAGCGGACACCCCATCCGGCTCGCATAAATCCGACGCCGAAATCTTTGCCACATACGGCACGTCGCCCACTTGCAAATCCTGTCACGAAGAAGCTTATCGGAATTGGGCGAAGTCCCATCATGCGCTGGCTGAGCGCGCGATGGACTTGACGTTGGATGCGCCGGCGTTCGACCCGCCAAGGCAAATAGCGCACGGGACACAGAACTCCCAAACACGTTTCGTGGATGGGAAGCCACAACTTGTCACACAAGGCGTGGGTCGAACGAACGAATCCTTTGCCGTTGCGCGTGTGATCGGTGTTGACCCGCTGGTGCAATACCTCATTCCGGCCTCAGGCGGCCGTTTGCAGGCGAGCGAGCTGTGTTTCGATCCGAAACGCCAAGAATGGTTCAACGTATATGGTATGGAGGATCGTCAGCCTGGTGAATGGGGACATTGGACGGGCCGGGGGATGAACTGGAACAACATGTGTGCCACGTGCCACAACACACGGCTGCGCAAAAACTACAACGAACTCACCGATACCTACTCCACCGCCATGGCGGAACGCGGCGTAGGCTGCGAGTCCTGTCACGGCCCGATGGCCGATCACAACGCGTGGCAAGCGAAACATCCGGACAAATCGGGCGACCCGACCGTGCGCAGGATTTCGCGCGAAGAAATGTTCGCGGCTTGCGCGCAATGCCATTCGCGCCGATCAGAACTCACCGGCGATTTCCGGCCTCCAGAGGATTTCCTGGATCATCACCAACTCGCCATTCCCGACGAAACCGACACTTTTTACCCGGACGGCCAGGTGCGCGAAGAAGATTACGAGGTCACGGCGTTTCTCGGCAGCAAGATGCACGCGGCCGGCGTGCGCTGCGTGGATTGTCACGAGCCTCACACCAGCAAACTCCGTGTGCCCGGAAATCTCATGTGCCTGACTTGCCACGGCGGACCGCTCCCCATCGCAACGACCAACACGCTGAATACCGCGCCGGTTGGTCCGCGCATTGATCCCGAGACTCACAGCCGGCACAAAGTCGGCACGCGCGGCGATTTCTGCACTGACTGTCACATGCCGCAAACGGTCTATATGCAGCGCCACGCACGGCACGATCACGGTTTCACCATCCCTGACCCGCGACTGACCCAGGAACTCGGCGTTCCCAACGCCTGCAATCGTTGTCACACGGATCGCAGTGTGGATTGGTCGCTGGAGTATGTCGTCAAATGGTACGGCCCGCGCACAAATGAAGTCATGCGCTCTCGCGCCCGCGCGATCGCCAAGGCGCGCGCGGCCGATGCCGCCGCCGTGCCAGCGCTCGTAGTGATGGCAAAGGGCGAGACCAACAGTTTTTGGCGGGCGGTCGCCGCGAATCTATTGAGGCACTGGGCTTCTGATTCAAATGTAACCGCCGTGCTGTTTGATTGCGCCGGCGACACTAATCCTCTCGTTCGGAGCATGGCGGTGCGCGGGCTTGAACCACTTGCGCAATCCGGCAATCAGGCGGCCAAGGAGACGCTTGACGCGCGCCTGAAAGACGCTGTTCGCGCCGTTCGTGTGGAAGCCGCATGGGCGTTGCGGCGAACCCTGGACACCAACTCAATTGCCGGCGCGGATTTGTTGACCGCGCTCCGCCACAATCTCGATCAGCCCGCGGGCGCGCTGCAGATGGGCGTGTTCCAAATGGATCGCGGAAATCTCCAGGCGGCGATGGACTATTTTCAGCGAGCCGTAAACTGGGACACGAATTCCGCGCCGTTGCGCCATGCGCTTGCGCTTGCCCTTGGGGCGCAAGGCAAGAATTCGGAGGCGCTGGAGCAATTGCAGGCGGCCGTGCGGCTCGCGCCGAAATCCGCCGAATACCGCTATCATCTCGCCCTCGCGCTCAACGAAGTCGGCAAATTGAACGAAGCACGGCTCGAGCTGGAGGAAACTGTCAAACTCGATCCGCAATTTGCGCGGGCATGGTACAATCTGGGTCTGGCCCATGCCGCGCTCAACCAACTCGAGGAGGCGGTCCAGAACCTGATTCGCGCCGAATCACTCGAACCAATGTCCCCGGAAACTCCTTATGCCCGAGCGACGGTGCTGGCGCGCGTCGGCCGCGTGGCTGAAGCCCGTGATGCCGCCCGCCGCGCGCTTCAACTGCGTCCGGGGTTTGTTGAGGCCGAAAACCTCCTTCAGGCGCTTGAACGGTAACGGATTTCGAGCACACCGGTGGCGGGTTGAAATTGCCGAGCCGCCTCGATTGAAAAGTCTCCGAAGCACGCGCTAAATTCCTTTGCCAATCGAAGCGGCGTGGTATTCTGAATCCGGCCAATGCTAAAGATTGCGGCCAACGCACTAATATTGGTGGTCGCGGGTTGCACCAGTTCGCCGCCCACTACGGAGGGAAGCTTTGCCTCCGTCACCCGGAACACCGCGTCGCCCGCCGCTGTTTACTCGCCCCCAATTCCACCGGCACCGCCTTACGCGATGGAATCGCTTTTGGCCAATTCGGTTTATTGGATCTCCAACCGCGTTCACGGCAAGAATGGTTTGGACACCAACGCGACTCGCGCAACGTTCAGTTCCATGAAATGGGAATTGGATTCCAACTCGCCGATCACTCGCAATACCAATTGCTGGTTGCACGGCGTGAAGGGTCTCACGGCCATGTCACCTTACAACCGGCAGGCCGCGTATCACGCGCCCTGCACCGCTGTCACGCCGCGACATGTTCTCATGGTGACTCACATGCGCTGCCAGCCCGGCACGATTTTTCAGTTCGCCACGATGGACAGCCAGATCGTCAGCCGGAAACTGATCGCCTATTCAGACTCCACCAAGCTCCATGATCTTTCCGTCGGATTACTTGACGCTGATCTGCCGCCCAGCGTCGGCTTCATGCGGGTGATACCGCCTTTGTGGCGGCGGATCATGCCTGAAGCGTTTCAACCGCGGCAAGCCGGCTTGCTTTCCGCCGATCGGTCCAAGTCAAACGTTCACCCGATCGTGGCTTTCAATCATTGGAAGCAGGGATTCATCGCGGACTTTGCCGGCTATGGCGTGATGCTGGACAAGAGCGTTTGGTTTCCCGACTGGTTCGGCTACGCGGCCGGGGGCGACAGTGGACATCCGCTTTGCGTGCTGGCCAACGATGAATTGTTTCTCATCACGCTCTTCACAACTCCGTCGGGCGGGATCCTCTATCCGGATTACCTCACGATAATCAACACGGAGATGGAAGAACTTTCCCGCGCCCACAAAGCGCCGATTTACCGATTGACCGTTGGTGAAGAGTTGATGAACTTCAAATCTCAACAAGCGCAGGTCAGGTAACAAAACTTCGGCGAGGGAAAATGGGAGAACGGGGCAGGCTTCAGATTCGGATCTCGAACGCGTTTCCGGTTGGTATTCCGCGGTTCAATGGTTTGCCTTGGGTCATGGGAGTTTCCCCAAACAACATCATAATCCCTGTATGAAATAAATCCGGGCACCTGCTATAACGGTGATCACTTTTTTGGCTGCGTCCCTACTATCCGCCGCGACAGCGGATTCTCAGCAAGCCAAGAAGCTATTTCCAATCCACCGCGCGATTACAGCACCGGTCCGCTCTGGGTTTGGAACGATCGGCTCTCCTGCTTCGAGTTTGCTCAGCCGCCTGGTTCCAGCTTCTTGGGAATGGTGCTTTCGGCCCATTCCGCTCCTGAGTCAGGCGTGCAACACTCACTGAATGCACACAAACACACGGTACGATGCCGCGGACCCAGTGCGCGCATTCTCAATCTTACGAGCGCCCAACAATTCATGTAACGAGTTCCAGAAAACGCTTCTAAGGCAAACAGAGAAAGCGAAAACTATGAACACCATTTTGATCGAAGCGAAATCCTGTCCGAATTGTGGCAAGCCGATGCCTTCCGGGGCGCTTGCGGGAATTTGCCCCGCCTGTCTGCTGGCGCAAGGCGACGCCACCGATACTCGTGAGGGCGGGCCGGCTCATTTTCAACCTCCCGCCATCCGGGAAATCGCCGGACTGTTCCCGCAGTTGGAAATCCTTGGATTGCTGGGAGCAGGAGGGATGGGAGCCGTTTACCAGGCGCGCCAACCCGCGTTGGACCGGCGGGTCGCGCTCAAAATTCTCCCGGCCACAAACCGCAACGGGGCGAATTTCGCCGAGCGGTTCAATCGCGAGGCCCGCGCGCTCGCGCGGTTGAGCCATCCGAACATCGTCGCGGTCCACGAATTTGGACAGGCCGGGAATCTCCATTATTTCATCATGGAATATGTGGCCGGCGCAAACCTCCGGCAGCTAACCCGTGCCGGCCGGCTCTCGCCGCGGGAGGCGTTGCAGATCGTCCCGCAAATTTGCGACGCGCTGCAATACGCGCATGACGAGGGCGTGGTGCATCGGGACATCAAGCCCGAGAATGTGCTGGTGGATCGCAAGGGCCGGGTGAAGATTGCCGATTTCGGGCTGGCCAAAATCCTGGGCTGCGACGCGGAGACCGCGCGACTGACCGTCGAAGGCCAGGTCATGGGGACACCGCATTATATGGCGCCCGAACAGGTCGAGCGGCCTTTGACGGTGGATCATCGCGCAGACATTTATTCGCTGGGGGTGGTGCTATACGAGATGCTCACGGGCGATCTCCCTTTGGGAAAATTTCCGCCACCTTCCCGCAAAGTGCAGGTGGACGTGCGTCTTGATGAAGTGGTGTTGCGCGCCTTGGAAAACGACCCCGCGCGGCGCTATCAACGCGCGAGCGAGGTCAAGTCGCAGGTCGAAACCATTGCGGCTGCGCCCGGCTCCGCGAAAACTACTTTGTCCCCCTCCCCTGCCGGGTCCGGCGCACGCCGGTATCTGCACTGGGCAGGTTTCCCGGTTGTGGTGGAATTCGACGGCGAGCGCGAGGTTAGCTGGAACGGGACGTTGAGCGCCGTGGCAGCGGCGTTCTTTTCTCTGTTCATCGGATTGATTCTGCTGCGTCTAATCACAGGCTCGTCGGATCATCCGGGCACACTGCCGATTTGCGCAATGATGGCCGTATTCACAGTGATGGCCGGGGTGCGGCGCACGTTGAACCAGCCGCCCGAACGCGAATTGGCGCGCACGCCTGGCGGCACGGCGATTCTGCCCACGCGCCGTTGGAATCCCCAGTATCTCGCGTTTGCGGCAATCCCAGCGTTCGCCGTGGGCTGGACGTTGTTCAGCATTCACTGGCTTGGACCGCAAATCCGGGAATGGACAGGCAACGGCGTAAAGGTCGCGCAGGTCGCGAAGCGCGATCCTCAATCCGGCGCGCTGGTGGTGAAACTGCCCGAACGCGGCACCGTGGAGTTGCTGGCGTTGTCCGATCCCGGCTCGGCGCCCAACGGTTGGTGGCGACCAAGCGGTTCGCCCGCCACGGACGCCACTTACGAAGTCGAAGGCTTGGGCCAGTCGGTCTCAAGTTCACCGGTCCAGCAAAAGGATTTGATCGTTCGTTTTGCCGACCTGCCCACGGGTGCGTCGAGCCTGGACGTCGAGTTCGATCCTTTCTCGGGTTATTCCGGCGGCGGCGAAGTACTGGAGGACGGCAAGCTGCTTTCAGGAGCGCAGCCCTACCGGGTGGCATTTCCCTCTGACGCGCGGACTGCAACCTTGCGGATCGGGATGGGCTTGGAACCGTGGCGCACGATCGCCACACAGAAGGCCGACGGACAACAGGGCACGCAAACCCGCCTGCGCAACGATCCGAACTGGACGGTTGAAATCAACCGCGAACCGGCCGAAGCCGGCGGCGCCGTGCAAGTCACCTATGTTTTCGGGCCGAACGACCGCGTGTGGACCCATCGCCTGGTGGCGGTGGACAACAATGACGTGGAACACTCGGCTTATCGCGGCACGAGCACGTTGATCGAGCGGATGACTTTCTTCACGGCCACGTTTCGCGAACTGCCTCTCGCCGCGGTTAAGGAATTCCGCCTGCAAGTCCGCCCGATTCACTGGGTCGAGTTCCGCAAGATTGCGCTGCATCCCAACCAACCAATGCCCCAAGCCAAACCCGCTACCTTCAGCGCCGTCCACGAGTGTACGTTTTCGGAGTTGATTGATTTCGATACGGGCAACAGCGCGGGTTTTCCGCCGGGCAAACCGGGGCAGCACATTTTTGATGGAATTGGAGAGGACATTTTGTGGGCGCAGGAACAGGGCTTCGATGCCGTCGCCGGCAACGGTGAACTGCAGGTCTTGAACATGGAATTCGTGGCATTGGAAAACGCCGACTGGAACACGCTCGCGCCGGGCGAACTCATCCAACGATTGCACGAAGGTCGGTTTCATCCGCGCGCACTCAAGCCGTATCCGGAGGGACGGCTCCCGTCCACGTTTGGTTTCCGCACCCGCGAACGAGGCACGGGGATTCTGCAATTGGCCGCCTTTGATGCCGAACGACCCGGCGCGACCATCCGTTACAAGCTCATCGCCAAACCCGTGCTCCGCTGACATGACCGATCCCGCCTCCGCCACCGGCGACAGTGCCCCACGCGGCGATTACTTCGTCACGACGCGCTGGACGGTCGTGCTCTCCGCCGGGCGTAAGTCCTCGGCGCAATCCGACCGCGCGTTGGCCGAGCTGTGCCAGACCTACTGGTATCCGCTTTACGCCTACGTGCGTCGGCGGGGACGGGACAAGGCAGATGCCGAGGACTTGGTGCAGGAATTTTTCGCGCGCTTTCTCGCAAAGAACTATCTGGTCGGCTTGAGCGCCGATCACGGCAGGTTCCGCGCGTTCCTGCTCGCGGCAATGAAACACTTTTTGGCGAATGAATGGGACAGGTCCCGCCGCCAGAAGCGCGGCGGCGGCGTGCCGCACCTTTCGCTCGACTGGCAAAACGCCGACGGCCGATTTCATCTCGATCCTCCGGACCCAACAAGTCCGGATCGTTTATTCGATCGCGAATGGGCGTTGACGTTGCTCGAACGGGTGATGGCGCGGCTGCGTGACGAATGCCAGCAGGAAGGAAAGGGGCCGTTGCTCGAACAGGCCAAGGGTTACTTGATGGTTGGTGAACGAGCCATCCCGTACGCCGAAGCAGCGCGCAAACTGGACCTGGACGAAGGCACCCTGCGCGTCGCGGTGCATCGGTTGCGCAAGCGCTACCGCGAACTTCTGCGCGAGGAAATCGCGCAAACTCTCAACGACCCCGCGCAGGTGCAGGAGGAACTCCGGTCGCTCCAGGCGGCGCTGGCAGAATGAGAGCCGGACACCCCGGTTGATACGGCGAGGGACCAAAGCGCGCCGCTTGTTGGGGGTTCAACATCGAGAGGTAATGCGCCAGTTCGTGTCCGAGAACGAATTTGATTTCCTCAGCGTTGAGCAAATTCAGCACCGGTCCAGACAGGTTAGTGCTTCAACCAAAGTCCAGTCTCCGGGTCAAAACCGGTTACCCGGTGAGCAAACTCCCACAATGTCCACGCGATTGCGACTTTGAATCGAAGGTTCTCTCTGCCAACATGCGCGCGCTAAATGAAATTGCGCCCAGACCAACCGTTGGCCGGCATCCTGGAACCGGTCTTTGCCATTCGCACCGAAGACGACCTTGGAATTGGCGATACCGACGGCGTGCGACAGATGATTGACTGGTGTCACCGCCATCGCCTGAACATTCTCCAGACTCTGCCCATCAACGAGACCAGCGACGATAACTCGCCTTACAACGCCATCAGTTCTCTGGCTATCGAGCCAACGACCATCGCTGTTACGCCGGCGCAACTACCGGATTTGTCACCCAGACGATTCAACGCCATTGCCACTCCCAAGTTGTTGGCGGAACTGCGCTGCGGGCCCGTGAATCATCCAAGAGTCAAGGCGCTGAAAAACGCCTTGCTCGTCACGGCCTTCGAGAGTTTTCTCAAACACCATTTCAACCGCGAAACGCCGCGCGCGCTGCAATTCCGCTCGTTCCAGTTGGAGAACGCCGAGTGGTTGTCGGATTACGCGCTATTTCGAGTCTTGATGGGAGAGAACGGCGGACAGTCAACGTGGGATCACTGGCAGCCGGAACATCGCGGGCCACGGCGTGCGCGCACGTGGCTCCTGTCGCTGCCGGAAGCGCGCCGGGAGGAGCTGATGCGGAAGCAACTTTTTTTTATGTACGTCCAATGGATCGCCTTCAGCCAGTGGCAGGCGGTCAAATCGTATGCGACGGACAAGCAGGTTTATTTAATGGGCGACATTCCGTTTGGCGTCGGACGATACAGCGCAGACACTTGGGCGAACCGCGCGATCTTTGACCTCGACTGGAGTGGCGGCGCGCCGCCGGAAAAAGTTTTTGACTGGGATGTGTTCACAAAGAAGTGGGGGCAAAACTGGGGCATTCCGAATTACCGGTGGGACGAATTGCGCCGGCACAATTTTGAATGGTGGCGGACGCGCGTCGGCAACGTCCAGAAGGCCTTCCACCTTTATCGCATTGACCATGTGTTGGGCCTGTTCAGGATTTATTCATTTCCGTGGACGCCGGATAGGAACGCTGAATTCCTCCCGTTAACTGAACAGGAAGCAGCGGCGAAAACAGGCGGACGATTGCCGGGCTTCAAGGAATTCGCAGACGACACATCCGAGCACAAAGCCTTCAACCAAGCGCAAGGCGAGGAAGTGCTGCGCGTCTTGCAAGAGGCTTCGGGTGACACAACCATCGTCGCGGAAGACCTCGGCGTCGTTCCGGATTACGTGCCGCCCACGCTGGAAAAGCTCGGCATTCCAGGATTCCGGATTCCTCCATTATTTCGCGAACACAACGGCGCTTATTCCGACCCGAAGCAATATCCGCGGCTATCGCTCGCGCAACCGGCGACACACGACCACGCCCCGCTGGCCGCCATGTGGCAGGAGTGGTGGGCGAATATTCATGCAGGCAAAAACGTGGAGAACAACTATCGCGAGTTGCGACTGTTTCTGGACTTTGCCGGGCTAAGCACCGAAACGCCTTCGCGTGAATTTAGCGATCAAATTCATGAGAGGTTTACCCGCCGAGTCATGGAATCCAATTCGTGGCTCGTCGTGTTTCAAATCACGGATGTGTTCGGGGATACGTCTCGCTTCAACACTCCAGGCTCGACTTCGGACGCCAATTGGTCTCATCGCCTCCCTCAGACGGTGAAACAACTTGATGAAAATCCGGCGCTGCTTGCGAAGACAGAAATGTTCACTCGACTCGCGCGAGAGGCGGGCCGCAAAATCTGATCAACTCGCGATAAGCGGGTTTTGAAGTGTACGTTCAAAGCAAACGAGCCGATTCCTGTCAAGGAATCGGCTCGCGAAATTCCCAAAGAAACTTTATGGGCGCGCGTAGTCGCGGCCACCTTCGGGCACTTGGCCGCCACCGGACGGCACGTTGGTGGGCGTGGTGGAAAGCGGAACGAACGGACCCCCGATCGTAGGTGGACGAAAATCGTTGCCTGCCACGGATGTTCCCGAGTCACCGTTCGCACCGGATTCCGGAACGGTCGCGAGGATTTCCTTGGAAAACTGTGGAGCAATTTGCGAGACAGCCAAGGCAACTTCGCGATGAGATTTCGGAAGCACTTTTGCAACGGCTTTCACAATTTCAACTGCCTTGGCAGGAGCGGCAGCCGCAGCGGCCTGCGCGATTTGCTTCGCCTGCTTCGGCTGTAGCTTCGCCGCCGTCGCTGCCACGGTCGGTGCGGTTTCTGGAGACTTCTGACAAACGGCGCCGACGACTGCAAGCGTCACTGCCGGCCGATTGCCAATCGCAGTCTTGACCACTTCGGCGGCGACAGCGTCACGGCTGGCAGCCTTCGTCTCGACTACCAAGGAAGCGGCCTTGGCCGGCACCTCGGCCGTGGGGACACTGCTCAACGCTGCCTTGATAGACTGATCCTTGGCCGCACCGATGCCGATACCCAACATCAAAACGGAGATTATTGCGGTCACGTTGTTTGTTTTCATATCATTGTCTGATTATCCTTATCTCTCGGTGCAACCACTTTTGCATGTTTCTATTAGCAGACTTGCGTGTTCGAGTCAACGGCATTCTCCATAAAAGTCACGTTGGATTGCCAAAATCGTTTTGTAGGAAAAATCCTTACCCACGCGTAGGCGTTGAATCTTGCGGAAGGCCGGCTTGATGGTATGCTCTTGCACCGCTGTATTATGCGAAAACTGTTGGCCATCGCACCAAAGCAAACCCATCGTCTCCTGATCACACAACTGGGGTGGTTTGCGGCTTGTTCCTGTGGGTTATCAGCAACGTTTACGGTCCTCAACACTGGTGACAGCGGACCTGGATCCCTGCGCCAAGCAATCCTCGACGCGAACGCGAGCAATGGCGTGGACATTATCACGTTTCAGATTCCAGGCACACCGCCTTTCGCCATTTCGCCGGTTTCTCCTTTACCAGCAATAACAGAGAGCGCGACCCTGGACGCAACCACGCAACCAGGTTACACAACGCAACCGGTGGTCGAACTCATCGGCAGCAGTGCCGGCGCGAGCACGATCGGTTTGCGACTGGGCGGCAACGGCAACATCACCGTCCGAGGCCTAGCCATCAACCGGTTCGACGCGGACGGAATCCGGCTGGAAAGCCCCGACAATGTCGTTCAGGGCAATTACATCGGGACGGATGTCACGGGCACGATCGCGCGCGGGAACGGACAATACGGGATTTTTGTCTGGAATGTTTCGTCGAATCTCATCGGCGGGTTGAATCTGGCCGACCGAAACGTCCTGTCGGGCGGAAATGACACCGGCGTTTACATACTGAACGGAACGGGAAACCTTGTTCAGGGAAATTACATCGGCATCAATTCGCCCGGCAGCGGCGCGCTGAACAATCGGAACAATGGAATCACGCTTTTCACATCGGGAGCAAATACCGTCGGTGGATCGCAGCCCGGTGCCGGCAATGTGATCTCCGGCAACGCGGGCAGCGGCATAAACTTGAACGGCAGCACCAGTTCCGGAAACTTGATTCAGGGAAATTTTGTCGGCGTTAACCCGAGCGGCTCGGTTGGAATTCCCAACGGGGGCGACGGTATTACGCTTAACTCAGCGCCGGCGAACCTCATCGGCGGAACCAGCCCGGGCGAAGGCAATCTGATCTCGGGCAATGGCAAGGCGGGCATTCTGCTCAACGGCAGCGGCTCGCGGTTGAATCAAATCGCAGGCAACCTCATTGGGACGGACGCCGCAGGCCTCACGAAGTTGGGCAATACACTGGCCGGAATCACGTTGACGGGCGCGGCCAGCAATAACATCGGCTCCACGCTGCCCGCAGCGCGCAACGTCATTTCCGGCAACCGGCAGGACGGTATCTTTTTCGCAACCAACAGCCCCGGGAATTTCGTCCAGGGAAATTACGTTGGCGTAAACATTCACGGCACGAACGCTCTGGGGAATGGACTAAACGGTGTGGCCATCAACAGCTCGGGCTTCAACCTTGTCGGCGGCCAATCCCCAAACGCCGGTAACGTCATTTCCGGAAACACGAACGCCGGGGTGTGGCTCTTCCGCGCCGCCGCCACGAACAACACGGTGCAAGGCAATTTTATCGGCACGGACTCTTCGGGCCGAGTGGCATTGAGGAATTCAACCTCCGGCGTCCTGGTGGAAGCGCCGGCGAACTTGATCGGCGGCACCGCTGGTGGCGGCAATTTGATTTCCGGCAATGGCCAGATCGGCGTATGGCTGCTCAACAATAACGCGCACGACAATTTGGTCATCGGCAATCTGATTGGCACGGCGCTCGGTGGAACGAATGCGCTGGGTAACGTCAATGCCGGTGTCGGCATCACCGACGCCGCGAATAATCAAATCGGAGGAACTACTGCCGGCGAACGCAACGTGATTTCGGCCAACGGATTTCCAGCCAACAACGGCGGTGTGTTCATCCTCGGAAGCAACGCGACCGGCAACAGATTCTCGGGCAACTACATCGGCACCGACATCAACGGCCAGTTGGCGTTGGCAAATCGCTTCGAGGGCATCTACATCCTCTCGGCCAACGGCAACGTGATTGGCGGCGAAATTCCGGGCGCCGGGAATCTGATTTCCGGCAACACAACTCGCGGGTTGCGTATCACGAACAGTTGTTGCACTGGTGTGTACGGAAATTTGTTTGGCACGCGCGCCGACGGGTTTTCCGCGCTCGCCAACGGACAGTTCAATGTGGAACTCGAAGAAAACTCCAGCGGCAACCAAATCGGATCGCTGTCGCCCAATGGCGGCAATCGCGTGGCTTTCAGCGGCGGCAGTTTCGCGGCGATTCGCGTGCGCGATCTTTCAACCAATAACGCTATCTTGGGAAATGCTGTTTTTTCCAACAACGGCCTGGGGATAGATGTCAGTGCAGCGGGAATTACGGCCAACGACGATTGCGACGGTGATCCAGGCGGCAACCTGCGGCAGAATTTTCCAGTGCTGACGCAAGCGTACAGCGGGGTCAACACCGGCGTTCGCGGTTACCTGAACAGCCAACCGAACACGAGTTATCGGCTTCAGTTTTTTGCCAGTCCGTCTTGCGACACGTCCGGTAATGGCGAAGGCGAAGTTTATCTCGGAGATAGAATCCTGACGGCTGGAGCGGCTTGCTCGAACAGTTTCGTCGCCACTCTTCCCGGCACGGTGCCCACGGGTTACGTCTTGACCGCCACTGCGACGGATCCCGCGGGCAACACATCTGAGTTCTCGGCCTGCCGGTCGGTAGCGGCGTCTCCCAGTTTGAATATTGCGACCGCGAGTGAAGCGCAAATCTCGCTGGCTTGGACAAACCTCGTCACCGGATTTGTGTTGAAGGAAACCGACAACCTCACCCCACCCATTCAATGGAGCACGGTTACGAACACGCCGCTCGTGGTGAATGGACAATTCGTCGTCACGTTACCCGCGGAGCCGGGCAACCGATTTTATCTCCTGAGTTTTGAATAAACGGGTTGCGGTGTGACTACTTGCTGCCGAGACTCTTTGTTGGGATGGCGAACTTGCCAACGGGTCACTGTTTGGAAATGGTTGTCCCTGATGATGGCGTTTTATGCCGCGCCTGGTTTCGGCCAGACCAACTTCTACACGATCTCTTCCAACGGACCTGCTTCGAATCGTTTGCATGTGGTGTTCCTTTCCGAGGGATATACCGGCGCCCAATTCGCGCAATTCCTAACACACGCGACCAACACAGCGTCGGTCCTGTTCACCAACAAGCCGTTTGCGGAATACGAGTCCTTTTTCAATGTTTACGCGATTGCCGTGGCGTCCGTTGAATCGGGGTCCGACCATCCGGTTTCGGGGATTTCCCGGAATACTTTTTTCAACAGCACTTACGGAAGCTCGGATTACATCATTACGATCCCGCAGAATGCCAGTGGCCAGGGCAAAGTGGATTCGCTCTTAAACACTTTCATGCCTGCCGCGAATCTCGCGATCCTCCTGGTGAACGACGCATCGCCCGGCGGCTCGGATGGGGCAGGCAAAACGGCCATTACTTCCATCGCCCCAGTCAGTCTTGCCGACATCCCAGTCCACGAATCCGGTCACGTGCTCGCAAATCTGGGCGACGAATACACGACGCCCAATCCTGGTTATCCCGACATTGAAGAACCGAATACGACTCGCGAAACCAACCGCGCGCTCATCAAATGGAATGCCTGGATCTCCACGAACACGCCTGTCCCGACCCCGGAAGATTTCCCATACGAAGAGGTCGTGGGCCTCTTCGAGGGAGCGCACTATCACAGCAACGGCTGGTATCGGCCCAAGCTCAATTGTCGCATGGGCAGCTTGGGCGTTCCGTTCTGCGAGGTCTGCCGCGAAGCCCTGATCCTCGCGTTTTTCGACGCAGTACGGCCAATTGATTCTTTCACACCGGCGAGCACCAGTCTTTCCACAAGTTCGCCCGACGAGTTGAACTTTTCGGTAACGGCGCTGGAGCCGGCGGATCACGCATTGAATATCCAGTGGCTAACCAACGGAATCGTGGTTACCGGCGCAACGAACTCCGCTTTTACGATTCTTCCCGCGCTTCTTAACAACGGCACCAATACCATTGCCGCAGGCGTGAGCGATCCGACGCCGCTCGTCCGCAATGACCCAGGAAATAAGCTGATCCAAAATGTGACGTGGCAGGTAAACGTAAGTCTGCCTCGCCTGGAACTAAGCGCCCCACGTTGGCTCGGCGATGGTAAGTTTGCTTTCAGGGTGAGCGGCGAAGCGCCACAGGGTTTCGTCATTCAGGGGAGCACGAATTTCACGAACTGGACGCCCATCGCAACCAACAATCTCGTCCAAGGCCGATTCGATTATACCAACTACAATGGGAAAAACTTTCTGCTGCGCATGTTCCGAGCGGTCGTCATCCCACCGTAACGTCCTCAATCCAAGCTTCCAAAATAAAAAGCGCGCGAAGGTCTTTCGCGCGCTCGGGGAGTGTCTTGAAATCTATGCCTTCCTGAAACGACGGCCTGCCAGAAGCAGACCCAGTCCTCCGAAGATTGCCAGCAACACGCTGGAAGGTTCCGGAACAGCAGCCTCGAACCTTGCGGCAAAGTTCATTGCAACGGTGTTTGTCATCAGGGACCAAGAAGAACCGTTGAATTCCCAATAGTCATTTATCCC
>CAZCZP010000018.1:24848-29059 GCA_964502895.1 uncultured Bifidobacteriaceae bacterium
CAGATTTCTGTGAATCAAATCCGGGCGCTAAACCCCCAACGCATTCTCGTGTCTCCCGGCCCGTGCTCACCGCGCGAGTCTGGTCTCTCCAACGAAATCATCCGCACCTTCAGCACGACCACGCCGACACTCGGCGTCTGCCTTGGACATCAGTGCATCGGCCATGTGTTTGGGGCGAACGTTGTGGTCAATTACCGCATGATGCATGGCAAAACCTCGATGATTAAACACAACGGAAAGGATTTATTCGAGGGGATGCCCAACCCATTTGCCGCCACCCGCTATCACTCGCTGGTGATTCAGCGAGACACGATCCCTGACTGTTTGGAAATCACCGCGGAAACCGACGAAGGCGAAATCATGGGCGTGAAACACAAACAGTATCCGATTTGGGGCGTGCAGTTCCATCCCGAGAGCATCCTGACCGACAGCGGCCGACAGATCCTCAAGAATTTTCTGAAGCTAAAGTAGCTTCCCGGCAGATAACTTCGCGCAGGCCAAGCGCCCACTTGAAAAGAAAAGCGCGAAAGCCGTTGCCGACCCCCGCGCGTGAAAACCTTCGTTTGCGGTTCGCCTTAATAGCGGCTGTGCTCGCGGCGTTCACCGCGTCCACCGCGGTCGCCTCGGCCTCCGCCGCCGTAACCACCCCCGCCACCGGAACGCGGACGCTCTTCGCGCGGGCGTGCTTCGTTGACCGTCAGTGCCCGGCCGTCAATGGACTTGCCATTCAAGGCCTGCACCGCGGCATCGGCGGCTTCCTTGGCTTCCATGGTTACAAACGCAAAACCGCGCGAGCGGCCGCTGAATTTGTCCATGATGATATCCACTTCGGTCACAGCGCCGTGCGCGCCAAACATGTCCTGAAGCTGGTTTTCGGTGGTGTTGTAGGAAAGATTCCCAACAAACAATTTCGTGCTCATGATGATAAACTAGACAGACTGCCTTGCTCTCGACTGTTCCCGACTGTCGGGTTTCAAATCATCACTGAATCACGTTCAACTGAAGATTCACCAAGTTCGCGATACGGCCAGCGGTCTAAGTGCAAATAGACTAATTATTCCGCGTCCAAAAGCAAACAGTAAATCTTTCGCTTAAATCTTTCGCCGGCAACTCCATCTGAATGAACCTTTTGCCTAGCCTGCTCACTTGAGAGCTTGAAGCCGCGTTGCCCAGTGGCGAACCATGACCACGAGCGTTTGGCCAGAAGCCCGGGTGGAAATCGCGCGCACTGACGCGCAGCCCGCCGTCAACGCTGGCGTCCAAAGTTTGGGCCTGGAAACCGCGCCGCGAAGCAGCCGATGAAAACTTGTCGCATCGCTGAAGGCCAAGGCTTTCGAGATGGCTGCGGCCGACCTTGTCCGTTCATTTGGTAAACTCCCGGCAACCCGCTGGAGCACGCATCCTGACGGCGATGATTCAACCCGGGGCGTTCAACGCGCAACCAGCGAATTCTCGTCATTCAAATTCTCCAATGGATGGCGCGACCTGAAGTTCCATCATTCGGCCTGCATTTCTCTTGAAGGCATGAACATCGGCCAATACATTTCGGTAGCATCGCGAGTCCGATTTTGAACCATGCAGAAACTTGAAGGGCATAGGACCACGCCTCCCGGGAAAGCCGTGCCTCCCCCAAAAAGCGACGATGTCCTGGCGCAGGATGTCATCGCCACGCTGGAAAAGCACATTCTGGTGGACGGTTTCAAGCTTGTATTCGATGCGCAAAAAAGCCGCGGCTCACGCTTCGTGGACGCTGCAACGGGCCGCACACTAATTGACCTCTACGGCTTTTACGCCTCGCAGCCAGTCGGTTTCAACCATCCTTATTTCGACCGACCCGACGTGCAGGCAGACTTGCTCGCCGCCGCGAAGGTCAAGGTTGCTAACGCCGATGTTTACACGGTTCAATACGCGACTTTCGTCAAAACGTTCGCGCGCGTCATGGGTCTGCCGCCGCTTGACCGTTACTTTTTCATCGAAGGCGGCGCCCTGGCTGTCGAGAACGCACTCAAGGCCGCGATGGATTGGAAGGTTCGCAAGAATCTGGCAGCCGGACGCGGCGAACGCGGCACGGAGATTATCCATTTCGAGCACGCGTTTCACGGGCGCACGGGCTACACGATGAGCCTGACCAACACCGACCCGCGTAAGACGGATTACTTCGCTAAGTTCCCCTGGCCGCGAATTTCAGCGCCGGCGTTGGATCTTTCGCTCCCATTCGTTCAGCGAACTCAAGATGCCTCGGAGAAGGAAAAGCTCGCCGAGCAACAGATTCGGGATGCGCTGGCAAACAAATCTGTGGACATCGCGGCCATCATCATCGAGCCGATTCAGGGTGAAGGCGGCGACAATCATTTTCGCGGAGAGTTCTTCGCGTCGTTGCGCCGAATCTGCGATGAGAACGACGTATTGCTCATCTTCGACGAAGTTCAATCCGGCATGGGCATCACGGGCAAGAACTGGTGTTGCGAACATTTCGGCGTGCTGCCCGACCTGCTTTGCTTTGGAAAAAAAGCGCAGGTCTGCGGCGTGATGGCCGGGCCGCGTCTTGACGAAGTGAAGGACAATTGCTTCCGGTTGCCCAGCCGCATCAACTCGACGTGGGCCGGCAATTTTACCGATTACGTCCGCTCGACTCATTACCTGCGAATCGTGGAGGAGGAGGGCCTGGTCGAGAACGCCCGAGTGAAGGGTGAGATCTTCTTGCGCGAACTGGAGTCACTCACCCGCAAGCATCCGATCATCACAGCGCCGCGCGGACGCGGATTGATGCTTGCGTTCGATTTGCCAGACGCAACCCACCGCGACGCCTTCTGGAAGGGATGCTATGAACTCGGATTGCTGGTCGTCCGCTCCGGCGAACGCTCCATTCGCCTGCGGCCTGTGCTCGACCTTAAGGATGAAATCATTGAAGAGTCGTTGCGCACGATGGATGCAACTTGTCGGAAGTTGGCGGCGTAAACCTGCTGAATCAGTTCATGAAGATAAACCCATCCTCACCCCGGCCCTATCGCATCCGATGGGAGAAGGAGAAGCGTTGTCAGACCTTTGGCGAATCTGTAAAGCTCAGTTGCCTTCGCCACCCTTCTGACGAGCAAAGTACAAGTGGCGGTGGACGAACGACTCGGAAATTAACTGGTGACGCCCGCCTGCTGTTCCCTCTCCCGTCCGAGGGGAGAGGGTCAGGGTGAGGGTTTTGATTTCATACCTATGACGCGAAAGCCAAAAGCATTAGCCGAAACGCTAAAGGCGCTCGGCTTGCGATTTACCAACTCCGGCGTCTTTTGCGGTGAATGGTTCGGTTCAGGCAAAACCTTGCAAAGCATTTCCCCCACCAATGGCAAATGCTTGGCGGAAGTCCGCACCGCCACGCCGCAGGAATACGAAAGTGCCGTCAAGCGTGCGCACGCCGCGTTCCAAAAATGGCAGACGCTCCCTGCCCCGAAGCGCGGCGAAGTCATCCGCCAACTGGGCAACGCGCTGCGCGACGCGAAAAAAGACTTGGGCATGCTCGTCACGCTCGAAGCCGGCAAAATAATCGCCGAAGGCCAGGGCGAAGTGCAGGAGATGATTGATATTTGTGACTTCGCCGTCGGCCTGTCGCGGCAGCTTTACGGCCTGACCATCGCCTCCGAGCGCCCGAACCATCGCATGATGGAACAATGGCATCCGCTCGGCGTGGTCGGCATTATCACGGCGTTCAACTTTCCCGTGGCCGTCTGGGCCTGGAACAGCGCGCTCGCTGCCGTGTGTGGCGATTCGACAATCTGGAAACCGTCAAGCCAAACGCCGCTAACGGCTATTGCCACGATCAAAATCGCTGAACAAGTTTGCCGCGCGAACAACGTTGACCCGGCGATTTTCAGTCTCGTCATCGGCGACGGCGCCACCGTCGGCGAGCGTTTGATCAACGACAAACGCGTGCCGCTCATCTCTGCGACCGGCTCGACGAAAATGGGCGTTCACGTGGGCGAAGTCGTCGCGCGCCGTTTGGGCCGGACAATTCTCGAACTCGGCGGCAACAACGCCATCATTGTCGCGCCCACCGCGGACATGGACCTCGCAATTCGAGCGATCCTCTTTGGCGCAGTCGGCACGGCGGGCCAACGTTGCACCACCACGCGGCGGATCATTGTTCACGAATCCGTTCGCGAAAAACTTGTGCGCCGCCTTGTGCAGGCTTACAGGCAGGTGCCCATCGGCGATCCGTCCAA
>CAZCZP010000019.1:0-5202 GCA_964502895.1 uncultured Bifidobacteriaceae bacterium
CAGCATGAGCCCGCAAACCATCAGCCGATTGATCGGCATCGCCATTCTGATTTTCGTGGTCGTGATCATGGCTTCATCCGGCACCTACGTCGTCCAGCCGGGATTTCGTGGCGTGCAGGTGACATTGGGCAAGGTTTCGCCGGCTTTCAAACCGGAAGGCTTCGGACTCAAAGCACCGTTCATCACTTCGATTCATCCCTTTTCCATCAAACAGCAAACGGCGGAGGACAAGGCGGAATGCTATTCCGCGGACTTGCAACAGATTCAGGTTGAGCTGCGCGTGCTGTTCCGGATTCCGGAAAGCTCGGTGGTAAAGCTGTTTCAGGAATATTACGGCGACGCGTTCGCAAATCTCGTTTCACCGCGCGTACACGAAGCGATCAAGGAAGCCACCGCGACGCAGAGCGCCGAACAGGTCGTCAAGAACCGCGAACAGATCAAGACGCGTTCGCTCGAGCTCGCGCGCAAGAAGATCGGCACATTGTTGGTGGTGGAAGACATCGTTATTCAGAACATCGCCGTGACCAAGGAACTGGAGCACGCCATCGAAGCCAAAATGGTTCAGGAACAGGAAGCGGCAAAGTCAAAGTATCTGCAACAGCGCGCGCAGATTGAAGCCGACACTTCCGTCATCAAGGCCAAGGGCGAAGCAGAGTCCATCCGCATCCGCGGCCAGGCGTTGAAGGAGAATCCCACCTACATTGATTTGCAGATCGTGGACAAGTGGGACGGCCTCACGCCGCTGGTCATCGGCGGTAGCGACAATTTTGTCATGACCATGCAGGACTTGGAACGTCTGCGCCAACTCAAACCTAATGCCAACCCAACCCCGCAATCCCCGCCCGCCGTTCAGCGACGGGTTCCCCGTCAGTGACATGAGCAAGGCCGCTCTAGCCAGATTCATTGGCGCGGGAGTGCTCGTGTTCGTGCTGGTCATCCTGGCGGCCACCACGACGTACGTCGTCCAACCTGGCCAGCGTGGGATCAAAGTCACGCTGGGCAAAACGGCGGACCAATTTTTGCCGGAAGGTTTCGGCTTTAAGTCGCCGTTCATCACCACCATCGTGCCAGTGGATATCCGGCAAAGGACCGAGAGCGTCGGCGCCGATTGTTTTTCATCGGACCTGCAACAAGTCACGGCTGAATTACGCGTGCTGTATCGCGTGCCGGAAGAATCCGTGGTGCAGATTTACAAGGAATTTGCGGGCAATCCGTTTGACAGTCTTATTGCGCCGCGCGTGCAGGAGGCAATCAAGGAAGTCACCGCGTTGAAGACAGCCGAGCAAATCGTCAAGGACCGCGAAGAGATCAAGCAGAAGGCCCTCGCGGCAGCCAAACAGAAAATCGGCAGCATCCTCTGGGTCGAGGACATCGTCATCCGGAACATTGATCTTTCGTCCGAGCTTGAGCGAGCCATCGAAGCGAAGATGGTGGCCGAACAACAGGCCGCCCAGGCACGCTTCACGCAATTGCAGACGCAAGTGGAGGCGGAAACCGCAGTCATCAAGGCGCGCGGCGACGCCGAAGCCATCAAAGTGCGTGGCGACGCGTTGAAGTTGAATCCGGCGTTTCTGCGGCTGCAAATCGTCGAGCGTTGGAACGGGAAGTCGCCACTCGTGGTTCCGGCTGTTCCTGGAAACGCGGGCGCCGGATTGTTGCTGCCGCTCGGTTCGTCCGAGAATTTGCCCGAGCCGTGAGCATGCATCCCAAGGCCAAGGCTGGCTGCCAGCTTCTGGTATTGCTGGCGGTGTTGGTCGGGCTTTTTCTCCTGTTTCCGAGCGCGTTTGGTTTCGTCGAGATGGCCGCCCGCGAACTGCGCTACCTCTGGTGGCTCGTCCTGCTTGTGGCGCTGGCCATTTGGCTGATTTGGGGGATTGGGCGGAAGCGCAAAGAGTGAAACTTGCAGTGCTTGTTGTCGAGCGCCCAATTCAATCAATCCCGCAAGCTCTTCAATCCCAGCCGCACAATCCGGTCAATCAACTGCGGATAGGCCACGTTCGCCTTGAGCGCGGACTCCGCGAAATCCTCATCAGGGGCGAGAATCGGATTCGGATTGGCTTCGATGAAATAGATTTCGTTGTTCGCGGTGAGCCGCAAATCCAGGCGCGCGTAGCCATCAATGGTCAGCAGTCGGTAAATGCGTTTGCAGGTTTGTTCGATGTCGCGCACCACGGCGGGATCGAGTCCCTCGGCGAAACGGTTCTGCAAACCCCAGCGCTTGCGATATTCCTCGTCCCATTTGGCTTTGTAGGTTGCCATCTTCGGCTCGTCGGGGGGGACTTCCTTGAAGACGAGTTCGCGAATGGGAAAAACCTGGAGGCGATGATTGCCCAGGACACTCACGTAAAGCTCGCGCCCCTCGATGTATTCCTCGGCGATCACGTCGTTGTCGTATTTCTCGTGAATGAACTGAACGCGTTCCTTCAATTGCTCGTCCGTCTCGACGAAGGAAGCCTGCGAAATTCCGTAGGACGCCTCCTCCTTAAGCGGTTTTACGACAATAGGAAACTTGAGCCGCTTCGGTCGGGCGCTGCGTTTACCGCGCGGGATCACCGTGAACTCCGGTACGTGAATGCGATGGTAGCCAAGAATTTTTTTTGAGATGCCTTTTTGTTTGCAAAGCGTCAGCCCGGTCGAGCCACAGCCGGTGAACGGCACGCCGTGCATTTCCAGATACGAAACGATGTTCTGATCGAAAGCGCGGTTGTTCTTGAACTGGTCGGCCAGGTTGAAGATCAACTCCGGCTCGAAGGTCTGTAATTTCTGCCGGAGCAGATCGAGATCGTCGAAAATCGCGAGATGCTCGGTTGCATGGCCCAGCTCCCCGAGCGCTTTGAGCACGCTGGCTTCGGTCTTCCAATCGTCCGTTTGGAGCTCGGCGCTCAAGTCCTGATCCAGCGTCGTGGGTGCGACGGCATCGAAGAGGGCAAGGATTTTTACTTTGCGTTTCACGGGTTCACTTCGTTCGTTTGAACTTCCCGGTAAACAGATAATTCATTACCAGCGTCGTGATGTAGGCCGACGCGTGGAGATTCTGTTTCGGATCATAGGCTTTGATGTAAAGGTCCAACTGGTCACAGCGGTCAATCAACCGGGCCAGCAGTTTGTTCACGCGATATTTTTTTTCGTTGGTCCATTGGCAGACGGAGTCCATCAACTGCCGCCGGTGATGGCGCAGATACACCGAAGCCTTCACGTGGCCCTCGCCATCCGCGCGGGCGGCAAACAGTTGCCGGAGATCGTTGTCGTAAAAATCCGGATACGAATCCTCGTAGAGTTTGCGTTTCCGCGCGTAATGAGTCTTGAGCTTGACGTTGAGGCAATCGTGATCGGCGACACGGTATTCCGGTTGGTGTAACGGCGGTTTACCAGCCAGCGAGCGCATCAATTCGTCCACATATTCCAGTTTTTGCAGCGCCTTCCATCCCTTGTAACGCTCGCGCCAATCCAGCCCCGGCGTAAGCCAGGTCGCGAACGTCTCCGCGAAATCCTCGTCGGGATGGCTCTGTGCATACCAATCGTCGAGATGCACCACGTAGGAACGGCTGTAAGGACGCGGACGGTAAAACTGTGGCGTTTCCTCGGCGGAGGTCGGGCCGAACGTGCGCCGCCATTTCGTTTTTTTCTGAAGCTGAAAGGCGTAGAAACAGGCGTGCGCAGCTTCGTGCCGGATCAACTTCATGAACCACTCGGGCGTTTCGCCTTCGACTTCGAGCATCAGCTTGCGTTCGAGTTTCCGCAGCCGGTCATGCGTGAGAAAGAACGGAATGAAAATCGCCGGGATGCCGACCGGCACGAACCATTCGTCGCCGATGTGACAGGGCGGATGAAACGCCAGGCCCTTCTGCGTCAACTCATCGTAAAGCCGCTGAATGAGGGGTTGAAGTTCCGTGCCTTCCAGTTTGAGGCCAAGCTGGGAGATTCTTCGTTCGAGCAACTCGTCGTCGCTCAGGTTGGCCCAATCGGCGGCTTCCATGCGCGGAGCGTACCATGCACATGCAGTGGCGCAAGTCTCTGGCTTGCCGCTTCCAGAAAAGTTTCAAGCTGCGCCGGCGATTGTTTGGCTTAACCTGTAGCCGTGAACGTCATTGCCCTTCAGTTTGACATCGCGTGGGAAAACAAACCGGCGAACTTCGAGAAAGTACGCCGGCTGCTTGCGCAAGCTGCGCCGGAAAAGGATTCACTCGTAGTGCTGCCTGAAATGTTTGCCACCGGCTTCAGCATGAATGTCAACACCATTGCCGAACACTACGGCGGCGAGACTGAACAATTTCTCGCGGGTGTTGCCAAAGAGTTCGGCATCTACGTGATTGCCGGCGCAGCCATGCGCGGACGCGACGGCAAGGCGCGCAACAAGGCACTTGTGTTTTCACCCGAAGGGAAATTGATTGCCTCCTATGCCAAGATGCATCCGTTCACGCCCGGCGGTGAAGCGGACCATTACACACGCGGCGAGCGGCCTGTGGCTTTTCCCTGGGGTGATTGCACAGTGTCGCCGTTTGTTTGCTACGACCTGCGCTTCCCGGAGATTTTTCGCGAAGCCGCAGCGGCGCATCGGCCTGAGCTTTTCACTGTGATCGCGAACTGGCCGGAGAAGCGGATTCAACACTGGGTTCGCCTCTTGCAAGCACGCGCCATCGAGAATCAGGCTTACGTCGTGGGCGTGAATCGAATCGGGAGCGATCCGTACTACACCTACACTGGACGCTCGATGATCATTGATCCGCAGGGTGAGATTCTGGCGGACGCTGGAAACCGTGAAGGATGCATTCGGTCACAATCAGATCTGGCCAACCTGCGGAAATATCGGGAGGGTTTGCCATTCTTGGCAGACTTGCGAACGACGTCGCTAAATCGTCGCGTTTGAATCGAGCGGAGAAAACAAATTCGACGCGTGTCCCCACTGACTCATCTCTTTGGCAGTTGGATTATAGGCGCGAAAGCGACCGACAACCTGCGCGATGGCCGGCTCGTAGCGCTCGCCGGAATTCTGCCGGATGCAGATGGACTCGGGCTCGCGCTTGATCTTGCGAATTCCGCGCTGGGCCGAAAAGCCACTCACTTCTACGAGAGTCATCACCATTACCTGCTGCACGGCGCTTTCGGCGCGATTGCCCTCACACTTTTCCTGACATGCTTCGCGAAACAGCGCTGGCGCGTCGCGATTCTGTCGCTCATTGTTTTTCATCTGCACCTGCTGTG
>CAZCZP010000019.1:5302-29021 GCA_964502895.1 uncultured Bifidobacteriaceae bacterium
AGCGCTGGCGCGTCGCGATTCTGTCGCTCATTGTTTTTCATCTGCACCTGCTGTGCGACTTCATCGGTTCGCGCGGACCATCACCGGAAGATTTGTGGCCGATCTTTTATTTCGGCCCGTTCGACAAAGACCCGATGTGGATCTGGAAAGGCCAATGGCGGCTGGACGGCTGGCAGAACAAGCTGGTGTTCCTCGCGCTGTTCGTGTGGGTGATCAAACTGGCGCTGGCGCGCGGCGATTCCGTAGTAGGTGTCTTCAACCGACGCGCGGATGTGGTTGTGGTTGGAGTTCTGCGCGGATGGCAAGAGTCACTGCGGCGGCGCTCCCGCGGGTCGAGACACTGAGTCCCGGGTGATCAGGATTCACATGCGCGTCTTGGCCAGTTGCCAGGCGATGAGACTGCCGTGGGCGAGAGCGAGCACGATAAGCGTGATGCCGGAACCGCGCTGCATTTTGAGCAACGTGCCCTTGGTGAACTTCTTGTGGCCAAGCGAAATCGCCCAACTGATGCCGACGAACCACGATCCTACGCCCACCGCTACGCCGGTCAAACAGGATATTTTACCGCTCCAGTTAGGCTCGACCAATCCGCGCGCGACGAAAATGGCACCGATGATAATCCAGCCCAGCAAGACGCCAGGATTGGCCAGCGTTTGGACAAAGCCAATCATGAACGCCGAATGTGGATGCAGTCTTTCTTCGATGCGTTCCTCGATTTTGTCCGCCACTTTTCCAAAGTGCATCGGCGCGGATACATCTTTCGCCAGGAGAAATTTGAAGCCGAGGAACAGCAGAAACGCGAAGCTGAAAACTTCCAGGGCCGATTTGATCCAACCCGTCGAAAAGAATGCCGCAAAGCTCGTAAACGCGATGCCACAATAAATCAGTTCCATGACGGTCGCCCCCGCACCGATCAGAGCCGCCCACTTGAATCCGCGCCGCGCGCCTTCGTTCAGGATCGTCAAATTGACCGGGCCTACCGGGATGCACAGCAGCACTCCGCTGATGAAACCGGTCAGCCCGGCCAGAATCATGGGCGGCAAATCCAACATGCGCTCAGCCCGCTTCCGAGTCCTCTTTGTCCTCTTCTTCCTCCTCGATCTCGTGCCGCACCTGGCGGGAAATCCGCGGTCGGATGAACCCGTAAACCAGGTAGGCGGTGAAGAAGACCGGCAGGACAAAGATGAGAACTTTTCCCCGGGAAACCACAACGCTGCCCAGGAACAGGATGGCCAGCAGCGTCGTGAAGAAATTCCGTTTTGCCCGGAAGTCCAGCGATTTGAAACTGGGATACTTTACTTTGCTGACCATCATCCAGGAGAGAAACAGCAACAGGATAGGCAGCAAATACCGCCAGCGGCTGTGGTTGAATCGCTCCTCGATCCAGCCGATTTCGTTGAGCCAGATCATGAACATGGTAAGCGACGCCACCAGTGCCGCGGCCGACGGGATGGGAAAGCCAAGAAATTCGTTGCCTCCGCTCGGACCGGCGTGCGCGGAGAACACGTTGTAACGCGCCAGCCGGTAGGCGCCGCACACGAGATAGATTGAAGCGATAAACCACCCGAGCTCGGCGTATTCCGCGAACACATCCTTCAACACGATGCGATGCACGAGAAATGCCGGGGCCGCGCCAAAGGATATCAAGTCCGCCAGCGAATCGAATTCACGGCCGAACGGACTTTCGTGGCCTCCTAATCGCGCCACGCGGCCATCGAACAAATCGAAGATGCATGCCGCGAGGATGAACATGAGAGCCACCTTGATGTCGGTAAAGTTGCCGCCGGAAATGTTCGCCTCTACAATCTTGGTGAGTGCCACGAATCCGCAGAACAGGTTGCCAGCCGTCAGCAGATTTGGGAGAAAGTAAATTTTCAGCTTGGCATCGCTGTTGGTGTCCTGGTTTGGCGGCGTGGGAGAACTGCTGGAGTTCATCGTTTGTTCCTCATTCCAATGTGGCGAGCACCGTTTCCCCGCCGACCACTTTGTCGCCCAACTTGCACTGAATCTTTGCGTCAAGCGGCAGATATACGTCGCCGCGCGAACCGAATTGCACGAGACTGATGCGCTCGCCTTGCACCATGTCTTCGCCAGCCGCCGCCCAAACGTTGATGCGCCGCGCAATCAGGCCGGCGATGAGGCGGATGCCGATCTTCCTCTCGGGGAACTCAGCCGGGATGATGCCGAGCAGAACATTCTCATTGAACGTGCCGCAATCGCTCCGCGTCGCGCTGAGATATTGGCCGTCTTTGTGTTTGTGAAAAACCAGCCTGCCGCTGACCGGTGCTTTCTGAACATGAACGTCGAGCACGGATAGAAAAATGGAAATGCGCCGGCAACGTCCGCCCATGAATTCGGTTTCGGTGGTTTCATCCAACACATCCACCATCCCGTGCGCGGGAGAAACGATCAACCCTTTGCCCGCCGGCACTTTTGCGTCCGGGTCGCGAAAAAAATTGAAGGTAAAAATGGCGAAGAGCGCCCACACCACCAGCAACGTGGTGGAGAGGCCCAGCACAAACGCGCCGACGTGCTTGGCGAGAAAAGCGACCAATAGCAGCAGCAGGACGGCTCCGAGAGACAGAAGAATTATTTTAAGGCCGGCGCTCCTGGCTTTGCCCGCGTGTTTCATGCGCCCAAGTTAGGCGTTGCGCGGATGGCTTCAAAGACTAAAAAGCGCGGCGGCCACGGCACGAAATTGTTTTCCGGCAAACATCGAACGCATTAACCTGAATCGCGCTCAAAGCGCGAGGGCAACAATTTCCCTCAATCGGCTATGAAAATGAAGGCTGTGCTACTCTCGGTGCTGTTGGCGGGCGTCGCGTTGGGTTTGGGTTATTGGGCCGGACGGCGCAGCGCCGAAACGGCAACTGACCGAACCTCCACAGATTTGTCACCGTCGGACGGACGTAGCTTGCCGCCCGTTGTTTCAAGCCACGGCAGGAAGGACAAAGACTCCGTTAGCCGGCCTGGTTCCACGAACGATCCCGTCGCCGAAATGGAGGCGATAATTCAGGGTTTGGTGAAAAACGAAACACGCCGCTCGCGCGAGTGGTATCGGGTGGTTGAAATCATTCCGGCTGAAGCTGCCGGACGCTTGCTGGCGCACGTCGAATCCATTCCTTCGGCCAACCAACGAAACCAACTACGCGCCGCGTTGCTCGCACGTTGGGCGGAGTCCGATCCCGTCGCGGCGATGGCCTGCGCGAACAAGGTCAGCAGCGGCCAGGCGCGAGAGTGGGGGATCTTGTCCGCGTTGCGTGGCTGGGCCAAGAACGACGTGGAAGGCGCGACGGCCTGGGCCCAAAAACTCCCCTCCAATCATCTTCGGCAGCAAGCGATGTCCACGGTGCTTTATCAGTTGGCGGAAAACAATCCACCGGCGGCGTTCGAGCAGCTCCAGACTTCTTCGCGCCGCGACCTCTGGGGTTCGGTTCACGGTATTTTTTCCAATTGGGCGGAGCAGGACCCCCAGACAGCGGCAGCCAAGGCAGCGGGACTGGCTTCCGCTCAACAACGGCAACAGGCGTATCAGGCCATCGCGTCTTCGTGGGCGCAGAAGGATCCGCAAGCGGCGCTGGCTTGGGCGAACTCCCTGCCGGACGGGCGCGACAAGCTGAACGCGCTCCAGAACATCATTGGCCAGTGGACGCAGAACGATCCCCAAGCCGCCTCGTCTTACGCGCTGGCATTACCGGCGGGCCATGTGCGCAACGAGGCGATATCCAGCATTGCCGGTCGCCTGGCGCAGGACGACATGAACGCGGCCATCAACTGGCTCAGTCAAATTCCGGACAAGTTCGTCCGCCAGCATGCGCTCAGCAGCATCAGCCATCAATGGGCCCAGAGCGATCCGGAGGCCGCCATGCGTTACGCGCAAAGCCTCGAAGCGGGAAGCGTGAAGAATAACTTCATCTCCGCCGTGATCAGCCAATGGGCGCAGCAGGACTCCGAGGCCGCATTGAAATTTGCGCGGGGACTTCCGGCCGGCGGCGAGCGCACGGACATGCTGCAAAACATCATTGCCTCATTGGCTTATCAGGATCCGAAAGCGGCCGCGGCGTTTCTTTCCGAATTGCCGCCCGGCCAGGCCCAGAATTCCGCCATCAGCCAGATCGTTGGCGGTTTCGCCAACTACGACGTGAAGGAAGCGCTCGATTGGCTCAAAGCTTTGCCCGAAGGACGCGCGAAACGGGACGCGCTCCAAAGCGTGTCCTGGCGAATGGCCGAAACCGATCCACGCAGCGCAGTCGAGTTTGCGTCCACGCTGCCCGCCGGCCGCCAGCGGGATGACTTCATTGCCAGCCTCGCCTCATCGTGGGCTAACACGGATCTCAACGGCGCCGTCGAATGGGTCAAGCAATTGCCCGAGGGCAAAGCGCGCCAGGACGCGTTGGGTCGCATGAGCCATCACTGGACGCAATCCGATCCGCAGGGCGCGATGGAGTTTGCTCTGGGCATGAACACTGGCGACAGCCAGAACAATTTTCTCAACACGCTCGGCAACACCCTCGCCGCCGGTGATTCCAAGGCCGCGATGGAATGGGTGTCGCGCTTGCCCGAAGGCGAGGGGCGCAATTCCTACATTGCCGGACTTTGCAGCGGTCTGGCGCAGAGCGCGCCGCAGGAGGCCGCGCAGTTTGTTTCCAGTCTGGCGCCCGGCGAAGCGCAGAGCCGCGCAGCGCTTTCTGTGATTTCCTCCTGGTCGCACAACGACCCCGCCGCTGCCGCCGCCTGGGTGGACCGCTTTCCTGGGGGCAGCTTGCGCGAGAGCGCGACGCAGAATCTGCTCAACAACTGGGCCCAGAACGATCCCGCCGGGGCGGCCGAATGGATGGCCAAGCTGCCAGCCGGAAAGACACGCGAAAACGCTGTCCAGGCTTACGTCAGCCAGATTTCCTGGCAGTCACCGGAGCATGCGGCGCCGTGGGTCGCACAATTGGCCGATGAGAATCAGCGTTTCAGTTCCGCCATGAATGTGGCGCAGAATTGGATGGAGTTTGATCGCCCATCGGCGGAGAAATGGATCGCCGGACTGGATCTTCCTGAGGAAAAGAAAAAGCAACTGTTGGATTTGAAATAATGCAGAGTTGCGTTCAGCGGCTGGCATCCAGCGCATGGATCGCGTGCCGCAGACGCCGCTCGATGTTCTTTTGCCGCTCCGGGGCCAGAATTTTTCCACCCCCAATTTCCTGGACGTAAAAGCTGTCAATGGCCGCGCCTTTCTCCGTGCAAATCCGCGCGGCGGAAATGTCCAACTGCAACTCGGTCAATGTCTGGGCGATGGTATAAAGCAGGCCGATGCGGTCTTCTGTTTCAATCTCGATGAGCGTGCGGGTTTCGGACACGTCGTTGTCGAAGACAGTCTGAGTCGGGATGCGCTCGCCGGTGTAGGCCTGATAGAGCGGGCGTGAAATCTTTTGCCGCGCAATCAGCGCGTGCAGGTCCACTTCCTCCCCGGTCAAAACCTTGCCCAAGAGATTCTCGAATTTGTCGCGCTGCTCGGGCGTGGCCGGCGTGCCGGCGATGGCGTCCGTTACGAAAAAAGTGTCCAGCACAATACCGTCGTTGCGCGTGAAGATTTCCGCGCTCAGGATGTTCAGGCCGGTGGCGCTGAGCGAGCCGGCGATTTTGCCAAACAGGCCGGCGCGATCCCACGTGCAGATTTGCACGGCACTGCAGCCGCGATCGGGTTCGTTGCGCAGGTTGACCACCGGCGACAGCGCGTTGTCTTCAGCCAGAATTTGCAGCCGCATGAAGCGGTGCGCGAGAATCAGGTCGTCATGAATTTCCCGCGCGGTCCGGATCTGGAAGTAGCGCACGGGCAGCGCGGCCACGTGCCCTTGGAATTCCTCGTCGTCAAATTCAGGCGGGAGCTGGGCGCGGACTTCCTGCAGGAGCGATTCGCGCTGTTGCTCTTCGACGCGGACGAATTCACGCCCGCCGGTCAACAACGGCATCGTGCGGAAGTGCAGTTCCCAGAGCAGCGAGTCTTTGAATCCGTTCCAAAGCTTGTCGCTGGTGGCTTGCGCGTCCACGAAGGTGTGCAATGTCAGCAAAACCAGCGCCTCGGCGGTCTGGATGTGCTTGGCAAAATTCCGGATGACGGCGGGATCATCCAGATCGCGCCGCTGCGACACGCTGGCCATGAGCAGGTGATGTTCGATGGTCATCCGCAAGGTCTGCACGGTTTGCGCGTCCAGACCCAGGCGCCGCGCCACGTTCACGGCCATCCTGGCGCCGGTTTCCGAGTGTTTGCCGCGACCGTCGGATTTGCCGGTGTCGTGCAGCAGCAGCGCGAGATAAAGCAGGAACGGCCGGTCCAGTCCCTGAAACAGCGGCGCGTATTTTGAGTGCGGGGCTTCCTTCGCCTCCCAGATGCGGTCGAGTTGTTCCAGGCAGACGAGCGTGTGTTCATCCGCGGCGTATTGGTGATAGAATTCGTGTTGCACCAGGCACGTGAGCTTGCCGAATTCGGGGATGTATTTGCCCAGGAAATCCACCTCGTGCATCGCGCGCAGGACGGGGGCCACGTTGCCGCGCTGGTTGAGAATGGTCAGGAACGTCTCGCGCACGTGTTCATCCGCGAGAAAATCGCGGTCCACGAGCGTGAGTTGGTTGCGGATGAGCTGCGCCAGGTCGGGATGCAGGCGCAGGCCGCGTTGTTGGGCGTGGAGAAAAGCGCGCATCAAGCGGCGCGGCTGGTCGCGAAAGATGCGGTTGGAGGTGGCGTGAATTTCACCTTTGAGAAACTTGAATCCATCCACCGGCTCGATCACCGGCGGCCGGCCTCCGGGCAGAAACCGGCGCAGGGAAAGTCCCTTTTCCGGCTGCGGCAGGAGCGCCAGCCGCTGTTCGAGCGTGCGCGTGATGAGGAAAATATTCCGGGCGTCCACGTAAACATCGCGCATGAATTTCTCGATACGCTTGCTGGGCGAACGGTCTGGGTAGCCGAGGTTGTGCGCGATGGCAGGCTGCAGGTTCTTGGTCAGTGCGTCGTGCGGCCGGTTTACGTGGTAATGCAGTTCCGTCCGCACGCGCAGCAGAAAATCGTAAGCCTCCTCCAGTTGTTTGCGCTCGCGGTCGGTGACGAAATCGTGCCGCTGAAGGTCGGCAAGCGAGCGCGTGCCGTATTTGAAGAACGCCATCCAGAGCAGGTTTTGGAAATCGCGCAACCCGCCGCAGCCGTTCTTGATGTTCGGCTCCTGCATGCAGGCGGAATTGCCGAATTTGGCCCGGCGCGTCGCCTGATCTTCCAGCCGTGCCGCGATGTATCGGGCTTCATAGCCTTCCACGCACCGCGCGACCACGGTTTTTTGGAAGCGCGCGAACAGCTTTTCGTCCCCGACAATCAACCGCGCCTCGATCAACGAGGTTTTGGTTTCGACGCTGCGCGCATCGGATTTGTCGTTGGCCCCCGCGATGCACTCGGAAATGGTGCGCACCGAATGACCGGGCTTCAGCCCCAGATCGAACAGCGGCAGCCAGACGCCGTTCATTACTTTTTCGAGGACCGGCAGCGCCCGGGTCTGATTCGCCACCACCTGCCCTTCGTGCAGAAACATCAGGTCAATGTCACTGTGCGGATTCAGTTCGCTTCGTCCGTACCCACCGAGGGCCACCACGGCGATAGGCGGGAAATCCTTGCGCGACTGTGGCGAGAGCGTGTTCAGCGCCGAATCCCACAAGCGGCGAATAATGTGGTCGAGCATGGCGGAGCGCGCCCGGCAGATTTCGAGTCCACCCGCGCCGTTGCGATGCGCCAGTTTGAGCCGATGGGTTTCAACCTTGAGAAAGGCTTGAAACCGCGCGCGTTCCTGGTCGGCAGTGCGGCCGGGAGGCAGTTGCAGCCGCGTGCTCGCGTCGGCCTCAATTTTTTTCAACAAATCCTGCATGTGCGCGAACAGGGTGAGAGTAAAGTCCAAGCAACGCAAGCGACGGGTGGCTTCCCCTCTTAATCTTCATCGTAATCCTAACTCTGCGCGTCGAAAAGAGGATTGAGATTAGAGGAAGATTACGATCAAGCGCGAGAGAATGTCCGAAACCTTGTGCGGCGTCCCGTGTTTCATAGACTCTGGCAGCGATGCCCGCCCATCCCGATCCCGATGCCGCCCTGATGCTACGCGTGAGACAGGGCGACACGGCGGCTTTTACGCAATTGGTGGATAAATACAAGCAGCCCGTGATCAACCTCGCCTGGCGCACCTTGTGCGACCTGACGGAAGCCGAGGACCTCGCGCAAAATGTTTTCGTTCAGGTTTACAAATCGGCCAAACGCTACGAAGCGTCGGCAAAATTTTCCACGTGGCTGTTCACCATCACGCGCAATCTTTGCTTGAACGAAATCCGCCGGCGCGCCCGTCATCCGGCGGAGTCCCTGGATCAAACGCATGGGGAAAACGACGAGCAACCGTTGCCCCAGGTCGAGGACCGCCGTGTCAGGTTGGCGTCGGAAGAAGTTCTGTACGGAGAATTGGAGGAGAAAATTCTGGAGGTCCTGGCCGAATTGCCGGAGAACCAGCGCACCGCCTTGTTGCTCTGCCGGGAGGACGTCTTGAGTTACGAGGAAATCGCCGAAGTGCTCGGGTGTTCGCTTTCGGCGACGAAATCGCTGATCCATCGCGCGCGGGAAACGCTTAAACTCAGGCTCAAACCCTATTTGCGCACCGGTATCTGGAAAGAGGAAAAATGAAGGCAACTTTTCCACCATCGCGGTTTTTAACCCACAGGTGATTTATGAATCATGACCCGGTTTACCACCGATTGCGCGAGACAAGCTGGCGGCGTGAATTGACCGCCGCCGAGCAGGCCGAACTGCGCGCTTTTCTCGCCAGTCATCCCGACGCTCAGGCCGATTGGGAAGCCGAAGCGGGTTTGAACGCGGGCTTGAACCGTTTGTCCGACGCGCCCGTGCCCTCGAATTTCACGGCACGCGTGCTCCAGGCGGTCCAACTCGAAACCGCCGCCGCCGAACGCGAACACCTAGGTGCGACGACTCGCGCTTGGTGGCGGGTGTTGGTGCCCCGGGTGGCGGTGGCATTGGTCGTCGTCAGCGCCGGTTGGTTTGGCTATCAGCATTATCGAAGCGGAAAAATTGCGGAGGGTCTGGCGGTCGTCGCCACGGTGCCACCACCCAGCACGCTCGCGTTGGAAGATTTCGAAGCGGTTCGCCGCCTGAAGCCGACGCTGACTGCCGACGAGGAATTGCTGGCGTTGAACGAAGAATTGCTGGCACTGACGCAATGAACGTTCTCGTGCGGAAATTTCCATGGCTTGCCGCCGCGTTGGTGATGGCGGGCGCGCAACAGGTTTTTCCAGCCGAGGCCACCAATTCTCCGGTCACACCGCCACTGCCGCCGCTGAAATCTCCCGTGGAAGCGTTTCGCGCGTTGCTGCTGATGCCCACGGCGGAGCAACTCAAACTTCTGGCGATACGCCCGCCGGACATCCGGGATCGCCTCTTGGCAAAGATTCAAGAATACCGGTTGCTCACGCCTGAGGAGCGCGAGCTGCGTTTGCAGGCAACGGAGTTGCGCTGGTATTTGACGCCGTTGTTGAGCCTGCCGGCTGCCAATCGCGCTGAGCATTTGGCACGCATCCCCCGACCCACGCGTGATTTGGTCGAAGCCCGCCTCCAGCACTGGGCCTTGCTGCCGCCACCGTTGCGAGAGGTGCTGCTCACAAATCGGGAGGCCATGACCTATTGGACCCATATTGACGCCGCAACCAACGCGCCATCCTCGCCCTCCGAGGCGCTGCGGAACAGAATGCAAAAAACCGTCGAGCGTTTTTTTGAACTCACCCAGAAGGAAAAAGAGAAAACGCTCGGCAGTTTTTCGGAAGCGGAGCGGCAGCAGATGGAAAAGACTCTTTTCGCCTTTGAACGGCTGACTCCGCCTCAACGCCGGCGGTGCGTCCTGTCCTTCACAAAATTCGCCACCCTGAATCCGGAGGAGCGCCAGGAATTCCTCAAAAACGCCGAACGTTGGTCCCAGATGTCGCCCACCGAACGCGAAGCCTGGCGCGAGCTGGTCAACCGGGCGCCCATCTTGCCGCCCTGGCCTTATCCGCCGTTGCCCTCACTTGTTCCTGCGACTTCGAGTCCGCCGGCGTCGAGCAACGGAAGATGATCGGGATTGTCGCCGGTCTGCTGTCTAAACCCGAAGCAGGCGCCACCGGCTGGATTCTTGCCGGTAGCGTAGTTGGAACGCCGTCGTGATCGCCAAGTTTTAAGTTGAAGCTGGGTTGAAAACTCAAAAAAGCTCGCCCTGTTGGTAGCGTCCCCTGGTAGCCACGCCTGCCGCTTGTGACAACGCCAAGAAATGCAACCGGCGTTCGGTCACGGTCCGACGGTAAATCCGTTCCAATGCCAGCGCATAGAGTTTCAACTGCGGTTCGTAGAGTTTTGTTTTCGCCGCCACTTCGCCGGCAACAATCTCGTCCGTCTTGAAATCCAGAAGCCAGATTTCCTTCGGGAGCAGCACCACGAGGTCCGCCACGCCTTGCACCACGACAAAGTCTTCTCGCGTGCCGGGGGCGCTCGTTCGTTCTTCACCGCGCGCCCCCTCACCCGGCTCGTGCTTCAAGTGTTCAACGCCCGATTCCCGGCTCGGCCGATTCTCTCCCGCATTCTGATGAAGGATTCCCTCAAGCTCGCCCGTCGGGAAGCGCGCCGTGAACGCGAGTTCGCGCCGGACATACCCCGCGTTGGCACGAATTCGCCGGCCCAAGTCAGATTGCCAGAACTGATTGATCGCCGCGAAATCCAGCGCGCCGACTTGTGCCGGACTCATCCGACCCGACGCCAAAAATCTCCGGGCCTCCGACTTCAATTCCGCCTCGCTGCCAGCGCGGTTCAAATCCAGCCGTTGCAGAAACGCATGATGCGCATTACCGCGATCCGCGGCGGACAACTGGCTTGCGTCGGTCGTCACTCGCGTTTTTGCCGTTGCGCGTCCGATACGCGCGTCGAAGATTTTTCGGGCCTCCTCGTCCACTTCATCCGCAGCGCGGCGACGCAATGCGGACACCGAAGTCTTGGCCGCTTCACCCATCGCCGCTTCAAACGGATACCGCCAGGCCAGTCTTGCCTTCAACTCCTCGCCCAAAGCCGAATCGTTGCCGGCGCCTTTCCGGAAAGCCGTTGGCGTCGCCGGCGGCGGCGAAACCCCGCCAGCGAAAGCGTCGTCGCTCTCATCATGAATCCGCCACTGCAGAAGCTGGTTCCCGCCACTTCGGTCATCACACCAGTCGGCTTGTGCGGTCGCCCTTGGCAACCACTTCAACAGCCAATCCAGATGGCTGCTTGCCCGGACCACCTCGCCGGTGTTGACCCAGCCGGGCGCCGCACATTCCCATTTGATCTCGGCGGCCTTACGATTGGCGGAGCCGACGAGGATGAGCGAATCGCGGGCACGCGTCATCGCCACATAAAGCAGCCGCAATTCCTCGCCGCGCAGCTCGCGCCGTTCGGCTCGCCGCGCCATCCAATGCGTGAGGCTGGGATAACTTCGATCCGTGTCGGGAGGAGTGATTTTCGGGCAAAGACCGAGGCGATCATTCAGCAAAACCGGTTCGTTCAAATCACGCTCGTTGAAACGTGAACCCAGGCACGCGAGCGCCACCACGGGAAATTCCAAGCCCTTGCTCTTGTGTACGCTGATCAGGCGGACGGCGTCCTCCGTCGGCGTCGGGCCGGGTTGCAGGTCCAGTTCTTCCTCCTCCTGCGCCTCAACGAATCGCAGAAAGCGATACAATCCCTGACGCTGATAAGGATCGAACTGCCGCGCCAGATCGAGCAACCGCCGCACGTTGGCCGCGCGTTCAGGGCCGCGCGCGCCCGCCTGCAACAGCGCTTCGTAGTGCGTTTCGATCAGCGCCGTCTCCAAACATTGCGACAACGACGTCTGCCGCACCAGCTCGCGCCAGCGATGGTATTGTCCGAGGAACTCGCTGACCTTGCCGTGGAGCGCGATTTGCTCCTCGGGATTTTGACCTTCGTGAAAACGGGCGAGCGCCGTCCAGAATGGCTTGGCATCGTTGTGCGCGCGAATTTGCGCCAGTTCGTCGAGCGATAACCCGACCAGCGGCGAGCGCAACACCGCCGCCAGCGGCACGTCTTGCAACGGATTGTCCAATAGCCGCAGCAGGTTGATCAAATCGGATACTTCAAGGCTCTCGAAGAAACCGTCGCGACCCGCGACCAACGGCACGCCGGCCTTGCTGAACTCCATCGCGAACGCTTCCGCGCGGCTGGATGGCGAACGCAACAGAACCGCCATGTCGCTCCACTTCACGGACCGAAAATTCTTCCGCTCCTTGTCCCAGATTTCGTGGCCGTTCTCCTTCAGCTCGCGCAATCGCCGCGCCACCAGCCGCGCTTCGCGTTCAACCGCCAGCAAATCGAGCACAACTTTCTTTTTATCCACCTCATTTTCCTGAGGCTCCGCGCCGTTTTCATCGTCGGCTCGCGCGAGGAGATGAAACTCGACGCGCGGAGCGTCGTCCGGTTTGGCAGCCAAGGCGCCGCGATCAGCGGGTGCGCCGAATTCCAACGCTTCGTAAGCCACGCCGCCGACTTCGGGCCGCATCAACGCGGCAAACAAAGGGTTCACAAAATTCAACAGCGCCTCGCGGCTGCGGAAGTTTTCCGTGAGAGAAAGAGCGCGGCCATGGTTGATCCTTGCCTCCCTCACCCCGTCTCTTTCCATGAACTCACCGGGCGTCTGTTGCCCCCTCTCCCTGCCCTCTCCCCCGGCAGGGGAGAGGGTGGCGAAGCCGGGTGAGGGGTCAGAATCACTGATTCTGTTTTCCGCCACTTCCCATGCGACTTTGTAATTCTGAAAAATCTTTGGGTTCGCCAGCCGGAAGCGATAGATGCCCTGCTTCACGTCGCCGACCATGAAGCGATTCGCCGTTTCGCCGCTGCGGCTGAGCGCGGTAAGGATCGCGTCCTGGGCCGCGTTGATGTCCTGGTATTCATCAACGAATACTTGGGCCAGCCGCTCGCGCCATTCCTCCGCGATGGCCGGATCGCGCAGCAAACGCAGCGCGCCTTGCTCCAGGTCCGCGAAATCCACGCCGGCCAGTTCGCGCTTGGCTGCCGTGAAGCGCGCGGTGAATTCGCGCGTTAGCGAAATGAGCGCGAGCATGGGTCCGCGCACCCATTGCCAGTCTTGCGCGAGCGGATCGTTGCCGGCTTCGTCCGGCAGCAATGCGCCGAGGAACTCCGCGCAGTCAAAGAAATCGCGGAGCGCGTCGCGCACCTTTCCAATCGTGCCGTACGGCCAATACTTGTCGTCATCGGCATTGTGAACCGCGCGCAACGCTTTGGCCGCCGCGGAGACGTCGGGGTTCACCGGTAATTCCCGCAGTGCCTCATGGCAAAGCCTTGCCGCCGTCGCCTCAGCCGCGCGTTCGGCGACGAGGTCCAGAGATTCCGCGCGCCAGGCAACGACCGCTTCCAGAAACGAGCCACGCCATTCGTCCGGCTCGATCCGTTCAAAGCGGGATTGTTCATCGTCCAACCAACGTTCGGGATCCGGCAGGGCCTGGGAGTGATTGTGAAGTTTCCAGACCAGATCGCGAATGCGCCCGTCCGACCCCCGGCCAATCGAACGCACCAATGCTTGAACCGCGCGGTCGTTGTCGCCTGCGCCGGCGTAATGTTCTTCCAGCAACTCGTCCAGCGCAGCCCGCGCGAGCGGACGGGTTTGTTGTTCATCGAGCACGCTGAATTGCGGGTCGAGCCCAAGCTCGTGGAAATGTTGCCGGGCCAGTTGCAGGCAGAAACTGTGCAGCGTGCTGATGCGCGCCGAGTCGAGCAAAGCGAGTTGCTGAGCGAGACGTTCGTCACCAGGGTTGGCCGCCTGAAGGCGGTGAAGTTCCTCCCGAATGCGCGCGCGCATCTCCGCCGCGGCGGCCTCGGTGAACGTCACCATCAGGATGTTTTCCAGTGACTCACGTTCGTTGACCACGAAGCGGAGACAACGCGACACGAGTGTCCTGGTCTTGCCAGTGCCCGCGCCGGCGACCACGAGCAAATTTCCGCGCCCGTTGATGGCGGCAAGTTGTTGCGGAGTGAAATCGTTCATGCGCGGGCTAATCTTTTCTACCCCCACTCTGACCCTCTCCCATCCAATGGGAGAGGGAACAGGCATCGGGCTGCTTAACCCGCTTGACCGCACAACGGCATGCCCCTGACACACGATGTTTGAAACGCAGGCGAACGATTCTCCCTCTCCCCCAAGGAGAGGGCCGGGGTGAGGGGAAAGCGGGATTGAATCTCGAGTTGCGGCTCTTCTTGCTCATTTGGGCAGGCGCAAATTTCGATAGGGTTGAGTCCACGGATCAAACCGGCAGACCGCGCGGAAGTCGCAATAATCACAGGCCGTCTGCTGGCCGATGCGGAATGGCGCAACCTCGGCGTCGCCCGCAAAGATGCGTTGTCCGTATTCGCGCAGGAAATCTTCAGTCCGTTCGCGCAAGGTGTCGAAGTCGGCCTGAGGAATCGCTTCGTTGCCGCGCGCGGCAAGACTGTCATCTTTCTTCAAGGCGTATTTGAACTGATCGCCTCTCGCTGCGCCTCGATTGTCAAAATGTTCCAGGGCGTCCGCCAGAAAACGTCCGCTGTGTTGGTAGGCCACGCGGCGTTTGGCCGCATCCGAATCCAGCACGTCGGCCCGGGTTCGGAAAGGCCGCCCGCCACCGCCGTTGAGCGGCACATAAAACACACCGACGGGCAACAGTTTTTTTGCGCCAAAGAATTTTTCCGGCTCGCCCAGATACCGCAACACGCCGAGGTAGGAGAGCAGTTGCAACTCCAGTCCGTGGTGCAGCTTGATGTTGTTCAACTTTCGCGGGCGGGATTTGTAATCCATCACCACCGCGAGCGCCGTGTCGTCATTGATCCGATACAAATCCACGCGGTCAATCCGCCCGCGCAGCCGGAGGGTGCGGCCACCCGGCAAATTCAGTTGCCACGCCGGCAGGCTTCCAGTTTCGAGGCCGAATGCAATTTCGGCCAGCGCCGGATCGAATTCGTATTGCGCCATCCATTCGATGAGCGCCGCGACCAGGTCGCCAAGGCGTTCGGCCAGGAACTCGCTGGTGAAGCGCGCCGCGCCATTGGCTTGAAATTTTCCGTGCTCGTATCGCGGCATTAAATCTTCCGCGATGCTCGTGACCATTACGCGCGCCTCGACGACGCTCAGATTCCGCCACAGCCGGCCCGTGACGCGGACGCGGCGGTGAAACTCCTTCAACACCTCGTGCTGGAAACTGCCTTTGTCCCGATCATCGAACTCAAACTCCTTGCGCTCTTCCAGGCGGAGCCCGCGCGCGGCGAAGAACTTGAACGGGCAGGCGGCAAAATCCTCCAACGCGCTGACGGAGGTCTGCAATTCCCGGCCGTAAAGCCTTTTGGCGATCGGAGAGGCAAGGCGGTTGTCGGCGACCGCGTCGGTCCATTGACGCCATTTCAAAACTACGGGTTCGAAGGCGGGCAATTCGCTGAGTTGAAGCAGTGGTTCGATTGCCCCCTCACCCGGCCTTCGGCCACCCTCTCCCCCACCGGGGGAAAGGGAAAGGTGAGGGGGTAACCCATCAAGAGGAAGGTTGTTTCCAAAAGCGCACAAAGCACGCAAGACGGGCGCTTCCAATTCGCAAAGGTGTTCACTTTCACGCCAGTCGTCAGCGCCATTGAATCTCTCCTCGGTCGCATCCGTGATCTGCCTCACATGTTCGAGCAACGGGGAAGGATTCAACGGCTGGCCTTCGGCGTCGTGCGTGGCGCGCGTGAGCACCAGGCGGTCGCTGGCGCGCGTGCAGGCGATGTAGCCGTAGTAACGCTCATGGCCGAGGCGCTGGAGCACGGTGGGCCCAAGATAAACACTCTCCCGTTCCAACGCGGTGCGTTCGACATCCGTCAACAGCGGGCCGGGCGCGGGCGGTGCCGGAAAAATTCCTTCGTTGAGGCCGAGCACCAGCGCGAGCTTCAAATCGGGATTGCGCGAGCGGTCAATGGCGCCGATCAGCACTTGATCGAGCGAGGGTGGAATCACCCCCACGGTCAGGTTGGCCAGGCCCGCTTCGAGAATGGGCAGCCAGTCGCGCAGCGACAATGCCTCATACGGGAACGCGATGGCGAGATTGTCGAGCCAGCCGTTCATCTGCTCCCACACCGTCGCGTGAAGTTCCGATTCGGACGATGCGGGCCAATGGCCCAGGGTTTTTTCGACGTTTAGATTCTTCCACAACGCGCGCAACACGCCGGCAAGTTCACTGCCGTTCAACGCGCCAGCGCTTTGCGCGAACGCATTGAAGGGAGGAACAACTTTTTGCCGGAGTTGCTCGGCGCGTTCGGCCAGCGATGCATTGGCCGGCATTGTAATCTGTTGCCGCCAGACGTTGCCTTCCCAGCCGAATTGGAGCGCGGCGTTTTCCAGCCAGTCCAAATCTTCCTCCGCCACCGGCACGAGCCCGCTTTTGAGTGCGCCGAACCAGTCATCGTGCCGCCACGCAAACGCGACCGTGCGCACGGCGAAGCGCGTGAGTTCGGCCAGCGGGTGATGCGACACCGATTCGCGGCGATCCAAAAAAAATGGAATCCCGTATCGCCGAAACACGCGGGCCAGCGTGGCATGACAATTTTCAAGTGAGCGGACAATGACCGCGCAGTCGCGGAAACGATTGCCGTCGCGGACAAAACGCAAAATCCCGCGCGCGGCAAAAACGGCCTCGGCTTCCGGATTCTCGCAGGCGACAAGTCGGACCCCCGACGCATGCACCAAGTTGCGAGTTGCGTGATTTCCTCCTTGCTCTCGCTCTTCGTTCTCGGAATTTGCCCGGTGCGCCAGAGTTGGTTGATCCCAGGCGCTCTCCAACCGGCGCAAGACGGAGTTACCGGCGAAACGACTCTTCTCGGAATCGCGCACCAGTGTTTCGACAACAACTTGAACGTCCGGCAACGATGCGAGCCGCGCACGGCACTTGGAAAATGTCTGGCCCACCACGGCCCACGATGAGAGCCACGAAGTCTCGTTCGCGCGTTCGGGATCGAGACAGAACGCGAGGGTCGCCCGCTCGCAAAGTGGCATTAGCGCCGCGAGCAGATCGAGTTCCTGCGGCGTCATCTCGGCGAAGCCATCAAGCCAGAGTCCGGAGATTCTTAAATTGTTGCCTTCCGTCTTCGTTTCGTCGCGGAGCGCACCCGCCGCTACGTCGAGCAGGTGATTCGCATCGTGCAATCTGTGTTGCTTGAGCCAGTCGCCATAGGCACGAAGCAACAAGGCGAGATCGCGGAGTTTGTCGCGGAGCCGTGGAGTCACCGCAACATTGAGGGCCAGTTCATCCAGGCGGGCGGGCTTAAGCTGATGGCGCTGAAATTCGCGCAGCAGGAGGCTTAGTTCGCGGGCAAAGCCGGTGAGCCGCGCCGAGGCTCGAAAGATTTTCAAATCGTTTTGCCGTTGAATCAACAGCGCGCGCAGCACCATGACTCGGCCCTCCTCGCTCAAAGAATCGGGCGCGGTGACGCATAATACGTCCAGAACGAATTCCGCCAGCCGTTCAAAGGATAGAATCCTGAGCCGCGTGTAGCCGGATAATTGGTGGGGCGGGACTCCCGGCGAGCCGGCCTTAACATTCTGCCGCGGCTCACGAGAACGCTCGCCCCACCCGAGCAACTGGCGTTCGAGTTGAAACGTGGCCTGCTTGGGCGCGAGCAGAATCAGCGGCGGACCTTCAGGCGAAGCGATCAGCTCAGCGCGAATCTCCGCCAGGCAACGAAAGGTTTTTCCGCTGCCAGCCGGGCCGAGAAGGAAACGCGCTTGCACGGAATCTTTTTAGCCGTGCGCGCGTAAAGACACAAAGGAACAAAATAATTTCTTTCCGCGGGTTGGACCGCTTTTGTCCAACTGCGAATTTAGACTTCCACCGGTTTCCCGGGTTGCGGTTGTATGATTTTGATTTTGGGATGGCGGGCGCGGATTTGATCTTCGAACCAGCGGCGCGAGTCTTCGTTGCCGTGGCCCAACAGGATGGTGCGGGGCGAAACCTGGTTGACGAAGTCCAGCAAGGCTTCGCGGTTGGCATGGGCGGTGAGGTCGAAATCCTGGACTTCGCAACGGCGCGTCACCCGGCCGGCGCCGGCGCTGAAGATGAATTCTTCACCGGGTTTCGCGGCTTTCAGCCGGCCACCGGGTGTGTCCGGGTCGGCGTAACCGACAAAGAAAATGGACTGACGTTCGTCGCCCATCATGCGGATGGCCAGATCATGGGTCGCAGTGTTCTCGCTCATCATGCCCGAGGTCAGGACGAAGATGTGTCCACCCGTGAGCTTCATTTTTTTTGCCTGACCCTGGTCGAGCACAATCAAGTTCAACGCTTCGTGCAGTTGCAGGCTGGTGTGTTGCCGATGGGTGCGGTGGGCTTCGAGGTCGTAAATTTCCGTGAACACGCGGCCCAGTCCGCCAATGTAAATGGGCTGGGACTTGAGTTTGCCGGCGCGCATGAGCAGCGCGAGCAGGGCAAGGATTTCCTGAGTGCGGCCCAGTGCGAACGAGGGGATGAGCACGCTGGCCTTGCGTTTGAGCGCGCGTTGGATGGCGGCGGTGAGGCGCTCGATCTCGGATTCGCGTGAAAAAGCCTCCGGCACGGCGCGGTTGCCGCGGGTGGTTTCCATGATGAGCACGTCGGCTTTTACGTCCTCGAAGCGAGCCGCGCGGAGGATGGTCTGGTCGTGAAAGCAAACGTCGCCGGTGTAGAAGAGGGTTTCCTTTTTGCCACGCGCCATGATGCCGGCGGAACCGAGCGTGTGGCCGGCATCGTAAAATTCCAGCGTCGGCGAGGGAAACCCGGCGCGGGTCTTTCGGAACGCGGCCCACTCGACTTCGCGGTTGTAGCGGAAGCCCTGGAACAACGGGGCGATTTCGTCCACTTCATGGTGGGTGTAGAGCGGGTATTCCTTGATGCCCAGTTCGTCGCGCTGACGCGTCATGACGTTGACCGAGTTGTGGAGGACGCGTTCGACGATGAAGTAGCTCAACTCGGACATCAGCGCGTGGGCTTTGGGAAAATGACGGAGCGCGACCGGCAGCGAGCCGACGTGGTCGTGATGGCAATGGGAAATGGCAATGGCGTCAACGTCTTCGTTCTGAATGGCACCGAACAACGGCAGGCCGGCGCGGCCTTCGTGCTTGGGGTGCATCCCGGCATCCAACAGCAGCCGATGGCCTTCGAGGTCCACGAACCACGCGCTGGCGCCGATGTCGGTGTCAGGATTCAGGTTGATAATGCGCATGGTACCGGGAGTTTATCATTTATTCGTCATCCGCCAGTGGCCCGTTTTGACACGTCTCCGCGAATCTGAATTGGCGGCATTTAGTGACGTGTAACTTGTCCTGCCGATATACAAGCAAACCACGCTTCGTGCTACTTCGAACCCGTAACCCCACCGCCGAGCATTTTGGCCTTGATGCCCTGCATGAACGACTGTGTGTCGCTGTATTCCTTGAAGCCCGCGGGCAGGTCGAACAGTTTTGCCTCAGGCTTGGTGAGTTGGATTTGCTTGTAGCGAGTGATGATTGTGTCCTCGTTTTGCTTGACCAGTATCTGCACCGGAAAATCCTTGAGGTCGATGGCATTCCAAACGGTGTACTCCTCCTTGCCGCCTTTTTCGGAAGTGAAGGTGACCTTGTGCTTCACACAAGGATGGCCATCGATTGTTTCTTTGCCGATGGCCTGGCGGTCCATTTTTGTTTTGCCGGAATCCTCGGGGAGGGGTTGAACAAGACACGCTTCCAGTTTTGGATAAAGCACGTACACCGCTTTCCGGTCGGGTCGAATCAAAGTGACCACCTGGTCCATGCCAAGCTGTTTCAATTGATCGGCTATGCCCGCCGGCAAATCCTTGTTCTTCGTCTGTGCGGTATCAATCTCGATGCGGGTCTTGTCCTCGAGGCAGGAATAATTCATGGCCGCAAAAATCGTCTCCTTCCGGCTCTGGTCGTACATGCGGACCTCGGATTTCGCCGTAAACGCGGTGTTGCTCCCAAAAAGCCTCGCCATCGTCGCGTAGTCGGCCCCGGCGTCTCCGCCTCGATCCAGGTTGAGGCCCGGCAATTGTGCCCGCGCCACAGAGCCGTGGAACAGGAACAGGACGAAAACGATATTGGCCATCCGATTGGCGTGAAACATACGCGACGCTCGCCCGGGAAAAGTACTGACTCGCGAAGGATTCACCAGTCAAATTGTTCTCATTAGTCCGGCATCTTCTGTTCCATCGGGTAAAACCGCGTTTGACGATCAAGGGTGCTGTGTTACCCTAATGACGGCTTATATGAGTGCGAGAAAACTGGGCAGCATTGGTTCCTTACAACAAAACGTCACGGTCGAAGCGCGACAGGCAAGCTTGACTCTCTCCCCGGAAGCGGTCGTCATCCACAAGAACGGCATCGAATTTCGCAGCGAGATTGGATTTGCCCGCTGGGTGGAAATGACCGTGAGCCTGCAATCACCGCATGATGGCGGCAAGGTTCACTGCACGGGCGTGGTGGTGGATTGCACGGGCAGCAAACACACCGGCTATCATGTTTCGATGGTTTTTACCGGCCTGTCGAAACAGGCGGCCGCGCGTCTGAGCCTGATGGCGGGTCCGACCCTGGGCTGAACTCCCTAATCGCGACGCCGATTTGCACAAGCCGAACCCGGATGGGTTCGGCTCTTTTCGCTTCCAATCGGGCAATCCACGTTGTGCCGTTCCCGGCTGGCGGTAGTTTTCCGCTTTGGCCGCAGGCAATGCCTTTGCTAGGCTGCGTGCATGGAATTGTTCAACAAGATATTGAAGACGGCCGTGGATGGCGGCGCCTCGGACGTTCACTTGAAAATCGGCACCCCGGTCGTTTTCCGGATCAACCGCGAACTCATCGCCATCGAATGTCCCTTCCCCACCGAGGACTGGATGAACAAAGTCGTGGACCACGTCACGCCGGTGCATCTGCGCAAACGGCGCGATGATGATCGCGAAATTGATTTTTCCTACTACGTGCCCGGCATCGGGCGGTTCCGCACCAACCTGTTCCAGCAACGCGGCCAGTGGTGCCTGGCCATGCGCTACGTCAAGACGCACGTGCCCAGCTTCCAGGAACTCGGCCTGCTCGATCAGGTCAAGCGCATCGCTGAATCGCCGCGCGGCATTGTGCTGGTGTGCGGGTCCACGGGTTGCGGCAAATCCACGACGCTGGCGGCGATGATCGAGCACATCAACGCCAATTACAAAAAGCACATGATCACGCTGGAAGACCCGATTGAATACGTGTTCGAGGACAATCAATCCGTCATCGAACAGCGGGAAGTGGGATTGGACACGCTCTCATTCCACGCGGCGCTGGTGCATATCCTGCGTCAGGACCCGGACATCATCATGATTGGTGAAATGCGCGATGACATCAGCTTCAGCGCGGCCATGAGCGCGGCGGACACGGGCCACCTGGTGCTCTCGACCCTGCACACCACCAACGCGTCGCAATCAGTCAGCCGCATTCTCGACTTCTTCGACGCCAACGAGCGTGAACAAATCCGGCGTCAACTGGCGGGCACGCTCCAGGCCGTGATCTGCCAGCGCATGGTGCCAACCATTGCCGGAGCGATGACCCCCGCTTTGGAGATCATGATCAACACGCCGACGGTCAAAAAACTAATGGAAGAAAACCGGCTGGACAAGCTTCCGGCAGCCATCGAAACCGGCGGGGACGACGGCATGATCAACTTCAACCAGGCCTTGTTCAATCTGGTCAAGCAGGGCAAGGTCACGGAGAAGGAAGCCCTGGCCAAAGCGAGCAATCCGCAGGCGCTCGAAATGAACTTCAAAGGCATCTTCCTGGACGAAGGCCGCCGAATCCTCAGTTGATCGCGCGGGAGCCGCGCTCAATCCTGCGGGGCTACGTAGAATTCCTCTTTGTCGAGGTGGTGCACGATCATATCCACGGTCCGTTCGATGGCACCCAGGTTTTCACGGACGACCTTGAGGGCGTTGCGGCCCAGTTCTTCCCGGCGCGCCTCGTCTGAAAGCAGTTGCGCGAGCGCGGATTCCAGTTCACCGGCATCGCGCACCTGAACGGCGCCGTCCTGCGCCACGAAATTCGCGACGACCTCGGCAAAATTCTGCATGTTCGGACCGAAGACCATTGCCTTGCCCAACGCCCCTGGCTCGATGGGATTCTGTCCCCCATGAGCCGTAAGGCTTTTGCCGACAAAAATCACCGTGGCTTGATCATAAAAGTGCCTGAGTTCGCCCGTCGTGTTGACTAGCAGGCATTGCAACTCGCCCTCACTATGTTGCGTCTGCGCGGTGATTTCACTGCGATAGGCGAACTTGATGCCAAGCGCGCTCAAATCGCGTCCCACTTCGCGGCTGCGCTCGAAATGACGCGGCACCAGCACCAGGAACAATCGAGGAAATCGTTCCCGCAAACGAAGGTACGTTTCCGCCAGGATGCGTTCTTCGCCGGCGTGCGTGCTGCCGCCGACCAGCAATTGCGTATCGGGCGGCACTCCCAGTTGCCGCAACATCCCCGGCACATCCAGCCGGCGGTGCTCGTCGAGTTTGGCGGCGTCGAATTTCAAACTCCCCACCACGTGAATGGCCTCCGCGCGGCAGCCGAGTTCACGCAATCGCTCGGCGTCAGCTTCGTTTTGGGCGCCCACGCCCGTAAACGTGGCGAACAGGCGGCGGAACAGAAACCCAAAACGCTTGTAACCGCGATACGAGCGGTCGGACAGGCGCGCGTTGACGAGGAACACGGGGATGTGCAGGTTGCGCGCGCGCCAGATGAAATTGGGCCAGATTTCGGCTTCGACCAGCACAACCGCCCCCGGCTTGATCGAGGCCAGCGCCCGCGCAACGTATTTCTTCCGGTCAATCGGGTAGTAAATCTTGCTGACGTGCGTGGGCAGTTTCTTTTTTAACTCGCCCATCCCGGTGGTGGTGGTCGTGGAGACGACAATCTTCGCGTTGGGCAGGCGCGGTTCCAGCGCGCGAATCAGTTGCGTGCAAACGTTCACCTCGCCCACGCTGACGGCGTGCAACCAGATCACCTGCCGGTTTGTCAGCGCCTGTTTGAGTTTGGTGTCGTAAATTCCGAAGCGTTGAAAAAAACCGTCCGTCCAATTGCCCCGGCGCGTCAGGCGCATGAAATAATACGGCAACGTCACCACAAAAAAGAGGATGAACAGGATATTGTAAATGGTCCTCACGGTGAGTCGGTTTCCAAGTTGCCAGAATTCTTCCCCAAACCAACCTCAGGCGCAAAGAAAATGTTCGATTTGATGTTTCAACCGCGTTGGGCGCGTGAGTTGCCACGGGGGACGCCGCTGCCACCCCTTTGACTTCTACCCTCAGTTCCAGGAAAGGTCTTCCGGCAACTGGGAGCGGAGCTTGTTTCGCCAGCCGCCTTTGCGCCGCAGGATGGCCTGCCAGAGTTGTTCGGCCGGCGTCTCGAAGATCAATTCCAGCGACGCTGGATGCGTCAGCCAGGCCTTGCGCTTCATTTCATCTTCAAGCTGGCCGCCGCTCCAGCCGGCGTAACCTGCGAACATCCTGATCTTCTTGACCGTGGAAAACGATTCGCCGATCTCCACCAACGAGTCGAGCGAATGTCCCAGGCTCAGATTCGGCAGAACATTGGCGTCGGGGATGAAGCTGTCCGAGTGGAGAAAGCTCAGC
>CAZCZP010000020.1:0-1791 GCA_964502895.1 uncultured Bifidobacteriaceae bacterium
CAGTCCGAACCATTGCGATCACAAGGGCACGCCACGTTCCTGCGCGGTTCACGTCTGGCGCCAGGAAGATGAGTTCGGAGGCGATCGAGCGAAGTCACCAACCCGATTCCGGATTGCCGTAACACTGCCATTTAAATACTGAAGTCAAACGGACCCGCCGGCTCCTGATGCAGTTTGTGCCAGCGTTCGCATAGCTCCGCGACCGTTACCTGCTCCAGGATTTTCACCGTGGCTTCCCGCACCTCTTTCATCACGCTGCGGATGGGACACCGCGTTTCATCGGGACACGAGCATTTTTCGTAGAACCGTTCGCTTACACAACTCACCGGGGACAACATGCCCTCAACGTGCCGGATCACCTCTGCCAAAGTGATTCGTTGCGGTGGTCTGCGCAGGCGATAGCCTCCCGCTACGCCGCGCTTGCTCTCGACTACGCCGGCGGATTTCAAGTCATTGAGTATCTGTTCGAGGAAGCGCTTCGGAATATTCTGCTGTTCCGAGATGGCTTGGATGCGGACGACCGAGTCATCCTCCAAATAATCCCGACCAAGCACCAACAGGGCTCTCAAAGCATACTCACCGCGAACCGTCAGCTTCATGCTGATGATTCAACAATCTCAATTCAACAAGTCAAGGTTTGAAATGAGGCGAACGCAAGCCCTATCAATAACAATTCAAATAAATTCTATTGACATAGTAGGGATTATTGCTAATCTCGATTTAACGTTTATGGGAATAGCCGGAAATACGACAGAAATAGCACCAGCGCCAAATCAACCCACTTGGATTGAGTTGGTGCGAAACCAGGTAAACTCCACGGCGTTCGGGGTAATTCAAATCGTGATCCACGACTCACGTGTTGTGCAGATCGAACGCACGGAAAAGGTGCGTCTCGACTGGAAGCCATTGGAAAGTTAAACCCCGCCAGACCACTGGAGGTTCAAGGATAAACACACTGCCAACCGACCGTACGAACGGAGGAACGCGTATGAAAGACAGGCGAAATGAAACTACATCGGTTGGCCGCCATCGTGGCCATCATTGGAGCCGTTCTTCAATCCCAAGTCACGAGGGCGGCGGAAGACCCAACGATTGAGCAACTCTTGAAGCGGATAGAGGAGCTTGACCAAAAAGTGAAAGTGCTCGAAGGCCAACGCGGCTCGGATCCTGCGCTTGAGCAGAAAGTAAAGATTCTGGAACGCAGAAACGAGTTGAAGGAGGAGGAGGCTGCTGAAAAGGCCAAAGCCACAACTGCCATCACAATTGGCAGCGGCGGACTGGCAGTAAGTTCCGCGGACTCGAACTTCGTCCTGCGCGTGCGCGGTGGCTTGCAGACAGACGGACGATTCTTCGTCGGGGATTCTGAGGCCAATGACACGTTTCTTTTGCGCCGCGTGCGCCCGATCATGGAGGGCACGGTGTTCGGGAAATTTGATTACAGGCTGATGGCGGATTTCGCATCCGGGGTCACGCAAACGGCAGCCAACAACGGTTCCATCCTCGATGCGTACGTCAACGCGCGACTACTGCCCGGCTTCCAAATCCAGGCGGGCAAATTCAAGGAGCCAGTGGGACTGGAACGGTTGCAAAGCTGGCGGAATCTGCTGTTTGTGGAACGTGGATTTCCCACGCAGCTGGTGCCCAACCGGGACACGGGCGTGATGTTGCACGGAGGGTTCTGGAACAACGCCCTTTCTTATCAGGTTGGCGCTTTCAACGGCACAGCGGATGGCGGGAGCAGTGATTTCGATGTCAGTGATGACGACAAGGATCTTGCCGGCAGGCTTTTCG
>CAZCZP010000020.1:1891-28472 GCA_964502895.1 uncultured Bifidobacteriaceae bacterium
AGCAGTGATTTCGATGTCAGTGATGACGACAAGGATCTTGCCGGCAGGCTTTTCGCGCAACCGTTCAAACAGACAGACATGGGAGCGTTGCGAGGATTGGGCTTTGGCGTGGCCGGCACAATTGGCGACCACGCGGGCACGCCGCGCACGTACGTGACCGATGGCGGGCAGCGGTTCTTCACCTACTTGACTGGCACGGGAGTGCAGCCAAACGTAGTCAAAGACGGCGACACTTGGCGGGTCGCGCCGCAGGGTTACTATTACTGGGGACCGTTTGGCGTATTCGGAGAATACGTCGTGTCGTCGCAAGCGTTGCGGCAAGCGGGTGGCGGGGCTGGCGCCGGCAGCCGGAGCAGCTTCAGGAACACCGCCTGGCAGGTTGCCGCGTCGTATTTCCTGACTGGCGAGGACAATTCGTTTGAGTCAGTGTCGCCACGCAAGCCGTTTAATCCTGCGGCCGGTGCTTGGGGCGCTTGGGAACTCACGACGCGCGTGGGCGAACTGGACGTGGACAATGCCGCGTTTCCAGTCTTTGCAAACCCTGCGCAGTCGGCGACGAAGGCCTTTGCCTGGGGTGCCGGGCTGAACTGGCATCTGAATCGAAACGTGAAACTGCAATTCAACTACGTCAACACGGACTTTGACGGCGGCGGTGCCAACCCGTTGCTTGCGCAACGCGAGCATCTGGTCTTGACCCGCGTGCAATTCGCATTCTAGTCAACACTCAACTCATTCAACTATGAAACTGAACAGCAGAATCCGATTACTTGCGGCGCTCGCCGTGGCGGGAGGTTTCGCCTTGGGCGCTGCAGCCAAGGACATCAAGCTTTTGAACGTTTCCTACGATCCCACGCGCGAGCTTTACGCGGACTTCAACAGCGCCTTCGCTAGACACTGGAAAGCAAAGACCGGCGACACCTTGACCATTCAGCAATCGCATGGAGGTTCGGGCAAGCAGGCGCGCTCAGTGATTGATGGATTGGAAGCCGACGTTGTGACACTTGCGCTGGCCTACGACATTGACATGATTGCGGAGAAGGGAAAATTGTTGCCTGCCGATTGGCAAAAGCGTCTTCCGCACAACAGTTCGCCCTACACTTCAACAATTGTGTTCCTGGTCCGCAAAGGAAATCCCAAAGGCATCAAAGACTGGGACGACCTTGTGAAACCCGGTGTGTCCATCATTCCGGCCAACCCCAAGACTTCCGGCTCAGCGCGATGGACCTACCTCGCAGCGTGGGGTTACGCTCTGAAGAAGACAAACGGCGACGAAGGCAAGGCGAAGGAATTCGTCACGAAGTTCTACAAGAACGTGCCCGTCCTCGACACAGGCGCACGTGGTGCGACAACCACGTTCAGTCAGCGCGGCATCGGCGACGTGCTGGTAGGATGGGAAAACGAGGCGATTCTTTCGATCAAGGAATCGGGTAAAGGCGCATTTGAAATCATCGTGCCCTCGCTGAGCATTCTCGCCGAACCGCCGGTTGCGGTCGTGGAAAAAGTCGCCAAGCGCCGTGGCACTGAAATTGTGGCCAAAGCCTACCTGGAATATCTTTACGCGCCCGAGGGCCAGGAAATTGCGGCGAAACATCACTACCGTCCGCGTCTCGAAGCCGTGGCGCAAAAATACGCGCCAGCATTCCCGAAGCTGAACCTGTTCACCATTGATGAGGTGTTTGGCGGCTGGCAGAAGGCGAACAAAACGCACTTCGCCGACGGCGGTGTTTTTGAACAGATCCAACAGTTCAATCGCTGATGCGAAGATTTCAAGGGTTGTCGTGGGCAGGCACAGTCGGCTAACTTCTGCGCACATTTCATGGTGGCCCGAAGATTCAATCCACTGCCCGGTTTTGGACTCACGATGGGTTTTACGCTCTTTTACTTGAGCGCCATCGTGTTGATTCCTTTGGGTGGAATCATTCTCAAAACCCTTGGAATTCCCTGGAAGGAATTCTGGCACCTCGCCACGACGGATCGTGCGCTCGCGGCATACCGGCTTACCTTCGGCGCGTCTTTGGTTGCGGCGTTCGCCAATGCTGTGTTTGGAACACTGCTGGCGTGGGTGCTCGCGAGGTATCACTTTCCGGGTCGCCGTGTCATTGACGCGCTGGTGGATTTTCCCTTCGCGCTGCCAACGGCGGTGGCGGGGCTGACGCTGGCAAACATGTTCGCGGCGAACGGATGGCTCGGAAAATTCCTGGTCCCGCTCGGCATCAAGGGCGCCTTCACGCCGCTGGGAGTGGTGATTGCGCTCACGTTTGTCGGTATGCCCTTTGTCGTGCGCACGCTCCAGCCCGTGATCGAAAATTTCGAGCGCGAAGTCGAGGAAGCCGCCGCCACGCTGGGCGCGAGCCGGCTGCGCACGTTTGTAAGCGTCATCGCGCCGTCGCTGTTGCCGCCGGTCATCACAGGTTTTGCGCTCGCCTTCGCGCGGGCGATCGGCGAGTACGGCTCGATTGTTTTCATCTCGGGCAACCTGCCGTTCAAAACCGAAATCGCGCCGTACCTCATCGTCATGCGATTGGAGGAATACGATTATTCCGGCGCGATGGCGCTGGCGGTGGTGCTGCTGGTGTTTTCGTTTGTGTTGCTGGCGGTAATCAACCTGCTCGAACAATGGGCGGGCCGGTTTGCAAAATAACATGGCAGGCTCTGTCAAAAAACGTTGGGCGGCCGGACGCGCCAAATCACAGCGCGGCACCGAAGAATCGCCGCTGGCGAAGTCTGTCCTCATTGCCATCGCGCTCGCTTTTTGCGTCGTGTTCCTGCTCCTGCCGCTGGTGAACGTCTTCGTCCAGGCTTTCTCGAAAGGTTGGGCGGTGTACTGGCAGGCGCTGGCCCATCCCGACTCGTGGGCCGCGATGCGGCTCACCCTGCTCGTAGCGGCGATCACCGTGCCGTTGAATGTGCTGTTCGGCCTCGCGGCAGCGTGGGCCGTCGCCAAGTTCGAGTTTCGCGGCAAATCCTTCTTGATCACGTTGATTGACCTGCCGTTTTCCGTTTCGCCGGTGGTCGCAGGCTTGATGTTCGTGGTCCTGTTCGGATTGCAGGGTTTCTTTGGCTCGTGGCTGGCCGATCACAACATCAGGATAATTTTTGCCGTGCCGGGAATTGTGTTGGCCACGATTTTCATCACGTTCCCATTCGTCGCGCGCGAATTGATTCCCATCATGCAGGCAACCGGCTCGGAGCAGGAGCAGGCGGCGCTCACCCTCGGGGCCAACGGCTGGCAGACGTTCTGGCACGTCACGCTGCCGAGTGTGAAATGGGGACTCATCTACGGCATCATCCTTTGCAACGCGCGCGCGATGGGCGAATTCGGCGCCGTGTCGGTGGTCAGCGGCCACATCACGGGCCAGACGGACACGATGCCGTTGCGCGTGGAAAAACTTTACAACGAATACCAGGGCCCGGCGGCGTTTGCGGTTGCGAGCCTGCTGGCGCTGCTCGCGCTGGTCACGCTGGGCGTCAAGACGTTTCTCGAATGGAAACAAGCGCGCGAATTTGACCGGGCGCAACAAACCACCGCGGTGTCCGAGCAGGATACCGCGTTCGCGGCGCGGGAACATTTCGGATGAGCATTGAACTAAGAAACGTCACCAAAAAGTTCGGCGAAGTTGCCGCGGTCAACAACGTCACGTTCACGGTGAACGAAGGCGAACTGGTGGCTCTGCTTGGCCCCAGTGGCGGCGGCAAGACGACCGTGCTGCGCATGATTGCCGGCCTGGAGATGCCGACGGATGGCGATGTGCTCATTCGCGGGCAGCGGGTAAACGATCTCTCGGTGCAGCAGCGCAACATTGGGTTCGTCTTTCAGCATTACGCGCTGTTCAAGAACATGAGCGTGTTCAAGAACATCGCCTTTGGACTGAAGATCAAGAAGTGGAAGCGGCGCGACATCAAAGCGCGCGTGGCCGAACTGCTGGAGATTTTCGGCCTCGCCGGTTTGGAAAAGCGTTACCCGCACCAGCTCTCCGGCGGCCAGCGCCAACGGGTCGCCATTGCGCGTGCGCTGGCACCCAAGCCAAGCGTGCTGTTGCTGGACGAACCGTTTGGCGCCGTGGACGCGAAAATCCGCCACGAACTCCGCGAATGGCTGGTGACCCTGCACGAAGACCTGAACGTGACGACGATTTTCGTCACGCACGATCAAGAGGAGGCGATGGAGGTGGCCAACCGGATTGTGATATTCTCTCGCGGCAACCTCGAACAAATCGGTTCCCCGCGCGAAGTCTATGAGCAACCCACGAACGAATTCGTCGCCCGCTTCATCGGCGTGATGAACGTGCTCGACTCGGAGGTAAAGGGCGGGGTGGCGCACGTGGGCGGATTGCAATTTTCCGTGCCCGATCAACCGGACGGCGCGAGGCTGCGAATTGGATTCCGGCCCTATGCGGTGCAGATTTCCACCGACCTCAACCTGTTTCCCTATCGCGCGGTGCTGCGGCGGACATTTTTTCTGGGCATCATGCTGCGGCTGGAACTGGAGTTGCCGTCGGGCCTCATTCTGCGCAGCCGCATGACGAAGGAGGAATACGCGCAACTCGGGCTGGAGGACGACCGCGAAATCTCTTTTCAGATCCGGAATTTTCGAGTGCTGGCGTCGGAAACGGCGGGCCTGCCGCCCGAGCAGGAGGTCCTGCACCAGGCGCCGCCCACGATCGCCGAACACATTTAGTCATCTGCCGCCGGGCGGACTGGCTTGGTTGGTTTCCGCAAAAGCCGGCGCGCGCCAGATGTGAAGCCGGCCTTCGTTGTTCAGGCCAACGATCTTGTTCCCGTCGGGGGAGAACGCGAGAAGTCTCATCAGGGAGCCTTCGCCCGCAAGGGTGATCAATTCCTGATGCGAGCGGATGTCCCAAAGCTTCACGGATTCATCGGCCCCGCCGGCAGTCGCCAGCCGGCGGCCATCCGGCGAAACATCGAGGGCATGCACGGAACGGAGGTGGCCTCGCAGCGTGCCGATTTGCCGGAGCGTGGCCACGTCCCATAATTTCGCCGTGCCTTCTTCGCCAGCCGTGGCCAGGGTGCGTCCGTCCGGCGTGAACGCCACGCCGACCACCATGCGGCGATGCGCCGGGAAATTCGTGCGCATCGAACCCCAGATCGTCACGCTGCCGTCCTGATGGCCGGTGGCCGTTTTGCCATCGGGCGAAACGGCCGAGGTCAGTGCATCCGATCTCGACCAGCCGGTCTCTTCTTTGAATTGCCGCTTCGCGAAATTCCAAATCTTGATCTTCGTCGTGCTGAACGTCCGCTCGGTTTTTGTGCCGTGAGCCGTCTCGGTCCTCGTGCCGTGAACCGTCGCCAGAAATTCTGTTGAGCCAAGTCTTCGCACGGCCACCACGTCTTCGCTGCCTCCGGCATCGAATTCGCTCAACACGTTTCGGTCGAAATCCCAGATGCGGACCTTGCCGTTGTGCCCGCCCGCGAGCAATTGCCGGCCGTCCTGGGTAAAGTCATACCCCGCCTGATAACCGCGAAGGGCGGAAAGCGTTTCGAGCTTCTCGCCCGTGTTCAAATCCCAGACGACGTAGTCGGCGGCCAGCGTCACGACGCGCCGGCTGTCCGGGGAAATGACGAAGTAGCCGCACGGCTCGCGCAGAACGCGCAAGGCGGGCGCGCGCTGGCCCGGCGACGCGTTCCAGAGCCTCACGGAACCGTCCTTCGCGCCGCTGATCAATCTCTGGCCGTCCTCGGAAAACGCGAGGCAATAAACTTCATCTTCATGCCCGCGCAAGACGGCGAGCGCGCTCTTCTTTTTGACATCCCAAAGGCGGATCGTTTGGTCCGCGCTGGCGGAAGCGAGCGTTGCGCCATCGGGCGAGAAGGCGAGCCCCGAAACCCACGATTGATGCCCCGTGAGTTCACCCACCGATTCGCCGCTGGCGGCGTTCCAAAGTTTGATCGCCTTGTCGGAATAGCCGGCCCCCGTGGCGACCAGATCGGTTGTCGGCGACGCCGCGAAGGCGGTGATCCCGTCCGTGTGAGCCGTGAACTCGCGGAGTTTGTCGCCGGTGGCGGATTCGTGGACGGACACTTTGCCGCTGCTCCAGCCCACCGCGATACGATCGCCCGCTCCCAAAAAACTCAGCCCGGCGAAATGGACGCCGCCGCTCCCGCTCGAATGCATGATCGGGAGGTAGCTCCAATCATCGGTTCGCCACACACGAACTTCCCCGCCGAGGTGATAGGCGGCCAGCCACCGGCCATTGCGCGAAAAGCAGATGGCCTTGGCGACGGAGGGTGACGACAGTCGCGTGATTTCGTCCAGCGAACTGGCATTCAAGATGGCGATGGTCTGACGGTTCGATTCCACCTGGTTGCTCGCCAGCCAGTTTTTTTCGGGGCAAAACGCAGAAACGCCGAGGGAGCTTTGGCCGAGCAAACGCCGATTAGTCAGGCGGCTTGCGCCGAGATCAAAGAGCAAAGCTCCGCGTTCCTCCGCGCTGAATCCGGTCAACCCCACGGCGACGCTGCGGTCGTTTTGAAGGAAGCCGACCTGCCACACGCCGCTGTCGAACCGGGCGACTTCGAGAAGGTCATCGCCGCGCGCTTGCCCCCAGAGATAACGCCATTCCCACCCGCGCAGTTCTTCCTTCCCGGTTTCAGCCGTCGAATTGGCCAATAGGTGGCGGGTCTTGCCGAGATTGCTTTCGTTCCAGGCCTGGTTGGCCAGGTTGATGTTGGCGGCGTAAAGATTGCGCCGGGCGTTGTCGCGTTCAGTGACCGCTTCGCGTTGCGCCGCCGTCGCTTGCTCCTTTGCCTTCAGTTCGGATTCGAGCAATGCCTGCTTGGCGCGCTCGGCGCGGCGGGCGCGAAGGGCCTGGCCCACGCTGAAGGTGATTCCGAAAGTCAGCGAAAAGCTGATCAATGCGCACGCCGTCACGAGAACTTTGTGGCGCTGCCAGACTTTCTGGAGCTTGTAGGCGGTGCTGGGCGGTCGGGCGACAACAGGTTCGTTCACCAGATGCCGCCGGAGGTCCGCCGCCAGACCGGTGGCCGTCTCGTATCGGCGGGTGCGGTCTTTCTCCAGACACTTCATCACGATCCAATCGAGATCGCCCCGCAGCAGCGAAATCAGTTTGGGCGAGTCGGTGGCGTGCCGGGCGGCCGTGGTGGAGCGCTCATCGCCCTGCATGGTCGCGAGCTTCGTTGAAGGCCGGACGGGCTCTCGTTCTCGAATCGTTTTGCGCATCGCGTCAATGCCCGAGGCCATCAGTTCCTTGGCGTCGAAGGGCGTCCTGCTGGTGAGCAATTCGTAGAGCAACACGCCAAGCGCGTAGATGTCGCTCCGCGTGTCCACGTCCAGCCCGCTCATCTCGGCTTGTTCGGGACTCATGTAGGCGGGCGTGCCGATGAATTGCTGGAATTGCGTATAGACCGTCTTGTCCGTGAGATCACCCTGGGTCGCTTTTGCGATTCCAAAATCAATGACCTTCGGCACCGGCACGCCGTCGTGCAACGTGACCAGAATGTTTGAAGGCTTGATGTCGCGATGGATGATCCCCTTTTGATGCGCGTGCTGGATGGCCTGGCAAACCTTGATGAACAAATCGAGCCGGGCCCGGGTGTTGAGCTTCTCCTGGTCGCAATACTTCGTGATGGGAATTCCTTTAACCAGCTCCATCACAAAGAACGGGCGGCCCGCTTCCGTCGCGCCAGCATCGAACACTCTGGCGATATTCGGGTGATCCATCATCGCCAAAGCCTGGCGCTCGGCTTCAAAGCGCGCGACGACCTGCTTGGTGTCCATGCCGAGCTTGATGATCTTGAGTGCCACGCGGCGTTTGACCGGCTCGCGCTGCTCGGCGACGAACACCTCTCCGAATCCGCCTTCGCCGACTTTTTCCAACAACTTGTAGCGCCCGATCATCGTGCCCGGTTCTTCCTCGACAGGTAGCGTGAGTTTCACGGTGGGTTGCGGACGGGCTGCGGGTTGGTCCGTCAGAAATGTCCCGGCCGCGTCGTTTGCCGCGAGCAAGTCCTCCACGCGGCGGCGCAATTCCGGTTGCGCGGCGCAGGCTTGATCGAGATAGGCGGCGCGCTGCTCCGGCAGGGGGAGTTGCCGCGCGGCTTCAAAGATGGATTCTTCGTTTTGCGGTGCCGGGTTCATTGGAGGATTCATTGTTCTACCCTCACATGCGCAATTTTGCCGGAAACCGGATCATTAAAAGAGCTGTTATTGGTGAGGCTTCAGGTACGGGTGCCGTGACTTGGAAGGTTTGGCCGGGCCTCGCGTTCGTCAATTTCGCGGCAGCGAGCTTGCGCAATTCATCATAAGTGGTCTTGGTCGCAAGCAAGGGCATATTCGATCAGGGTTGCAACAGCGCTTTGGCTTCTTTGTGCGCCAGCCAGATGATCATATCGTCATGGTTGCCGCCACTCGTTAAAGGATTTCTTTCGTCGCTGGGTGGGGCGCGGAAAACCGCGCTGGAATCGGCGAACAGCCGCTGAGCCTCGTTCGTCCGTCCTTGGCGGAACAGGCTCATCGCATGGAAGAGTTGTGCGGGCGCCTGGACGCGCGAATTACCTTTGGCGGATTGTGCGGCGGCGGCGAACGCTTTGTCTGCCTCGATCAGGTGACCGTTGCGGTATTCGGCCAGGCCAAGCGCCAGTTGAAAATAGGGCATTGCATTTGTGTCCCGCCCGAGTTCCACGGCGCGCCGCGCCAGACTCAAAGCCTCCGCCAGCAACGCAGCGTCACTGGAAGGTCGCAGACAGAACGCCTTGCTCGCGCGATCCGCTGTGAAGGCGTTGGTGGTACCCTTCGCGTATTGCAGAAATCGCCGGCTTGTGACGGCATGCTCTGCCTCCTTACCGAACCACGTCTGATAAATGGCGAGCTGGAGTGTGAGAAGGGTATCTTCTGGCTCCCGCGCCGCGCGTTCTGCGAGCAGGGCCAAAGCTTCGTCCCAACGGCCAGCCGACTGAAGCAGATCCGTCAGCAATTGGCGGTGGGAAGCTGATTGGCCGGGGAACTTTCGTTCCTGTTGCAGGATGGGAATGAACGTCGCTTCGGCTTCGTGCAACAGAATTTCCGCGATGATCACGTTGTGCCAGTTCACCTCAAAAACATTCATCGCGTTCAACCCGGGCATTTCCCGGCGCGCGTCACACACGGCGATCAATGTTGTGAGCGCGGCGTTGGTTTCACCGGACTGCAATTGCGCGAGCGCGACGATGGTTTGCGCGGTGACCTTCGTGGGGCTGTCCGTTTTTTCTTGGCCCAATGCCTTTTTCGCCCAGGACTGAGCTGCGGGAAAATCTCCCCGGCGGTACTCCGCAAGGCCCTTGGTCCGCGCCACCCATGGATCGTCCGGCATCTGTTCGGCGGCCAGGTCCGCCAGTTGGCCAGCAATCATCAGGTCCGCTCCCGCCATGGGCGCAAGCAGGCACGCCGTGGCAATATGCTCCGCCACTCTGGGATCGCGAAGGCTCCGAAAGCGCGTCAACATATCGCTCCGTTCACGTTGGAAAACGGTGAGGTCGCCGGCGGCGAACCGGACACAGCTTAACCGAATCCGGCTGAGGCCGTCGTCGGGCTTGAGCCTCGCGGCAGCGGCGATTTCCACCGCCGCTTCGGCAAAACGCCGGGACTGGGCATAATATTGCGCCCGAAAAGAAAGCGGTCCGTAGTACTCGAACAGATTCTCCGCACCGGGCGGAATGAGCGTCCGGATCATCTGGTCTGTTTCCGCTCGTTTGCCTTGATGAAGTAGAGCCACAGCCAGATTCCCAGCGGTGAGGATCACGTCTCCCCGGGCATGGTCGCGAAACTTGAGCTGCATCGCCAATGCCTTCGATAAGCTGGCTTCCGCATCCACCGGTTTTTGCTGGCCGAGGTAGGCCACGCCCAGATTCTGGAGTGTCAAGGCGATGCGGGGATGTTCATGACCGTAAATTCTCCGCTGAATGACCAGTACTTCCTGGAAAAGGACTTCCGCCTCAGCCAGTTTGCTCTGGTCCAAAAGCAGCACCGCCAGATTGTTTTTGGCGTCCGCAAGGAGCGGTGTTTCCTGGTCAGCTTGCTTTGACAAAATGCGCTCTGCCTGCCGAACCAATTGTTCCGCCTCGTCCAGCTTTCGCTGAATGCGAAGAAACTCGGCCATGGACAGAAGCGATTCGACGACCTCGACGCTCTCGGGACTGCAAAGCTTTTGCCATATCGCCAAAGACTCGCGTCCGAGCCGTTCGGCTTCCTCCGGCCTGAGTTGCTGAGTGGCTGTCCACGCCAATGAACCAAGCGTCTCAGCCACTTCAACGTGTTCTGCACCCAGGACCTTGCGCTGCAATTCCAAGGCCTCGCGCAACAGATTCTCGCCTTCATCGCGTTTGCCCCGGGTAATCAATGCCCTTCCCAGATCGCTCATCGCGATCGCCGTCTCGGCGTGTTCGGCGCCCAACAACTGGCGTTTGAGGGCAAGCGCCTCGCGCAGCATCGCCTCGGCTTTTTCATATTCGGCGAGTTGCAGGTACACTTTCCCCAAGGTCGCCCGCATTTCGGCTTCCGTTTCCGGCTGCGTTTTCAAATCGGTGCTGACGCGCGCCGCGGCTTTGTCCAAAACCTCGCGCATCAAGGCCGTGTCCCGACCGAGCGCAACCGAAGGACCGACGCTTTCCAGAATTCCCTTGAGAAACCGCGCCGACTCCTCGTTTTTGGCGGAAGCGACCTTTGCCTTTTGCTCTTCGGCACCGGCCCGTTCGCGCGCCTGGGTTTCGCGATAATAAAGCCACAGAGCCACGACCAGACCCAAGATGAGCGATCCGAGCACGGCGCTAGCGGCGGCGAAGGCGAGCCTGTTCCGGCGAACCAGTTTCTGAAAACGATACGCCGTGCTGGGTGGACGCGCGGTGACGAGTTCGTTGCTCAGATGACGCTGCACGTCCAGCGCCAATCCATTCGCGGTTTCGTAGCGGCGGGTACGGTCTTTCTCCAGGCACTTCATCACGATCCAGTCCAGATCGCCGCGCACCAAGTGAATCAGTTTGGGTGCGTCCGTGTGGCGATGCTTGGCGGTGGTCGTAAGGTCGCCGGCCAGCATCGTGCTCAGTCGCGTTGAGGGGCGGGCCGGTTCTTTCTCGCGGATCGTGCGGCGCATTTCATCCAGGCCCGCTTGAAGAAGCTCCTTCGCGTCAAACGGTGTTTTGCCGGTGAGCAATTCGTAGAGCAGTACGCCCAAACTGTAAATGTCCGTGCGCGTGTCAATGTCCAGCCCGCTCAAGTTGGCTTGTTCCGGACTCATATAAGCCGGCGTGCCAATAAATTGCTCAAAGGCCGTGAACAGAGTTTTGTCCGTGAGGCGTTGATCCGAGGTGGCCTTCGCGATTCCGAAATCAATCACCTTGGGCACCGGGACGCCGTCGTGATCGGCGACCAGGATGTTCGAAGGTTTGATGTCGCGATGAATGATGCCCTTCTGGTGCGCGTGTTGAATGGCCTGGCAGACTTTCGAGAACAGGGCCAGGCGCTGCTCCGTCGAAAGATTATTTTGGTCGCAATAGTCGGTGATGCGGACGCCGCGCACGAGTTCCATCACGAAGTAGGGCCGGCCCGTGTCGGTTGCTCCGGCGTCGAGGACCTTTGCGATATTCGGATGGTCCATGAGCGCCAGGGCCTGGCGTTCGGCTTCGAAGCGGGCGACAACCTGTTTGGTGTCCATGCCCAGTTTGATGACCTTGAGCGCAACCCGGCGGCGCACGGGCGCCTCCTGCTCCGCCATCCAAACCACGCCGCAGCCGCCTTCGCCGATTTCTTGAAGCAGCTTGTAGTGCCCGATTTTTTCGCCGGGCTTCTCCTCCGCGGGCAGTGTCAGTTTGATGGTCGGTTGGGGGCTGGTGGGGGGTTCGCTTAGAAAAGTTCCGGCTTGCTCATGCGCTATGAGCAATTGCTCCACGCGGCGGCGCAACTCCGGCTGCCCGGCGCAGGTTTGGTCGAGATAGGCGGCGCGTTGCTCCGGCATGGGGAGTTGCCGCGCGGCCTCAAAAATGGATTCTTCGTTTTGAGGTGCGGGGTTCATTTGAGGATTTGTTGTTCTATCCTCACATGCGCAATTCAGCCGGAAACCGGATCATCAAACGAGGTAATTTTTTTGATCCCATTTGTCCGCCGTTTGCGCATGATATGATGAAACGTCACCACTATGAACGAATTCAAATTTGCGTGTCCGCATTGCAGCCAGCACATCCAGGCTGCCGAGAATCTGATCGGTCGCCAATTTCAGTGCCCGAGTTGCAATCACCTTATCCGCGTGCCGCCGCCTGCCGGGCGCGAGGACGCAAAACCGCCAACGATGGAGTCCGGCCGAACCTGGGACACTTTTCTCCCGCCTGCCAAACCCAAGCCCAAGTGACGCCGACTTTTTGACCGGGAACTCCCGAAGCACGGGAAAGGAGGTCAGCCTTTCTGGATTTCCTGAAACAACCACGCGCGAGCATAAGCCCACCAACGTTTGGCCGTTGGCTCGGAAACGCCGAGAACAGTTGCCGCTTCCTCAATGGTCATGCCGACGAAGTAACGCAACTTCACCAGTTCCGCTTTTTGCGCGTCCACTTTGGCAAAGCGATCCAGCGCGTCGTTTACCGCCAGCAATTCCTCGTCATCGGCCGGTGCGGGAATCTCGATGTCATCAACGTCCACATGTTCCTTGCCGCCGCCGTGTTTCTGCGCCTGCTTGCGCCGCGCGCGATCAATCAGAATGCGCCGCATCGCCTCCGCCGCCGCGCCAAAAAAGTGCGCGCGATTTTGAAACTGCGCCTGCCCGTCCTTGTCCACCAGTCGCAACCACGCCTCATGTACGAGCGCGGTCGGCTGCAACGTGTGCCCCGCCGCCTCCGCCTGCATCTTGTGCGCGGCAATGCGGCGCAACTCCTGATACACCAGTGGCAACAATTCCCCCGCCGCCAGCGGATCACCAGACTGAACGCGGTCGAGAATTTGGGTCACATCGCTCACGCGCGGCAGGATAATGGCACCATGCCAGATGTCGAACGTCGAAGGGAATTGGTCATGTCAAAACGGAGGGAAAAACGCCGAATCAACCTTGCCCAAACCAGCGTCAACCGCGTCTCATGCCGGGGCCGCTCCGCTTGCGTCAACGCAGGGCTGCCAATGTCTCCACTGCCATCTGTCTCGCGACTCGCACCATCTCGATCTGTGCGTTGAGATGGCCCAATTCGGCTTCGATGTTGACGTAAGGAATTCCCTTCCGCGCGAAATAAACCGAGAGCGAACCGTCGTCGGGCACGGCGGCGTTGTCTTGAAGAATGACGTTGAAATCGCGTTGCTGGAGGTAATCGAAGAAACGCCGGTCGGTAACGTAGAAAAAATCGAAGCGGCTGCGGTTCGTGGTGATGTGCAGCGCCGCGGCAGCCGCGGCGTGTTCGGCGCCGGGACGATAGCTTTCGATTGAGTAAGTGCCATCCACCGTGTTGTGCAGCGCGATGATGACCGGCTCATGTTCCAGCGCGAAGTGTCCGAGATATTGTCCGGCGAATCGTTTGACGGCGCGATGCGCAGGTTCGGACCATGTGCTGCGACGCTCCAACGTTTCGCGAATGCCGGCGTCCGAAAAAATTCTGTTGGGGTCGAAGCTGTAACGCTCGCCGTTGAGGTTGAAGCTGACGAGCCGATGGCCGCCGTGCGAAAGTTCGATGAGCCTTCCGCCGGATTGTCCGATGATGATTTTGCCCGCGGCGACAGAAGTGTTCTCGTCGTCGTGGACGTTGATCATCGTGGGCCACGGTTTGCCGTGTTGAAAAATCTCCGCGGTCACGACGGCGTTGCCGATTTTGAAGGGCACTTTCATGGTGACAATTTCCCTTGAAGCTTGGGACAACGGCTGTCCCTGACGCGAATTTGTACAACCAACAAAGCAAGCGAAAGCGAGGAGCGCGGAAAGAGCCCTCACCCTGACCTTCTCCCATCCGATGGGAGAGGGAACAGGATTCGGTCGCTTCATTTCTGTTGAAAGGCTGTCTTGCGACCTACAGGCGAGGACATTTCGATTACTGGCGGACGATTCACCCTCTCTCATCGGATGGGAGAGGGCAGGGGTGAGGGTCAGCCGCAGTGCATATCCCGTTTTCACATCCCATCCAACCCCTTGAGATACGCAAAAATCAATTCCGGCAACTGGTCGCTGTAGCCGCCTTCCAGGATGCTAAAGAGCGGCACGCCGGTTTCGCGCAGCGATTTTCCGATCCAATGAAAATCCTCCACTTCGAGCAACTCCTGCGCGATGGGGTCGTGAGCGTAGGCGTCGAATCCGGCGGACACGCCGATAAGATCGGGCTTGAACTTTTTCAGGTCGTCGAGCGCGCGGGCGATGACCTTGCGGTATTCCTGGCGCGGGGTGAGCGGCGGGACGGGATAATTGAAACAGTTCTTGCCCACGTTCTCCGTTCCCGTGCCGGGGTAACAGGGATGCTGGTGAATCGAAAAAAACGCCGTGCCCGGTTTGTCCAACAAGATGGCTTCCGTCCCGTTGCCGTGATGCACGTCGAAATCGAACACGGCGACCCGCTTCGCGCCGGTGGCTTGCGCATCGAGCGCCGCGATGGCGATGGAATTCAAATAGCAGAAACCCATCGCCTGATCCTGGGTGGCATGATGCCCGGGCGGGCGCATGAGGCTGAAAACGGTTTCTCCGGCGCGCGCGGCCTTCATTGCGTCCACGGCCGCGGCGACACCCCGGCGCGCGATTTCATCAATGCCCTTGTGATAGGCCGTGTCGGCGTCGAAGTCGTGCGGAACTTTCAAGCGCGCCAGGTGTTCAGGCTTATGAGCGCGCAGGAGCGCGGAGTCCTCGACGTTGCCGGGCTTTGCCCAGACGATGGCCAGTTCTTTTTGCTGGCGCAATTTTTCCAGGGTCTTCGTGATGCGCTCGGGCCGCTCGGGATGGCCGGGTTTGGAATAGCCCGCGCAACGTTCGTCAGTGATGATTTTCACGGCGGCGGATTCAATCACGAATGAACGCAAATGGACACGAATTTTTCGGCGCTGCCGGAGGGAGAGTTAGAAGAGTCTCGTCGAACTCATCAGTGGATCAGGGACTCGTGTGGCTCGTCATTCTGGAAGCTACACCGGAGCGTTGGCCCGCCAGTATTTGAATTTTGCTTTTCCGCTTCGCGTCGCTAAGTTGGCCGGACGCGAATCAAACTCGTATGAACAAAAACCTCTTGCCCTTCCTTGCTGGCGTAATGTTGTGTACCCCACAAACGCGGGCTTGGGATTACGAGGGGCATCGCGCGGTGAATCAACTGGCGCTGGCGGCGTTGCCGAAGGATTTTCCGGCGTTCGTCAAAACCGCGGGCGCTCGCGAGCGAATCGCGTTTCTGAGCGGCGAACCGGATCGCTGGCGCAATCGCGGCGAGGATTTGCCGCTGGCGCATTTCAACGGGCCGGATCATTACTTCGATCTGGAGGACCTGGAAACGTTTGGACTCAAACCCGACGTCCTGCCGGTTTTCCGTTACGATTTCACGGCACAACTCGCATTGGCGCGCGCGGCGCATCCGGAAAGATTTCCAGCGATTGATCCCGCGAAGAACAAGGATCACACGCGGGAGTTGGTGGGGTTTGCGCCGTGGGCGATTGCCGAATACTGCGGCAAACTCAAGTCCGGCTTTTCGTATCTCAAGGCCTATCGGGAGTACGGCGGCACGGCGGAGGAAATCGCCAACGCGGAACAGAACATCATCTACGTCATGGGCGTGATGGGGCATTACGTGGGCGATTGCGCGCAACCGCTTCACGTGACGCAGCATCATCATGGTTGGGTGGGAGAAAATCCAAACAGCTACGCCACCAACAGCAGCATTCATGCGTGGATTGACGGCGGCTTTTTCCGCATGACCGGCGGCGTGAAGGCGGAACCGCTGATTGGAAAAATCCGTGCGGGAAAAATTGTGGGCGACCCGACGAAGCCCGAGGATTTGTTCCGGCAACTCGTTGCGTACATGCAGGAGACGCACAAATTCGTCGAACCGCTTTATCGTTTGAACAAGGAAGGAAAATTGACGCCGGAGAACCCTGCTTCCACTCAAGGCCGGGAATTTCTGGAGGCGCGGCTCGTGGCGGGTGGACAGATGCTCGGGGATTTGTGGTTCTCGGCGTGGCAACAGGCGACCGAGGACAAATACTTGATCCGGCAATTGACCGAACGCAACGCGGCGAAGGCGGGGAAGAAATGATTGGGCTAATTCATGCGGCACATCGGCTGCCCCCTCACCCTGCCCTCTCCCCCGGTGGGGGAGAAGGTGGCCCAAGCCGGAGAGCGGCCGTTGTCGGCAAAATCGCGCTGCTTGCCTTGTTGACTTGCTCGCGAGTTTTGGGCCAGGCGAGTTTCACTCTCTCGGTGAGTGATACACCGGATCCAATCACCGCCAACCAGTCGCTGACCTACATCGTCAATGTTACCAACCGGACCCAATCTCTATTGACCGACGTGTTTGTCACCAACCGGTTCTCCGGCCCGGTACAGATTCTCGGCGCCACGAACAGCCGGCCGGCCAATGTTTTCTTCACCACGAACATGGTCACCTTCCTGATTGACCAATTTCCGGGCGCGGGCGAGTTCACCACGCTGTCCATCGGGATCAGACCCACCGCCTTTGGCAATCTCACCAACACGATCACGGTTTCAGCGTTCAATAATTTCAACACGACCAACGCCACGACCAACGTGGTGACGGTCGTCAGTGCCGGCCAGCCGGACCTGGCCATCGCGATTCGCGGGCCGACGCAGCCGGTATTGGTGGACGATTGGGTGAGCTACACGCTGGCGGCGAGCAACGTCGGTGGCGACGGGGCCGCAAATGTCGTCGTGAGCAACAGCCTGCCCGCGAATATCAAAATCATCGGGTTCACTCCTTCGAATCGCGTGTTCACCGTCAACAGCAACATCCTCCAGTGGAGTGTGGGCACCGTCGCGATTGGCGGGTCCAGTGATTTGACCGTGACCGTGCAGCCAACGAACGCGGGCGTGGCAAGTCTCTTCGCGAGCATCAGCGCCGCGAACGTGCTCGACACGAACACCGTCAACAACACCGCGAGCACGAACACAGTAGTTGGGCCGCTGGTGGCTGGATCGCTGGTGGCGAGCAACATTTCGGCAATGGCGTTTAATCCCCAAACCGGGTTGATGCAGCAAACAGTGCGGTTGGCAAACGCAGGGACGAACGCGGTGCCGTCGGCGCGCGTGGTTGTTTCCGGGCTGACCAACCAATTGTTCAGCGCGGTCGGCACAAACGATGGCAATCCCTTTGTCATTCACGCCGCGCCGTTGGAGGCGAATCAAAGCGTGGACTTGTTGCTGGAGTATTTCGTGCCAACGCGGCTGCCGATCGTGGTGAGTGATTCGCAGTTGCACCCGTTCGTGATGGCGGGATTCAACTCGTCGGCGCCCGCGGGGACTCCGTTGCCTGCGCCCGCGCCACGGCTGGTTCAGCTTTCGCCGGCAGGAATTCTCCTGGAGTTTCCGGCGACACCCGGGCGCCGTTACACGGTGTTGTATCGCGACAACTCGATTACGGGCGTGGAGCGCGCCGCGCAACCGTCCATTGTCGCGCAGGGTGACCGCGTGCAGTGGTTTGACGATGGCCCGCCAAAAACCGTGAGCCGGCCTGTTGCTGTTGGAGCGCGGTTTTATCGCGTCATTGAGAACCAATAGCCATGCGCCGAACGATCATCAACCCGGTTTACTCGCTGCGCGCGGCAGCCGGCATTGCGCTCGGTTGTTCAGTCGGGGGCGCGCTGATTGCGTCGGCGCAAGAGACGCCTCCCGAAGAACCGCCGCCGCAACATCTCTGGATCGAGGCGGCGCCGCCACGGGCGAACATCTGGCCGCGGCATTTCCGGGTTGGCGCGCTCATCGGGCTTAATCTCAACGCGGAGTTCACCATGAGCGGCGATTTTGGAGTGTCCGGCAGCCAGCCGGGGCAGCCGGGGCAGCCGGGGCTGAACCACATTTACGACGACGGTTACGTCCGCGTGGATCAAACAGGCAACGCGCTGGGCCGGACCTCCTATTGGGGTTATCAGAACGCGTCGCAGTACGATCCCGTGACGCAGACACTCACGTTTCATAGCGCAAATGAATTTACCGCGAGCGGCAGCGCGAAGAACGATGATTCGCCTTACTTCGGGTTGGACGTGGCCTACGGGGGAACCATCTGGAGTTGGGGGCCGACGGAGATTGGATGGGAATTCGGCTTCGGTTTCCTGCCCATCAGTATCAAAGACAACCAGCCCATGAGCACGGAGATCACGCGAACGGTCCACACCTTCAGCACCGGAGGAATCCTCTTGCCTGGCGCGCCCTACAACGGCGGACCAAGCGGAATCGGACCCACCATACCGGACCTGGCCTCGGACGTGCCAGGCGGGGATTCGATATTCGGCACGATCACGGGTTCGCGAACGCTCGATGTTTCGCTTTACGTGGCGAGACTGGGGCCGTTGCTGCATTGGGAACTGCATCCGCGCTGGGCTGTTTCCTTCAGTGCGGGGCCGGCGGTGGGGTACGTGGACGGCGACCTGCAATTCGATGAAACGATTGTGTCGGACGATGGCGGCAACGCGCGCAACCGCGGTAGCACGGGGGGATCGGAATTCGTTTACGGTGGATACGTGAACGCGACCTTGCTGTTCCACGTGGAGGAGCACGGCGATGTTTATCTCGGCGTGCAATACATGCCGCTGGGCAGCGCATCAATCAGCGGCGGAGGCCGCGAGGCGCGACTGGATATGTCCGGCGGCGTTTATTTTTCCGCCGGAGTGAACTGGCCGTTTTAACATGACTAACACGATGGCGATTCGAGTGGCGGCGCTGTCCGGTTTCCTGGCGGTGGCGCTTGGCGCGTTCGGCGCGCATGGGTTGAAGGAAACTCTCGCGCGGCACGACACGGCAGCGATCTGGGAGACGGCCGTGTTTTATCATTTCATTCACACGGTGATGTTGTTTCTACTGACGCAACGCCAGCCGTTGCAGGTCGGGCCGTGGGTGTGTTTTCTTGCGGGCATTGTAATTTTTTCAGGGTCGCTCTATTTGCTCGCGTTGACGAACGCGCGCTGGCTCGGCGCGATTACGCCACTTGGCGGCGTGAGTTTTTTGTTGGGCTGGTTGTGGCTCGCGTTCACCGCCGGGAAATCCTCCTCCCAGCCCGGATAGCTCGGACGCCCGCGGCGGTGAGGTATTGCAATCCCAGATGCGCAACGCCAGAATGCGGTTGTGAGTTTTGCTTGTGGTGTTGCCCCGCAGCAGACCGTGTGTCCCTTGAAGCGCGGCGCATTTTGGGGGCTGTTGGCTGCGTTGTTTTCAATTTCCGCAGTGGCGGCAGAATCAATTTCGAGACCGCACGCCTACCGCATTGACCAGTGGAAGAGCGATGAGGGACTGCCGCAAAGCTCGGTGACTTCACTGATCCAGACGCGCGACGGGTATTTATGGCTGGGGACCTTTGGCGGGCTGGCGCGCTTCGACGGAGTCCAGTTCAAGGTCTTCGATGCGAACAATTCGCCGGGATTGCCCAGCAGCCGCATCCTCTTATTGTTCGAGGACCGCGCCGGGACACTTTGGATTGCCACTGAAGAAGGGCACCTGGTGAATTATGCGGGCGGTGTGTTTCGTGCCTTTGTCCCCCCCAGTCGGGGAACGTTGTTCAGGCAGATTGAAGCCTTGGCTGAATCCCCAGAAGGCGTGTTGTGGATGAGTACTGCCGAAGGCCAGGTGATCCGGTTTTCGGAAGGCAGTTTTACCGTGATCTCAACGAATTGGGATTTGTCCGGGAGCAGGATCACGGGACTGGCCACCGATGTTTCAGGTGGTTTGTGGGTCAGCACCGAGAAGGAACTGGCGGTGTGGCAGGGGAGTGCATTCGTGGTGGTCTGGGACCAAACTCGCGAGGAAAATTTTGGCGTGGATGCGTTGTGCGCGGGCCGCGGCGGCGGGCTTTGGGTGGCCGGCAACAATCGCCTGCGGAAGTTCGAGCGAGGCAAATGGGTCGCTGATCTTGGGGATTACCGGTGGTCCAAGGGCGTCGTGTCCTGCCTGCGCGAGGATCGCCGGGGACAAGTTTGGGTTGGGACGTATGGCAGTTCCCTGTTTCGATACTCAGGCAACGGCGCGGTGCTGGCGTTTTCGCGGAAGGATGGTTTTCCCGGGGCTTCGATCCGCAGCGTGCATGAAGATCGCGAAAAGAACATCTGGGTGGGAATGGAAGGCCAGGGGCTGGCCAGGCTGAAATTGACCGTGTTCGGCAGCTATGGCCGCCAGCAAGGCCTGTCCGGAAACTCCGTGCTCTCCGTTTGCGAAAGCGAGGACGGCGCGCTGTGGATCGGTACGAATGGCGACGGCATCAACCGGCTCAAGGGGGACACCATCCAGCATTACGGACCGAAGCAAGGGTTGACCAATGAGTGCGTGTGGTCTTTGGTCGAGGACCGCGACAAGACGCTGTGGGCGGGGACATGGGGAGGCGGTCTCTTCAAATTGGAGGGCGAGACATTCGTTCGCTTCGAGAACACGGGCGCCGACATCGTGTGCGGACTCCATGAAGATACCCGGGGTCATCTGTGGCTCGGCCAGCAAAGATCGGATCCAGTGGTGGTCCGTTTGTGCGAGGGCCAGCCGGTCGAGCTCAGACTGCCGACGCAGGCGCCGCACGCCAACGTGCGCGTGATGGCAGAGGACGCCACCGGCAATATCTGGATCGGCACCCACGACGACGGGTTGTACCGGGTCAGCGGCGACCAAGTGACTCGATTCGGTGCGCGGGACGGCCTGAGCAGCGAGCGCATCCGTTCACTGTACGCTGATGCGGACGGCGTGCTGTGGATTGGGACATCTCTGGGCGGATTGAATCGCTTCGAGGCGGGCAAGTTCGTCGCGTTCACCACCCGCGAGGGACTGCCGGATAATGTCATCTTGCACATCGAGGAAGATCGCCGTGGCAACTTGTGGTGCAGTTCGGGTGGCGGCGTGTTCCGCGTGAGCAAAACGGATTTGGGCCGATTTGCCAAAGGTGAAATCTCGCGGATTCGTTCCTTTAACTACACCAAGGCGGACGGCTTGCCGAGCCTGGAGTGTAGCGGAGGCAGTCAGCCGGCCGGTTGCAAGACACGGGATGGCCGACTCTGGTTTCCAACGGTCAACGGCCTTGCGGTCGTGGACCCCGAGAATATCCCGTTCAACGCGCTGCCGCCGCCGGTCGTCATCGAGAGTGTGAGGTTGGAGGGAAAAACGCGCGTCGCCCGGGACGTGGCGCAAACCGCCCCGGGAGAAACGAGCAGGCTGACGATTCCACCCGGGCAAAACCGCTTCGAGTTTCACTACACCGCTCTAAGTTTCACGGCGCCGGAGAAAGTCCGTTTCAAGTACAAGCTCGAAGGTCTGGAGAGCGACTGGCTGGATGCAGGAACGCGGCGATCAGCCGTCTATAGTTATTTGCAGCCGGGCAAATACCAATTCCGTGTAATGGCGTGCAACAACGATGGAGTTTGGAATGAAGCCGGCGCGAGTCTGGCAGTCATCGTTCTGCCGCAGTACTGGCAAACGTGGTGGTTTAGTGCCGTGGTTGTGTTGACCGTGTTCCTCCTGCTGGTGGGGGCTTATGAGGCGCGCCTGGTCGCCGAACGCAAACTGTCCCGTTTGCGCCTGCGGATCGCCCGCGACTTGCACGATGAAGTCGGCAGCAATGTCGGCAGCATTGCCCTGCTCAGCGAGGTTGCGTCCCGGCAGGGAAACGGCCAGGCCGAGGAGGTTTCCGAAATCCGGCGCATCGCCGTGCAGACGGTTGATTCGCTGCGCGACATCGTCTGGTTTCTCGACCCCGCCGGCGACAACATGGGAGACTTGATTTTGAGAATGAAGGACACGGCCAACTCCATGCTTCACGGCATTCCGTTTCAATTCCGCTCCACCGGCTCGTCGGCCGCGACCGTGCCGCCGCTGGAACTGCGCCGGAACATCCTTCCGATCTTCAAGGAAATCCTGTACAACATCGCCAAGCATTCCCAGGCGACGAAGGTGGAAATCCTGGTGGAACTCACTTCGGGCCAGTTTCGGCTTTGGGTGAAGGATGATGGGGTTGGTTTTGACACCAGCCAGATCACCACTGGCAACGGATTGCGAAACTTGCGGCGTCGGGCATCCGAAATGCGCGGCGAGGCGCATCTCGAAAGCCGGCCGGGCTGCGGCACCGGGGTAACGCTGCTGGTACCCATCACGCGAACACGGGGGATGCGCGGGCCGCGAAGCGTGCTACGATGGCCGCGCATTCCGGGAACGCGCTCGAAGCGAATTCACGATGAAGCCGAGAGCCGTTGAGGACAATACGGTGAACTTGCGCGATTCAGCGACGGCAAGATCGGTGGCCACGCAGCCCATTTGTGTTTGGTTGGTCGAGGACAACCACACGTTCCGCGAAACCGTGGCCCGAGTGCTCCAGCAGGTTGAAGGCCTGGTTTGCCCACGGCATTTTTCCAACTCGGAGGACGCGCTGGAAGCCCTGGCCTGCGGGGCGGTGCCGGATGTGGTTCTCCTGGACGTTGAATTGCCCGGCATGAATGGCATCGAAGCCGTTCATCGGATGAAGGCGATGTCCCCCGCCACACGGATCGTCATGCTTACGGTCTTCGACGATCATGACAAAATCTTCAAAGCAGTCTGCGCCGGGGCCTCGGGTTATTTGCTCAAGACCTCGCCCGTGGAGAAAATCGTCGAGTCCATCCGCGAAGCCCACGCCGGTGGTGCGCCGATGACGCCACGGGTGGCACGCTCGGTTTTGGACATGTTCAGCCAGCTTCGCGCGCCGCAACAGAATTACGGGCTGACCGAGCGCGAACGAAAAATCCTGGAGCTGACCACCGAGGGCTTGTTGAAGAAGGAAATCGCCGAGCGCCTGACGCTCAGCTATCACACGGTGGATACGCACCTGCGCAACATCTACGCGAAGCTCCATGTTCACACGCGCGCCAGCGCCGTGGCCAAAGCCATCAAGGAACGGCTGTTCTGAACGCGGCCAGGCGTTTGAGCGGGCAACGGCAAGCCGCCGCGCCGTCAACCGGTGTGGCAAACCTCTTCCCAGACGGCCAATAATCGGACTTAAGGCGTCTTCGGCATGGGGAGGGATTCCAGTTTGGAAAGATATTCCGACGCGGCCTGGTTTTTTGGATCGAGCCGCAGCGTTTCGCGGAATTGGATCACCGCTTCCGCGAGACGGTGCTCCTTGGCCAGCGCCACGCCCAGGTTCAGATGGCCGAGGACATGATTTGGCTTCAAGCGAACCACTTCGCTGAATTGTTCGCGCGCCTGCGCGATTTGTCCGTTCCGGGCCAGTTCGACGCCGAGAAAATAGCGAGCCTCCCAATAATCGGAACGCAGTTCGATGGCCTGGCGCAAACTTGCCAGCGCTTCGTCCCTCTTTTTTTCCGCGGCCAGCGCTTCTGCCTTGTGGAAGTGGAGGCGTGCATTATTCGGTTGCAGCTTCAGCGCGTCGGCGTATCGCGCCAGCGCCTCCCCGGTTTTCTCCTGTTTGACCAGCACCTGCCCCAACTCGTCCATGGCTTCCACCGCGTCCGGCCGGCGGTGCAAGGTCTTGCGCAACGCGAGTTCGGCCTCGTCATGCCTCGCCATGCGGGCCAGCAATTTGCCTCGGTAATACGGCGGGCCGAAATGATACGGCAACAACTCCTCGACGCGCTGCCATGCGGTCAGCGCGCCGGCGTTGTCGCCGGTATCCTCCAGAAATTTCGCGTAATTGCCGTGCAGCATGAAATCACCCGGAGTGCGGGCCAGCGCCTCGCGATACATTTCCCGCGCCGGCTCGCGCGCCGCGGCGTTGATGCCGGATTTGATCTGCGCGAGGGCGTCCGATAGAGCTTTGACGCGCTCGGCGTGGTCGAATTGCAGGGTGAACGGCGGCTCGGCTTCCCGCAGCAAAACATTCTGGTACACGCGGGCGCGATCCCATGGCGTCACGCACAACCGTCGCTCGCAAGTTTCCCGGGACGCCCATTCGCCGTGGCCGAGGGTGGCAACGGAGGTTGGCAAATGGGCCACGACTCTTTCCGCGGCGGCCCGCGCGAGTTGATAATTGCCCTCGAAGTTCAGGTGGACGTGTTCATAAAAAACTTCCTGGCCCGTGATTCGGAGCGGGCTGGTTTGTGCGAGCGCCTCCGAGGCATCGAGCAAGGTAACTCCCGCAAATTTTTCCGCGCTTTGCCGGATGATGGCATTCAAGCGCGAGTCGGTCCGGAATTGCAGCGCGTCGAAATCGCGAGCCAGCTCGAAACAGCGGCGCGCCTCGGCTTGCTGATTCAATTTCAAATGGCAGCGGCCAAGGCGGAACTGAAGCTCGGCGAATTCGGCGTCCAGTGCGGCCGCGTCCGAGTATTTCCTGATCGCATCCGACCAGTTCCCCGAAGTTTCCAAAGCGATGCCTTCGCGAAACAGTTGTTCCCACGAGGCCCGGCTGGCTTCCGTCATTCCCGGTGAATGCAGCGAGGCAAACGGCGAGTTGTCCTTGAGATTGCCTGCCACCGTGCTCAAGACGATTTTGACGCCGGATCGTTGCGCGGTGCGCAAAATGTCTTCCAGGTTCTCGCGAAAATGTTCGTCCGTGAGTTTGCGGCGCGGATCGTCATGGCGCACTTGCGAGTCGAGGAACATTTTCATTCCCTGCCAGGATTTGGGCGAAGACCGCGTGCCGACGATTCGATCCGTCAGCGCGTCGAGCCATTGGCCGAGGCGGAGACGTTTCACGGCCAGGCTCGCTCGGATGAATGCGAGCGGAGGCGTGCGCGGGCCCAGGACGGTCCCCGCGCCGAACGGGCCGACGACTTCGTTGTTTCCCATGTAGATGATCCAAAGGTCGCCGTTGTGCCGGGCGCACTCGGCCGCCACCGGCAACAGGGCGTGGGAATTGATCGCGGTCATCGCGGCGCTGATTACCTCGAACTGCGTCGTGGGAAAACGCTCCCGCAGTAGAACTTCGAGGTAGCGGCCAAAGCCGAAAGCCGGTTCCGGGTCGCCGAGCGCGGCGGACTCCCCGAGAATAAAAACGCGGAACACATTCGTGTTTTTCTCCGCGGGAAAAGTTGTCGGCGATGGACTGCGCGCCATGCCTGGCGGAAAAAACCGGAAACCGAAGCGGTCGTTTTCCACGAACACAGTCCGGCCGCCGGTTTTTGTCTTAACGAAGAAGTCGGTCGCATACCCGTAGCCGGCGATCCGCAAGACCAATTCGACGCCCACCAACGCCAGAATGGGTATGAGCGTCATCGCCAGCAGCCGGAAAAACCATTGACGACTGCGTGAGGCGGCTTTCCCGGCGGGCGCCGAGCGAGGCGAGGACGATGCGGAGCGGGTAATGCGAGACGTGCGCTTCACTGGATGGAGGTTAGCAAAGGGTTGCCGGCAGCCATTCCCGCGTTTGCGTGATGGCGCGGTAATGGGGGGATGATAGAGTCATCCTTAAGTTTCGGTAAACACAAACTTCAGAACGAGCCGATAATCACTGGTTGCAGCCACGAGGCGTGGTTGTCTCTTCCCTTCAGGGGGTAAGTAATTCCAGCCGGTTTGGCGTTGCGGATCGTGTGGAGTTTTTGGACCGAACCCGGAAGAACTCTAAACTGAAATACGTATGCAAAACACTCCACCAATGCTCAGGCGTCTCCTGTCGGTGCTCATGGCCGCGGGCACATTCGTTGCCGTCTCCGTCCAGGCGGGCACAAACTACTTCGGCTTCAATTCGGATCCCGCTGGAGTCCTAGATGTCTTCGGGACCGCCGCGGGCGGCGGCACTTGGTATTCCACGAACGGCAGCACGCTTGAAGTCGGAATCAACCCATCCACCAATGGCTATTTCTCGGTAACGGATGCGGTGGACTCCCAGCGCGCCGTGATCTTGTTCGACGATTTTGACGCGGGGCTGGTGGTGGCCGCTTTCAAGTTTTCCATGGATGTGCGGACCGGCGGCGGCGACGATCAGCCGGCGGACGGCTTCAGCATCAACTACTGCAGCGCCGACGACCCGGTAGTCGTCCAGCGTGATGGAAACGGTTTTGCCAGCAGCCCGACGGGCGAAGCGAACCTTCCGGAAGAAGGAACACAGACCGGCTTGGCGATCTGCTTTGACGAATGGTTCAGCGGCGGCGCGGATGTCATCGGGCTGACCATTCGGGTGGACAACACGATCGTTACGAACGTGCCGTTGCCAACCTTGAATGGTGCCTGTGCCGACACGACCTCAATGCAAACGGGACCCAATGCTGGAGGAGTCGCGGCGCTCTGCTGGCAACCGCTGACCGCGGAACTGACCCTCGACGGGAAACTTAACGTCAGTTACAAGGGAGTGTTTTACCTCACGAATTTCGCCGTCAACTTCGCGCCCCGCCCGGGACGGCTGGTGTTTACCGGACGCACCGGCGGCAACAACGCCAACAACCACGTTGATAACATTCGCATCATGACGGTGCCTTCAGCCAAGCCCGTGGTTGGCCCGACGACCGCCAATGCCAACGGCTTCAAGTTTTCCATCAGTGATTCGGGACCCTCCACGCCGGACACAAACACGATCA
>CAZCZP010000021.1:0-2243 GCA_964502895.1 uncultured Bifidobacteriaceae bacterium
ATGCGAATCGGACCGGACCTCGCGAACATCGGCGTGCGGCCCTACGACACGGACTGGCATTATCGCCATCTCTACGCGCCGGGCGATGTGATTCAAGGCTCCAAAATGCCGCCGTACCGTTACCTGTTCGAGAAACGCAAGATTGGAAACGAACCTGCGCCGGATGCGCTCAAGCTGACCGCGGTGGAAGCTGGTTATGAAATCGTTCCGAAGCCTGAAGCGCGCTCTCTCGTGGCTTATTTGTTGAGTCTGCGCGCCGATGCGCCTTTGTTCGAAGCGCCGTTTACGTCTCCGGCCCGCAAGAGCGCCGATACCAACGCGCCACCAACGACAGCATCTGTGAAATGAACGCGGAGAATCCGACAATCCACAACCGGAACGAAACTGAGCCGGTGGCGACGCAAGCCGCCGTGCCCATGTGGCTGTTCGTGGGCGTCTTCGTGTTGTTGTGCCTGGGCGCGGTTTATTTTGATGCGCGTGGCGGTTGGTTCGATGCCCGGGTTTACGGCCAGTACACGAGGGCGCCGGTTGATTTTCAGCCGCAGCGAGATGGGCCGGACCTTGAATATGGACGCCGGGTTTACAACATGGCCTGCTCCGCGTGTCATCAGCCGAACGGGCTGGGCAGCGCCGCTCAGAACGCTCCGCCATTGGTGGGTTCAGAATGGGTGTTGGCCGAGGGACCGAACCGGATCATCCGCATCGTGCTGAACGGACTGTCCGGCCCGATCGAGGTTGCCGGCAAACAATACGGCGCAGGTGTGATGACGCCTTTCAAAGATTCGCTTTCCAATGAGGACATCGCGGCGGTCATAACTTTCATCCGGATGAATTCCGAATGGAAGCACAACGCCACGCCGGTAACGCCCGAACAGGTGGCGAAGATTCGCGAGGCGACCAAGGATCGCATGGTGAACTGGACCGCGGCTGAATTGCTCAAGGTTTCCGGGAGCGATTAACCCATTTTTAGTTTGGCCGGCGGTGTTTTGCAGCGAGCCAGTCGCAGGCATTGCATCGCGTTATTCTGCTTGCCTTGGTGCATTTCCTTCCTAAGAGTTTTTCCGTGGGCAAGACAATTCTGTTCGTGGATGATGATAAGGAATGGCGTTACTTGGTTTCTTCCGGGCTGAACGACATCGGATACGAGGTGGTGACGGCCCAGGATGCGAGCGAAGCGTTGGCCAGGATGGATGGCGCAGTGCCGGCGCTCGCCATATTGGACTTGAATCTGGCCGGCGAGGACGGTCTGGCGCTGATGCGTTTTCTCAGGCGCAATGATCCGGATGTGCCCATCATCATCTTCACGGGAACCGAACACGATGGCGTCGAGATCATGGGCATTTTGCAGCAGGGCGCCAGTTATTATGTGCGCAAAAAGGGTTCGCTCGACGATCTCATTGATGCAATCAAAGCGGTATTACCGTGAGACATTGCCGGGCAGCGATTGCTTCGGCGGTCATCCACGCGGAACTTTGGTTCGGTCTTGAATTCGTTGGAGGGCCCAGTGCGCATGTTCCGCAAGCGTTTGATCGGATTCGCTCGCGAGTCGCTGCAATGAAGGAAGCGCCGTTTCATCACCCACATTTCCCAGTGCAACGCAGGCGTTGCGCCTGAGGCCTTGTCTTTTCGCGCGCAACATCGGCGTGCCGGCAAACCGATGTTTGAATCCCGCTTCGTCGAGTGTAAGCAGCTCCAACAAATCGGGTGTGCCGAGGCCCGGCTTCGCGTGAGTTTTCATCAACTGCCCTTCGCGGGCGAAACGGTTCCACGGGCAAACGGCCAGGCAATCGTCGCAGCCGAAGATGCGATCGCCGATGGCTGGACGTAGTTCAACGGGAATGGGTCCTTTCAATTCAATCGTGAGGTAGGAGATGCACAGGCGCGCGTCGAGTTGGAACGGCGCGGTAATGGCGCGCGTCGGACAGGCCGTGATGCAGCGCGTGCAGGAGCCGCAACGATTTTTTTCCGGCTCGTCGGGCTCCAATTCCAGCGTGGTTAGAATCTCGGCCAGGAAAATCCAGTTGCCCAGTTTACGGCTGATGACGTTGGTGTGTTTGCCGATAAAGCCAATCCCGGCGCGTTGCGCAAAGTCGCGTTCCAAAACCGGTCCAGTGTCCACATACCAAAGCGACCGCGTGCCTTCGCCGCCGAGTTGGTCCACAAATTTTGAGAGCGCCTTCAGCTTTTCTCCCAGCACATCGTGGTAATCGTCGAAGCGCGCGTAGCGGGCGACGAGGCCGTGG
>CAZCZP010000021.1:2343-8973 GCA_964502895.1 uncultured Bifidobacteriaceae bacterium
CGGTATTGGTGGATGACTTGATGGGCGACCTCGCGGATGGAACGCATCTCGGTGTTGACCAGCACATCGGCCTGGCGGTAGGACGGCTCGCGCGCGGCGAGCAGGGCGCGGAGTTTTGTGAGTGCGTCCGGAGCGTTCAACAACGGACGGTGGTTTTGTCCGCGGACGCGTTCCCAGATTTTTTCCGGCGAAGCCCAAAGACAAACCACCAGGGCGTGAGCCTTGAGGCTGGCGAGATTCGCGGGATTGACCGGCAAACCACCGCCCGTGGAAATCACGGTACGCGTGCGCGGAGCGAGTTCCAGAACCAGGGCGGATTCCTTCTCGCGAAAGGCCACCTCGCCTTCCTGGGCGAAAATCTCCGTAATGGATTTGCCCGCGCGCGAAACCAACACGTCGTCCGTGTCGAGATAGGTGAAGTGTAATTGATCGGCCACCATCCGTCCGACGGACGATTTTCCCGTGCCCATGAAACCGATGAGGGCAAGGTTGGAAATTTTACGAGCGGCGTCCACGCCGATTCCATTAGCGCAATCCCGCATCAATCGCACGCGGATTCTGTCGTTGCCGCCTTATGCGCGCGCCAATCGCCCGCTCTTTACACCCTTTGGCCCGGCGCCTAGATTGGCGCGCGAATGCAGGTGCTGTGGAAGTTGCGGAGTCGTGCGTGGTTGTTTCCTGTGACGGGAACCGGGCCATGAATTGGAAATGCCTGCGTCAATTTCCCTGGCTGGACACCCGCGCGCAGTTCGTGGCGCGAATGCCGCGGGCCGGAAAACTTCTGGACCTCGGCTCGTGGGATGGCGAGACGCTGGGGCACATCGCTGAATTACGGCCGGATTTGAAATTGTTCGCGGCGGACAAAGCCGGTTCACCGGAAAAATATCCACTGGGCTGCGAATTCCGGCGCGCGGATTTTGAACGCGACACGTTACCGTGGCCGGACGGCGCGATGGACGCCATCACCTGCATGCATTTGGTCGAACACCTGAGCGGATTGGACGTGTTGCTGCGCGAGATTGCGCGCCTGCTGAAGCCGGGTGGCCGGGTTTATTTTGAAACTCCACATCCCAAGACACTCACGCTGCCGAGCCTGGGCAATTCAGCGATTCCCTTCACCATGAATTTTCACGATGATCCGACGCATATCCGAATGGTGACCACGGATGATCTGGCTGGGATCGCGCGAAAAGCCGGCCTGGAAATCGAAGGCGCAGGCATCTCGAGAAACTGGATGTTTGCCGCGTCGCATTTGTTGTATGTGTGGTTGCCGCCTAGCCGGAAAAAATTTACGGCCCGCATTCATTGGTTGGGTTGGTCCGCCTACCTGATTGCACGCCGACCCCAGTGAAACCGAAACTCTTGATCATCGAACTCTGGGGTTTGGGCGACCTCGTCATCGCCACGCCGTTTCTTCGCGCGGCGTGCGAGAAGTTCGAGGTGACGTTGGTGGCCAAACCTTACGCGCTGGACTTGCGGCCGCGCCTGTGGCCTGACGTAAAAGTGTTGCCATTCGTGGCACCGTGGACGGCGTTTACCGGGAAGTACCTTTTGTGGCGCTGGCCGTGGCTGGCGTTGTGGCGGCTGGGTCGAAACCTCATGGCCCAGAAATTCGATGTGGGCCTTTCGGCGCGTTGGGATCCGCGCGATCATTTCTTGTTGATGGTTGCCGGCGCCCGGAGGCGATTGGGTTTTCCCCGGCTCCGCAGCCAGGTATTCCTGACCCAGTTGTTGGCCAAGCCGGACCCGCTTGCGCATCGTTACGAATCCTGGCGCGTTATCGCGGATGCGCTTCAGTTTACGTTGCCGGCGCGCGAAGAGATTCGGCTGCCGCGAAATCCTTCCGAGGGCATGGTGTTGATTCATAGCGGCGCAGGCCAACCGGTTCGGGTCTGGCCGCTGGAGAGGTATCTCCTCGTGGCGGCGCGATTACGCGAACAGGGTTTCCACGTAACCGTCGCGTGCGATTTCGACCAGCGGCAGTGGTGGTTGCAAGCTGGCGAGACGGCGGTGGCGACATGCAAAACCGTGAGCGAATTGCTGGCCCTGATTGACAAATCATCCGTGTTCATTGGCAACGATTCCGGTCCGGGTCATCTGGCAGCATTCTGTGGAGTGCCAACTTTCACCTTCTTCGGACCACAATTGCCGGAATGGTTTGCGCCGCTGCATTCGCAGGCGGAATGGCTGGAGGGAAAGCCGTGTCCTTACCGGCCTTGTTCGGATTATTGCCGCTTCTCCGCGCCCCATTGTCTTTGGGGTCTGATTGATGAAGAAGCCTGGGTGCGGCTTGCCGCGTTTGTGGCCAAACACACAAAACCACGGCTCGTTCCGCAAACCTGACTGGCGCGGGGGCAAGGTTGTTTATCTCCAGTAACGGTGCGGCCACGGAAAATAGGGAACTCCTTCCGCGGGTTGCTCGACGGAGTGAATGGCCTGGGAGAGAGAGGCGAGGTGTCGTTCGAGCGTGAACCGCGCCAGGAAAACCCGGCGCAAGCCCTCGCCCGTTTCCTCGACCATGAGATTCAGGAGAGCAGCGGCAATGAGTTCGGGTGACTGGTCGGCGACCAATCCCGGGTAATCGGGCGGCAACATTTCCGGAAGCGAGCGCCAGCGGGTCGTCACAATGGGCAACCCAAACGCCATGGCTTCAATCAACGTGATGGGTTGGTTTTCAGCGGCGTAACGGGTTGGAAAGCAAAACAAGTCAGCCTCGCGCAAGGCACCTTCTTTTTTAGCACCCGAGATGAAACCGAGGCATTCCACGGCGCGCGCGAATTCTGAATTCTCCTGCAAGCGCATGAATTCCGATTTTTCTTCGTCGGTCACAAAACCGCCTGCGGCGATCAGTTTCAACTGCACTGGAGATTTTCGTTCCTGCAAAATCCGGTTGGCCAGGACGACTGCCTCCGCCGCGGCGAACAGCCCTTTCTCGCGCATGTAATGAGCCAGGTACAGCACTTTCACCACCTGCGGCTCGCCGCCGGCGTTTTCGATTTCGGGCCGGCTCAAAGGTTCGCCCCGGAGCAGTTTGGCGCGCGCGGCGAAATTCGCCAGGCGGCGCGGCAACACGGTCGTTGTGAAGTCCGGGCACGGGTCGGGAATGCCGTAGTCCACGTTCCGGACACGTCGGGAGAGAAGTTTCTCGGCATCGGCGACGTTGTAGTTCGAGATGACGATGCTCAGGTCGGGCTGCTTGAAAGCACGATAGGTGATGGAACGCGTGCGGATCTGGACCGCCGTCTCAAGCCATTTGGCCAACCCGGCCGCATGCCAGTGCAATATAATGTTCTTAAAGAACGGACGACAGATCAGCATGACGAGCCAGTCGCGATGCAGGGCAACAGATTTCCCGGGGCCGGGAACGTAATAGAAGTTAGTCACGCCATACCGGAATCGGCACCAAATCGCTTCCAGGCAATAGCACAAAACCATCAACATCTTTCCGATGCGGAGTCGGCCGATGTCCTCCAGGCTCTTGGAAAAGCGCGCGTTGACATGGTAACAATGTATGTCGAAGCCGATGCTCGCGGTGCGGTCCGAAGATGCTCCCCGTGGTTTGCGATAATCGCCGCCGAAGCCCTTCAACATGATCTGCACCATGTAGCTCTGCCCGTGATGCGGGGGCGGGGTGTGTGCAAACACCAACAATTTCATACGTTGAATTGCGAGTCGCCCGTCTTATGCACGGCGGCGGCGGCCAATCAGCTTGGTCGACACCGTAACAAAAAGTGCGGCAGCCCGAGAAGTTTTTTTTGAGGAGAAACCGACGTAGCAACGAACAGAAGTTCCGTCGGCGAAACTGGCGCAACTCACTACTCGACCGGCCGGCGAGTAGCGGAGAAGAGTCATTTGCCGCGGGTCATCTCGTCATGTATCCAGCGATAGGTCCTTTCCATGCCGTCGCGCAGGCGCGTGTCTGGTGACCAGTGGAGATATTTTTGAATCAGCGTGTTGTCACTGTTCCGACCGTTAACGCCCTTCGGCGCCTTCAAATTATAGGTTCGCTTTAGTTTCACGCCCGCGATTTCCTCGACGATGTCCACGAGCCCGTTGATGGTGACCAGTTCGTTGCTGCCCAGATTGATTGGCTCAAGAATTTCGCTGTGCATGATTGCCTGGGTGCCTTTCAAGCAATCGTCAATGTACATGAAACTTCGCGTTTGATGGCCGTCACCCCAGATTTCGATTTCATGTTTTCCGGAAAGTGTCGCTTGGATGACTTTGCGGCAAACTGCCGCCGGGGCTTTTTCGCGCCCGCCATCGTAGGTCCCGTGCGGGCCATAAACGTTGTGGTAGCGGGCGACGCGGGTCGTGACGCCGAAGTCCTCACGGAAATGGCGGCACATTCGTTCGCTGAATAATTTCTCCCACCCATAGCCATCTTCAGGCATCGCCGGGTAGGCGTCGCTTTCTTTCAGCGCGACGACGTCGGGCGAAGTTTGTTTGTCGGCTGCGTAAACACAAGCTGACGAGGCATAGAAGAAGAGCTCAACGCCGAACTGCTTCGCCGCCATCAACAGGTGCGTGTTGATGAGCACCGAGAGCATGCACAGTGCGCGGTTGTTCTCGATGAAGCCCATTCCGCCCATGTCGGCCGCCAGATTGTAAACGTGCCGGGCATCCCGGCAGGCGCTTTCACACGCCGCTTTCTCCTGGAGATCCAACCGCAGATTTTCAACCTGTGGAAAGAGTTGATACCATTGGTCGAACGGTTTGATGTCCACTGCCCGGATATCGCGATGGCCTTGCTTCAACAAATCGGCCACCAAATGCCCGCCGATAAACCCGCCGCCGCCGCACACCACAATTTTTTCTGAACCCATACTTTGTTAACCTAGTAAGGGGGCAGAGCTTACCGTTCACTCAAGCCCGTTCAAGCTAGATTTCCGTGGTTTCATTCCGATTCCCGATTCTCTATTGACTCGGTTTCGGCTTGTCCCATTGGTTGTATTGTGAACCATGTCAACGTCCGTGGCCAAACCGCAATGATCTTGTTTCTCCGGAAAGTTCGTGTTGCTTTGACTCCGCGCAGTTGGTTGCTCAAGTCGCGGCTTGCCAATGGCACCGTGGTGTTCGGCCAGAACCGACCCGGTTTCGGCGGGCGCGGCGTCTATATTTTTCGAGACGCTCTGGAGCCTGAGTTCGAGCACCTGGAGAAATTCCTCACACCGGGGGGAGTATTGCTCGATGTCGGCGGCAACACCGGAATCTACACGATGAAAGCCGCAAAATTTCTAGCCTCCAGCGGCGGCAAGGTGGTTGTCATCGAGCCGCTCCCGGAAATGCTTGCCATGCTCGCGCACAACGTTCGCGCCAACGGATTCGACAACGTCCGCATCCGTAGCTTCTGCCTGGGCGCGACGGCCGGCGTGGCAGATTTGTGGATGAACTTCCACCGGCCAACGTCCTTCAGTCTCGTGCGGCGCGACCAAGCGGCCACCCGATTGTCCACGTTGGTCTTTCCACTCGACGACGTGTTCCCGCTCGAAAAACTGCCGCGGCTCGACTACGTCAAGATTGATGTCGAAGGCGCCGAACCTCAGGTGCTGGCGGGAGCGCGCGCGACCTTCAGGAAATTCCGGCCGATCATCCAAATGGAAACCGACATTGCCGACGAACAACTGGACCTGCCTGACTACTCTGCCTGGAAGTCGCCCGGCAGCCCGAACAAAGTGTGGCTTCCGCGCGAAAGCGCGAAAGCCGAAATCCCCAAGACGCTCGGCTGGCAGAAGCTCAACTAGCAGCGCGGTGTGACTCCACCGATTCGCGGTAAAAAGTTCTCATGGCCTGGTTGACTTGGCGCATGGTAAAATTCTGCCTTACGTGTTCCCGCGCTTTTACGGACATTGAGGCCAGCAAGGAACGGTCCCGGTTGATTTTTTCCAGGAAGACAGCCAATCCGGCGACGGCTGCCTCGGGAGTGGTGGCGGGAGCGGCATAACCTGTTTCGGGAGTGATTTGGGAGGCCGGACCGCCGATGTCCAGACAGGCCACGGGCCGCCCTGCTGCCATCGCTTCGAGGCAGACATTGCCGAAGCCCTCGTGCAAGGCCGGATGCACCAGCACGTGCGACTGGCCGAGCTTTTGCAGCACGTCTTGGTAAGTGGGCAGCACGCCAAGGAATCTTACGCGCGGGCCAACGCCAGACTGCGCGGCGGTTCGCTCGAGCTCAGTGCGAAACGGTCCGTCATTGATGAGCCAGAGTTCTGCATCGGGATTTTTTCGCGCAAACAAGGCAAATGCGCGAATCGCGAGATGAAATCCCTTCCAATGGACATGCCGTCCGATGCAGATGGCCCGCAGCGGGCCGGGCGGCGGTTCCTGCAACGCCCCGAACATGGCTAAGTCTTCCTCGGTGAGCGCCATTTGCGGCATCCGTTCTACGCGCCGCACGCCCAGTTTTCGCAAGGCATCGCAACTTTCGGGAGTCACGCCGATGCCAATCGTTGCCGCACGGGCCGTGTCTCTCAGCGATCGAGTCTTCCTCGACCAATCGCGCGCCGCGTCCCGCATCGCTTCGTAAAGCCGGTCCCGCAAGGGCAGTTCCGCAACGAAGGAACGCGGCGGTGTTTCGGCGGCGCCCACCGGCCCCCAAATGAACGGGATTCCCAAATCGCGTACTCCGCT
>CAZCZP010000021.1:9073-28172 GCA_964502895.1 uncultured Bifidobacteriaceae bacterium
TGGGAATCACTGCGGGCTGGTTCGTCGAATTTGGCGCGTGGGACGGCAAGCATTTGAGCAATACTTACAGCCTGGTCGCCCATCACGGTTGGCAGGGAGTTTACATCGAAGCCGATACGGCCCGTTACGAGAGCTTGCTGCTGACAAAGGCTGCGTTTCCCGGAAAGCTGCACACGCTTTGTGCGATGGTGGCTTGGGAAGGAGAGAATCGTCTGGACCACCTCCTGGCCCGCACGCCGTTGCCCGCCGATTTCGATTTGCTCTCCATAGACATTGATTCGTACGACTACGAGGTATGGAATTCACTGACGAATTATCGGCCAAGAATCGTCGTGATCGAGTGCAACACCGTCCTACCGCCCGGGATTCGGCAACTTCACAGCCCCCCGAAACATAACGGCGCAAGCTTTTCCTCGTTGGTGGAACTGGGCCGCGCCAAGGGCTATCAGTTGGTTTGTCACACGGGGAATTGCTTCTTTGTTCAGAACGAATCGGTGGCGGCGCTCCAACTCGATCCGTCATGCCGCGAACACCCGGAGGAGCTTTTTGATTACGGCAAACACGTGCGGGAAAGAATGCTGATGCACGGGAGAAGGCTTCTTCCGCACCGGGTGATGGAACTCATTTACGACCTTTCAAGCCGTCGCAAGCGGCTTTTCCGAAAGCGATAACCAATGGGCAGGCCGCGACCACCAGCCTCTTGCAGTCTGTTCAAACTTCGCGGGCCAACGTTGCAAACATCAATTTCCGCGTGATGCTCAACTTCTCACGACCGGTTCCGCCATAACGCGGTCGGCTTGGGCACTTCGAACGTCACCCGGCGTTCCGGGCTTGGTTGAGTGTAAACGGAGTAGCTTGTCGCGTTCATGGAAAACTGCCCAGCCGCCCAACGCCGGAAATGGTGATGTCCGACCCAAGCCCACTTGGAGAGTCTTACCCAACCCGGAATCAATGCATCAGTTTGCTCCTTTTCCCGGGCCGCTTCCGGTTTGAGACATAAATTGTCACCGGTGTCGGCAAAAGCAGAAGTGAATGCGTCGCAAACTGCCATCGTCGCCTTGCTCTTCATCAGTGCCATTACCCAGTGAAAATCTCCGAGGATTCGCCAGCGCGTGTCGAAGTAAATCCCGCGCTCGTGAATGACGCGACGACGGATGAAAAGCGAGCTGGTCAGCACCGGGAATCGAAACCAGATGCCTTGCCTGTTTGGCACCAACGAATGGCGATGGCAGAGATAATGGCCGTGTCCGTCAGTGACAATGCTGCCAGCCAGCGCGACTTCGATGTGAGGGTGTGCCTCGAAAAACTCGGCGACGGTCTGAAGCGCGCCGGGCAGGTATTGTTCGTCGCAATTCAAGTACGCCAGTATGTCGCCTTGCGCCCGGCGCCAGCCGCGATTCACCGCGTCATACATGCCCGAGTCTTTTTCTATGAAAGCGTTTACGCGGGGGTCGCGTGGCAACCAATCCAGCGTGCCGTCATCAGATTGCGAGTCCTGTACAATGTGCTCGGCGTCCACCTGCTGGTCGGCGACGGAAGCGATGCAAAGCTTGAGCCACTGCGAATTCCGAAAGCTTGGAGTGATGATGGAAAATCTCACGAGGAGTTCAGGCCGGGCACGTCAGCCCCGGAAGCGCGTCCTTTAAGTCAAAGCATGCTGCGATCCTGCACATAACGTTCGGCGCATGCTATCGAACCTCCGAGGCGACGGCTATTCCGATTTGCCGACTAGGCTGCTACCCTTGGCCGCACCCAGCGAAAGGTTGGATTTGCCACATGAAAGGTTGTACGGCAGCCCGGATTGCCCAGCGTATAAATACAGTAATCGTGGGGCTGACACTGATAGTGATTGGCACGCCAGCGACGCAGGCGGAAGTGCATTATGAGCAGTGGCGCAAGAATCTTTGCCCAACGCGGCGCCGACGCCACGAACGACCGCCTCTCCTTTGCGGTGTTTGGCCCGGCCCCCACGTTGTGGCCCGTTTCCGTGAACGCGCTCAAAAATTCCGGCGAAACCGCCGTGCGCAGGCCGGCTTTAATGACCCTGAGTGTCCATTCGGCGTCGCCCACGTCGCGCAACTCCGGGTTGAAAAAAAGTTTGTGCGTGTCAATCACGCGCCGTCGCATGAACATCGCCGCCGTCAGGAAACCCAGGTTGCCCGACGCCCAAATATGATAGAGCCGCGGGGTGAGGGGCCGCCGTTCGCAGAGATATTTGCCGCTGGCGTTCACTATGACGCAAGCCCCGAAGACAATGTCCACGTCCGGATGGCGGGCGAAGAAGTCGCTGACTTTTTCCAGAGCGCCCGGGAGGTATTGCTCGTCGCAATTCAGATAAGCCAACACCTCGCCGCGCGCGCGTCCCAGCCCGCGATTGATGGCGTCATACATGCCCTTGTCTTTTTCGACAAAAGCTTGCACCCGTGGATCGCGCGCCAGCCAGTCCAACGTGCCATCGTCCGACCCCGCGTCCTGCACGATGTGTTCAACCTCCACACCTTGCTGATCAGCAACGGAGGCCACACAGAGTTTGAGCCACTGCGAACTGCGATAGCTTGGAGTGATGATGGAAAATCTCAAGTGTTGGGAGCCTCCGCATCAAGTTGCCGGGCGAAAGCGTTGCGCAATCGGAAAACGGCGGCCCATGCCGAAGGCGCGCGGGGAAACTTTCAACCCGGGCGCCGCTTGGCGGCGTTTGTATTCGCTAAAAGTTACTTTGTTAATTACATCGTTGACGACCGCCGCATTGAACCCGCGCTGGACGATCTCGCCCTTGCTCTGGTTTTCCACCACGTAGGCCTGGAGAATTGCATCCAGCGTTTCGTACGGGGGCAACGAGTCCTGGTCTTTCTGGTCCGGACGGAGCTCGGCGCTCGGCGGTTTGACGATCGAGGCTTCGGGGATGACAACTTTTTCGCGGTTCACCCAGCGTGCGATCTTGTAGATGTCGGTCTTGAATACGTCGGCAATCACCGCCAGGGCGCCGCACATATCGCCGTAAAGCGTGCAATAGCCGACGGCCATTTCCGACTTGTTGCCCGTGGTGAGCACCAGATGGCCGAACTTGTTCGAGAGCGCCATCAGCGTCAGCCCACGAAGTCGAGACTGGACATTTTCCTCGGCTTCGTTGGGTTTCGTGCCAGAAAAAACTTTTGCCAGTTGTCCCTCGACGGCTCTGAACACCGGCTCGATGGGCAACACCTCGTAGCGGATCCCAAGATTTTTCGCCACGGCCTCGGCATCCGTGAGACTGCCTTTGCTCGAATAACGTGCCGGCAGGGAAACCCCAAGCACTTTGTCCGCGCCCAGTGCGTTTACCGCCAACACCGCGGTTAGCGCGGAATCAATGCCGCCGGACAAGCCGATGACCACCGACTTGAATCCGCACTTCTGCACGTAGTCGCGAATGCCGAGCGACAGTGCCCGAAAAAGCTGTTCCTCCGGTGACGGCCAATTCACTTCAACGGCGGGCGCACCGGCATCCACATCCACGACGAACACGTCTTCGGCAAACGATTTGCCCACAGCGATCGGTTCGCCTTTGCGATTCAGAGCAACGCTGTTGCCATCGAAGATCAATTCGTCGTTGGCGCCTACGAGGTTGACCTGCACGAGCGGGAGGCGTTCGTCGCGTGCCACACGTTGCAGCATGGCGAGGCGGGTCTTTTCCTTTCCCGCGTGCCACGGCGAGGCCGAGATGTTCAAAATCAAATCTGCGCCCTGCGCGACAAGTTCCTTCACCGGGTCGCGGCGATACAATCGTTCGGGCCAGAAATCCGCGTCATTCCAGATGTCTTCGCAAATGGTGATGCCAAGTTTGCGGCCTTTGAACTCGAATGGACCGACACTTTTTCCCGGCTCGAAATAGCGGTCCTCATCGAACACATCGTAGGTCGGCAAAAGTGATTTCGATTGCCGCCAGATGACATCGCCGTTTTGCAGAATCGCCGCTGAGTTGGTGAGCGGACGGCCCGGGCGTGCCGCATGCCGGTCAACGTATCCAAGGCACAGTTGGACCGGGCCGACGGCCCTCGCGGCGGCTGCCAACGCAGCCAGGTTGGCTTCGACAAAGTCCTCGCGCTGCAACAAATCTCGCGGTGGATAGCCGCAAAGGAAGAGTTCCGGCGCGATGACAAACTCCGCGCCGAGACCGCAGACTAGTTTGTAGCCCGCAAGCAGTTTTTGCCGGTTTGCATTGAAATCACCAATCGTTGAGTCCAGTTGCAGAACGCCGATTCTCACTCTGCCCAGAGTACCGAAGCGAGGTTCATGCGCAATGAATTTGCGGCGACGCAAGGTGGTGATGCCAGTCAGTGAAGGAAGTTTTTCCTTGAACGCGGCGGGTGGGCTGATTGTGCTGTCGGCGAACGCGAAGCCGCCCTGCCGAAAAGAATGCAAGTCTCTCATGTGCTTGGTGCGCCCTTGCTGGTGACGGATTACGACCGGCTGGCGGCGCATTGCCTCGAATGGATACGCACGCCGCAGTGCGCGGCATTGGAGTTCGTCAACACACACATCGTCACCATGCGGCGGCATGACCCGGCTTTCCGCACGATCATGAGCGCCTACGATTATCTGCTGCCGGACGGCATGCCGCTGGTGTGGTGTCTGAACCGGGCGGGCGCCGGTCTGCGCGACCGGGTCTATGGGCCGACGTTCATGCGACGATTTCTGGAGACCGCTCCGGAGTCCACGCACTACCTGCTGGGTGGCTCGGAGAATTGCGGCGCGCGATTGCGCGAAGTTTTCACGCGGCGGAATCCGAATGTGAAATTCGTGGGGAGCTTCCACGGGCGTTGCGCCGAGAATGGGTCGCTCGAAGGTGCGGCGGAATCGGAGGTCGTTGAGGCGATCAACCGCTTGGGGCCGGATTTTGTCTGGGTGGGTTTCGGCACACCCAAACAGCAGGCGTGGTTGCACCGACACAAGAGGCTCATTCGCCGCGGTGTGATTCTGACCGTCGGGTTTGCTTTTGATGCGAACGCCGGGATGAAGCCGGACGCGCCGCCTTGGGCACAGCGGGTTGGATTGACCTGGCTGCATCGGCTTTGCTCCGAACCTCGACGGCTTGCCCCGCGATACTTCAAATGGAATTCCCTTTTCCTGTTCTACCTGTTGCGGGACGGGTTGCGCGGGCGAGCGTGGGGGGCGGCAGGAGAGATTCCCAAGGCCGAGGTCTGAAATCTCGACATTCGCAATGCGGCTTTGCGTCGAACTATCAGCTTGAATAAATCCGGGTGCCGTCTAGGGTGCGCCCTCCTTGATTGGCGGCAGACGACGTATGAGTGATCGAGTTTCATGGTTGGCCTTGCTGGCGGTCGCCGCGAGTGCGCGTGCAGCCATGGTGGGAAACCGCTTCGACTGGCAGGAATTTGTTTGAGCAAGAACCGCGTTTCCGGTATCAACTAGACTGGAACGGACTCATACGCATGGACGATCAGAAAGCAAAGAACCTGGCTTCGGGTTTCACCAGTGAATTCGTGACTGGCTGGCGACAGTTGCCGGACAAGGGACTTTTTTTCGCATTGCTGGCCGCCTGGCTGATGTTGTTTCAGTTTCTGGGCAATTCCACGTTCGGTTACATTGACACGCCTTCGTTATTCCATTGGATGTGGAATTCCTACAACAATGAACATCCCGCCGCTGACGACAGTCACGGCAATTTGATTCCGTTCGTGGTGCTGGCATTATTCTGGTGGAAACGGAAGCAATTACTCTCGCAACCGCTGCGTACGTGGCCGCCGGCGCTGTTGCTGGTGGGTGCGGCGCTGGTGCTTCACATATTGGGTTATCTGGTTCAACAGCCGCGCTTGTCCATCATCGGTTTGTTTCTTGGAATCTATGGGTTGATGGGACTGGCATGGGGGCCGCGCTGGCTGCGGGCAAGTTTCTTTCCGTTCTTCCTGTTTGCTTTTATGATGCCACTCGGGTCGTTGACCGAGCCGGTTACTTTTCCGTTGCGGTTGTTGGTGAGCAAGATCGTGGCGTTCATTTGTGACGACATTCTCGGGATCAGCGTGATAGCCGAGGGGACGCAGTTGTTCAACGGGCTCCGTACGTATCAGTACGAAGTGGCGGCGGCCTGCAGCGGGATGCGCAGCATGGTAGCGATCGCCGTGCTTGCCATTATTTACGCCTTTGTCGTGTTCGCCAATGGTTGGCACCGGGCGTTGTTGATTGCCAGTGCGGCGCCCCTCGCTCTGATCGGCAATACATTCCGGATGTTGATCATTGTCTTTGCAGCCGAATTCGGCGGCGGCCAAAAGGCGGGATCGGCGGCGCACGATCATTGGTTCTGGAGCCTGCTGCCTTACGTTCCAGCGATGGCCGGCCTGTTTTTGATTGGCCGCTGGCTTGAAAGACGAAACGCCAATAATCCAGAAATCCCAACCCGCTTACACGAACAACCAACCACGGTATGAAATCTCGCAAGCTGATTCTGGGAATTGTTACGCTGCTGTTAATGGGCGGTGCGGCAGGCTTGCTGGTGCGGGTCAAAGCCATGCAGACGCTGGGCCGGCCCGGCGTGGCAACGCGTCCGTTGGCGGAAAGCAAGAACCTTGAGGTCGTTCTGCCGGAGTACGTGCTTGATTACACGTCGGAGGCCATTGAGCAGGATAAGAACGTGGTGGCAGCGCTGCCTCCGGACACGAGTTATGGCCAGCGGCGCTACCAGGCGCCGGACGGATTCTCGGTGCAGGCGAACGTGGTGCTGATGGGCGCGGATCGCACGAGTCATCATAAGCCGCAATATTGCCTCGAAGGCGCCGGTTGGAGAATTGACGCGCCCAACTCAAGTCGCGAAACGATACGCATCGAGCGCCCCCAAGAATATGATCTGCCGGTGATGAAGATTCTGGTGACGCGCGAAGTGGAGCATAACGGCCAGCGGCAAACTTTGCGGGGTGTTTACGTTTATTGGTTCGTTGCCGATGGTGCCTTGAGCGGGGACCCCACCGGGTTTGAACGGATGTGGTGGATGGCGCGGGAGCTTCTGACGACGGGTGTGTTGCAACGCTGGGCTTACGTAACCTACTTCGCGGTCTGCCTGCCGGGTCAGGAGCAGGCGACGTATGAGCGCTTGAAAAAAATGATCGCGTCTTCGGTGCCGGAGTTTCAGTTGACGCCGAAGCCACGAGAAAATGTGATCGCTGCCCGACCTCCAAGCGTGGATGGAAACTAACGCGAATGCGTCCTCTGGTAATTGTGGCTCGCGGGCGCTTCCGGCAAGATACAATGCTTGACTGATGCTGCGTCGAGATCGCCATAGACGGATGCAAATCCATCAATTGATGGACGCGTGCCTCTTTGCCGTGAGTTTCTGGATCGCGTACGAATTGCGCTTCGACCCTGCGGTGATCGAGTGGTTGAAGTTGCCGCCGCCGCCCCAGGAGTTGGAATCGTTTTACTGGTTTTATCTCATCCTGATTCCCGCGGCGCCCCTGGTGCTGGAGTCGCAAGGGTTTTACGACCGTCCGATCAACGGCTCGCGCCGGTCAATGATGTGGCCGCTTTTCAAGGGGTGTTTCTTCATCACGGTCGGCTTGATCCTGGCGTTTTTCTTTTTGCGGCTCACCGTGGCGCGCTCGATGATCATCTGGTTTGGGTTCATCAGTTTCTCGTTGGTATCGGTGAAAGAGGAACTGTTGCGGTGGATTTTTCAGAGTGAACTGGGCAAGGCCCAGTATCGGCGCCGGTTCATCCTCGTGGGCACGGGTTATGAAACGACCCGCATGTGCCGCGATTTGAAAGTGCGGACCGACTCCGGCATTGAGGTCGTGGCGGAACTCGACTTGAACAGCGCGTCCGTGGAACAGTTGGTGCAAATGCTGCACGAACATTCCATCAACGGCGTGATTCTCAGCGCGCGGCACGCCTATTTCGAGCAAGCCGAGGCGGTGATCCGGGCGTGCGAATTGGAGGGCGTCGAGGCCTGGCTGGTGGCGGACTTTTTTGCCACGCAGATTTCGCGGACGACGTTTGATGACTTCTACGGGCGTCCGGTGATGGTGTTCCGTTCGACGCCGGAAGCATCCTGGCAAAGCGCGCTCAAATTCGTGGTGGATATTCTTGGGGCCTTGTTGTTGCTGGCCATCATGGCGGTGCCGCTGGCCATCGTTGCGCTCTTGATCAAGTTGACCTCACCCGGTCCGGTGATGTTCCGGCAATTGCGCTCGGGTCTCAACGGCGCCCCGTTCACCATTTACAAATTCCGCACCATGGTGACCAACGCCGAACAATTGAAGCACGAACTGGAAGCCATGAACGAAATGCGCGGTCCGGTCTTCAAAGTGGCCAAGGACCCGCGCATCACGCCCATCGGAAAAATTTTGCGGCGCTTCAGCATTGACGAATTGCCGCAACTGCTCAACGTCCTGCGCGGAGAAATGAGCCTCGTCGGCCCGCGCCCGTTGCCGGTGGACGAGGTAAAACGTTTCCATGACATCGCCCATCGCCGCCGCCTCAGCGTCAAGCCGGGCATCACCTGCCTCTGGCAAGTCAGCGGCCGCAACCAGATCTCGGAATTCCGCGATTGGGTGCGGCTGGACCTCGAGTACATTGACAACTGGTCGCTCTGGCTCGATTTCAAAATCCTGCTGCGAACGGTTCCGGCTGTGCTCGTGGGGACGGGCGCAAAATGATTTTCGCGAAAAACCGCAGCCGCGTTCTCGTTTCAAATTTCTGTTCCGCGGCTTGACCCTTTAATCGTCCAAAACAAATCATGCCTGCCAAAAAACGTTCCACCTCCACTCCCACAAGTGTCATTACCGGAGCCGCCGGATTTCTCGGCTCGCATCTCTCGGACCTGTTGCTGGCCCGGGGGCACAAAGTCATCGGCATTGATAACTTCATTACCGGCACGGTGGACAACATCGCGCATCTTGGCGGCAACCGGAATTTCAAGTTCATCGAACAGGATGTCACGGAATTCTTGTTCCTCGATGGGCACGTGGATTACGTCTGGCATTTTGCCTCGCCGGCCAGCCCGGTGGATTACTTGAATTTCCCGATTCAGACCCTGAAGGTCGGCTCACTTGGCACGCACAAGGCGCTGGGACTGGCCAAGGAAAAAGACGCCCGCTTTCTGATCGCCTCGACCTCGGAAATTTACGGGGATCCTCTCGTGCATCCACAGCCCGAAGAATACTGGGGCAACGTGAACACCATCGGCCCGCGCGGCTGCTACGACGAGGCCAAGCGTTTTGCCGAATCCCTGACGATGGCGTATCACCGTCAGCATGGAATTCAAACCCGCATTGTCCGCATCTTCAACACCTACGGCCCGCGCATGAGGTTGAACGATGGGCGGGTCGTGCCCGCGTTTATCAGCCAGGCCCTCAAGAACCAGCCCATCACCGTTTTCGGCAAGGGCACGCAGACGCGCAGTTTCTGTTACGTCTCGGATTTGATCGAAGGTATTTTCCGGCTGATGATGAGCGACTACGCGCTGCCGATGAACATCGGCAATCCGACCGAGCTGACGATGGTGCAATTTGCCGGGCAAATCATCCGTGCCACCGGTTCCCGCAGCCGGATCACCTTCAATCCGCTGCCGCAGGATGATCCCAAACAACGCCGGCCAGACATCACCAAGGCCGGCAAATATCTGAAATGGCAGCCCGTTGTGCCGCTTGCGCGGGGATTGCGGGAAACCATCAAGTACTTCCGAAAGAAAGTTTAGCGGCTCGACCGGTGCGCGGCATTCGCCGGGGCTTCCCAATTCGGTGGCCTTGCGCTGTTTTGCTACCCTGCGGAACGTGATTCGATGCGCGTGCAAACTCGAATCTATCCGATCAGACCAAAGTTTTTCGAGACCGGTTGCGCACAGCGACTCGTCGATGAAGACAAATCCCGAGTTTTTGTTTTTTCTGTTTGACCGGTTCCGTCAATTCCGATAACCAGCACGGGCTATCTCAGAAACGATTGCGATTGCAGTCCGGGTGGTTCGGGTATAGGCAGTCATTAAACCAAATGCTGAATTCCAAGTCATTTCTGGCGGTTGATTTTGGCGCGGGCAGTCTGAAGCTCGCGGAGTTCGAAGGGGACGACGCTGGCGGCCTCCGGTTGAAGCAGTTTGCCATCAAATCACTCGGCCTTGAAGGATCGCAGGAAACCAAGCGTGAGGCCGTGATTCTCAAGGCTTTGCAGGATGTCATTGCCGAGCGTGGTATCAAATCCAAGGACGTAAATGTTTGCGCGCCGGGCTTTCACGTTTTCTCAAAATTCGTCAAATTGCCGCCCGTGGATCCGGGCAAAGTCACTCAGATAATTGAGTACGAAGCCAAGTCCAACGTCCCTTTCCCGCTCGAAGAAGTCGTTTGGGATTACCAGATTCTCGGCTCGACGGCGGGCGGCGAATTGGAGGTTTTGCTGGTCGCGATCAAGGCAGACATTGTCGAGGGATTGTTCCGCGTGAACGAGACAGCCGGGCTGCGGTTGCAATTGTGCGATGTCTCCCCCGCGGCGTTGTGCAACGCGTTTCGTTACAACTACGGCGATCTTGAAGACTGCACGATGCTCCTGGATATCGGGGCCAAGACCAGCAACCTGCTGTTCTTTGAGAAGGGCAAAGTCTTTTCGCGCAGCATCAACCTCGGGGCGAATTCCATCACGCAGGATTTTGCCAACGAAGCCAAGCTCAAGTTCGAGGTCGCCGAAAAAATCAAGATTGATGAAGGCTTCGTAAGCCTCGGCGGGGCTTATGAAGAGCCGGAGAATCCGCATCAGGCCGCCATTTCGAAGATTGCGCGGCAATTCATGACCCGCCTGCACATTCAGGTTAACCAGACGATGCAGTTTTACCGCGGGCAGCAAGGCGGCGGCGCTCCCCAACGGCTTTTCCTGAGTGGTGGCGCTTCGATCATGCCTTACACGGCGCAGTTTTTCGCCGAAAAACTCAATGTGCCGGTTGAATACTTCAATCCGTTCCGCAACCTGCAGATTGACCCGTCGGTCAACCTCGAAGAGCTCGTCCGCGTCGCCCACGGCCTTGGTGAAGTTGTCGGCCTCGGCCTGCGCAACCTCGCCCATTGCCCCGTCGAACTTAATTTGATGCCTGACAGCACGCTTCGCTGGCAGAGCTTCAATCAAAAAAAGCCCTACTTCCTCGCGACGTTTTGCAGCCTCGTGCTGATGGCTTTTGCCGTCGGCTACCTGCTCGAAAAACTGGCGGGCGTGAAAGAGGCGCAACTGGCGGACCTTCAGGCGAAGACCGCACCGCTGAAAACAAAGGACGATCAATTCCGGCGCGTTAACAACGAGCTCAAAAAGATCCAACAAAACCAGGAGCAGGTTTCGACCTGGTTGGAAGACCGCTACTACTGGGCGGAAATTCTCAAGTCGCTTCGCGACGCGTTGATCCGGGCCGAGGATTCGTCGAAACGCCGATTGGGAACTGACACGGGCGTGTGGATCGAGCAACTAACGAGCACGGCCCCGATGACTTCTCTCGGCGCGATCGAAGTTCCCGGAGCCCCGCCCACGCCCACGGTCGTGAGTCCCGAGATGGCCGAACAACAACGCCGCTTTATGGAACGCTACGGCATCTCTCCTACCGGACGAGGAGCTCCGCCGCCCCCCGCCCCTGAAGGAGTACCGGCTGCCGAAGTTGCCCCCGGAACGCCCGGCGCGGTGTCCACCGGCAATTCCAACGAAGTCTCCACGATTACTTTGCTCTGCCGCGCCGTGGACATGACCAAAGTTCCCGGGATCACCGCCGATGCCAATATCACCGTGGCCTACGCTGTGGAGAATGAGTTGAAAGCCAACGCCTTGTTTAACCCGACAAACACACTGCTCTCGCCGCAACTGACCCCGGACGAGGCCAGCGGCACCGTTGCGTTCGAAGTGAAACTGGCCTTGAGGCGCCCCATCAAACTCTAGTATGGCCTGGATCAAGAGAAACCTTTACTTCGTCATCGGCTCCGTTCTGGCGCTGGCGCTGATGGGCGGTGCCGGCTTTTACACGTTCACGCGCCTGCAAAGAAACACAAAAGCCAAAGAAGACCTGAACGCCGCCTATGCGGAACTGCAGACCCTGAATAACTCGAATCCGCATCCTGGCGACGGGCGGAAGGTGGACAACATCAAGCTGGCCAAGGAACAGCAAGCGGAACTCCTCAAATACTTTGCCAAAGCGACCAACAGCTTCGCGCGCATCACCCCCATCCCCGATTCGCTCAAAGTAGCGGGGTCTGAATTCGCGTCGGCGCTCCGATTGACGATCGCGCAGTTGCAGCGTGAAGCGACCAACAACAGCGTCGTCCTGCCGGCCAACTACAATTTTTCCTTCGAGGCTCAACGGCAGCAGCCTTTCCTGGCGGGCAACCTTGAAGCCTTGGCGGTGCAATTGGGCGAAGTCAAAGCCATTGCCGACATCTTGAACAAGGCCAAGGTCAATTCTTTGCTGAGCATCCGGCGCGAACGCGTCTCCTCGGAAGACAATTCCGGACCGCCGACGGATTACTTGGACATCCATTCGCAGACGAATGAACTCGCGGTGCTCGCGCCGTACGAGATTTCATTTCAGTCGTTCAGCGCGGAACTGGCGTCAGTCATGGCGGGGTTCGCCAATTCGCCACAGGGAATGCTGGTAAAGAGCGTTAATGTGCGGCCGGCAGCAGCGGTTACTTTCGATCCGAGTGTGACCTCTTACACGCCCTCCACATTTTTTGCGCCTTCCATCCCAAGTCCCACGTTGCCGATCCCCGAGCGAAGTGCGCGACAATCTTTTCAGGAACGTTACGGCATCGGACCCGGCGGTGGGAAGGACGCCATGGCGGCGAGGTACGGCCAACGGCCGCCACCCCCCGCTCCCGCTCCGTTCGTTGCGCCTTCCACTACGGCCCCAAAGCCTGGTTTGCAGCCGATGTTGGACGAGCGCCAATTGGACGTGACCATCATGGTGCATATCGTGAAGTTGCTGCCTCCCAAATAGCGCCATGGAAATCTTAAAGAAACATTACGAAAAGATTGTGCTGGGCTTGGTCTTGCTCGGCTTGGTGGTGGGCGCGGCGTTTCTGCCGATCATGATTGGCAGTGAGCGTCAGGCTTTGGCGGACATGGCGCAGCAAGAACTCACGCGCACGCCGAAGGTGCTGCCGCCTCTGGATATATCTAAATCCGAACAAATCCTCGCCCGCTTGCAAACGTCATTGAACCTGGATTTCTCCACGTCGCACAAACTGTTCAACCCGGTTGTATGGAAGAAAAAGCTTGGGGCTGACAATGTCTCTTACACGCCGATCAAAGCCGTCAAAGGCAACGTGGGCGTCGAGGCGATCGTGGTTACCAAGACCGCACCGCTCTATACAATCATCACCTTGGACGCAGTGGCGACGACGGATTCCGGCGCACGTTACACCATTGGGGTGGAGCGCGAATCGGCGGCAACCGCAGCGCTCCGACGGAAGCGCGCGTTTTACGCCGCGCCCACCGTGAAGAGCGACGGGGGTTTTGTGATTCTCGAGGTCAAGGGGCCGCCGGACAATCCCACGGAACTGGTGCTCGAACTGACGGACAGCGGCGAGCGCGCGGTGGTCGTGAAGGATCAGCCGTTTCGACGCGTGGACGGCTACACGGCCGATTTGAAATACGATCCTGAAAACCGGAAGTGGACAAATTTGCGTGTGGGCGCGGGTGGGCTGGGCACGCCACAGATCACTGTGGAGGGCGAATCCTACATTATCGTTGCCATCAATAAGAGCGAAGTTGTATTGTCCGCGAAATCGAACAATAAGAAAACGTCGCTCCCTTACAATTCCTCAGAACGGCCGTGAATTCGTACCAAATCGAAGTGAACCCATGACAAAAGCAGCTTCTGTTTCCATTGGTTTGATTGTGATTCTGACGACAGCAACGGTCGCGTGGTCCCAACCCGCGCCCACAGAAACGGCCGTTCAGGAGGCGGTGCGTCGTCAGGCAAAAGTAATCGTCTTGCGCCAGCGGCTATCGGAGGCCCAGGCGGCGCACGCGCAGGCCGATCTCCCTCTGGCGGCCAAACTGTACCAGGACGCCTACCAACTGGTTCAGGAAATCGGCGCCGGCCAGGGCATTGATTGGGAAACCACGCAGGCGGTTCAAGGATTGACCGTGGTGCGAATGGAACTTGCCCGCCAGGCTTACAAGCGCGGTGACCTGAAAGAGGCAAAAACTCAAGTGAATATTGTCGCCAAAGCTGATCCTCAGAATCCGGAAGCGATCGAACTGCAGAAGGCGGTGGAACAGACACTAAAGGAAACCGAGGGCCGAAGGCCCAGTGAAGCCGCCGTCGAGCAGGTCGCGCTCGCCCGAAAGGACAGAATTGAAGCAGGGACGAAAGTTCAAGATGGCAGAATACTCCTCGAGGCGGGCAAGCTGGATGAGGCCGAGGTCAAGTTGAAGGACGCTCTGAAGCAAGATCCGGAGAATCGAGCCGCGTTTTATTATTTGAGCCTGATCAAAGAGCGTCGCTACGTCATTGCTGAAGGCAAGCGGGAACAGGATTCCAAGAGCGGCATTGTCGAGGTGGAGAACGCTTGGGAAAGGCCGGTGTCGCGCGAATCGCTGCCTGTGCCTAACCCGTATCTCAATACCAATCTGATTTACACCAGCAAGGGCCGCCAGGGTATCGTCAGCAAACTCGACCGGATTCGAATGGATAACGTTCAGTACACGGGTTTGGGCTTGGGCGAAGTCATAAAAACTTTGAACGACGAATCCAAGAAACGCGACCCGGACAAACGAGGCATTAATTTTATTATCAATCCAAACGCTGAAGTTGGGGCTGCAACTCTCCCCCCTGCGGTGGATCCGACCACCTTGCTGCCGGTTGCGGCAGCGCCGGCTGAAGCCGTGGATATCGGCAGCATCGCGATAAAGATTGATCCCCCACTGACCGATGTGCGGTTGGCCGACGTGCTCAACGCCATCGTCACGGTTGCGGAGACGCCGATCAAGTACTCGATTGAAGATTACGCGGTGGTGTTTTCGTTGAAAGGGGCCGAGACCACGCCGCTTTTCACACGAACCTTCAAGGTGAATCCAAACACGTTCTATCAAGGGTTGGAAAGCGTGGGGGCATTCGCGTTTGATATTCAGACCAGTGGAGGCGGTGGTGGGGGCGGCGGCGGGGGCGGCGGTGGCGGCGGTGGGCAGGGTGGGCAAAACATTCTGACGGTCCCGCGGGTCAACGTATCCGGGGGCACGGTACAGGGTGGCGGCGGGGGCGGTGGCGGTGGCGGCGGTGGCGCGGGCGGGGGCGGACAGGGAGGCAGCGGCCTTCGGTTCATCACGCAGACCAATGCGATGGAGGCGGTGAGCATTGCCGTCCAGCAATTTTTCACCACGTTGGGCGTGGACCTGAATCCATTATTGGGCAAGAGCGTGTTTTGGAATGACCGTGGTGGTGTGCTGCTCGTGAGGGCAACAATGCAGGACTTGGATACAATCGAAGCGGCCATCCAGATCCTGAATGTCACACCGAACCAGGTGAACATTAAGGCGAAGTTCGCGGAGATTACGCAGGATGACACGCGGGCGCTGGGCTTTGATTGGTATCTGGGAAATGTCCTGATGGGTGATGGCAAGATCGGAGCGCAGGGGGGCACGGCCCCGTCGTTTTCTGGAACACCCAGCACGGCCAATCCGGTCGGGACTTTCCCGGGTTTCCCGGCTGCTGGCATCAACCCGAACACGTTGCTCCCCACCGCGGCTTCTGATCAATTGCTCTCGAGCAGCCTGCGCAACCAACAGGGGTTTGCCAGTGGCACGATCCCGGCCTTGGCGACTTTCACGGGAATTCTGACCGACCCTCAATTCCGCGTGGTGATTCGCGCCATGGAACAACGTCAGGGCGTTGATCTCCTGTCTTCGCCCGAAGTGACGACCACCAGCGGACGCCAGGCGCAGGTGCAGGTGGTGGATTTGCGAACGATCGTCACCGGGGTGCAACAGAATACTGGCAACCAGGGGCAGGCGGTGGCAACCACCGGGACGGGGACGGTGAACCAGGCGCCGCAACCGATTTTTCAGACGCCCGATACACAGTTGCTCCCCTTCGGTCCGATCTTGGATGTCGTGCCTTACATCTCGGCGGACGGTTACACCATTCAGATGACCATCATCCCGTCCATCACTGAGTTCGTGGGTTACGACGATCCGGGCCAATTCGTTCCCACCGCCATCACGGCCCAAGGCACGCCGATTACGGCCGTCCTGCCGTTACCGCGTTTTCGCCTGCGGCAGGTGACGACCAGCGCCATCGTTTGGGATGGCCAGACGATTGTGTTGGGCGGCCTTCTCTCCGAAGATGTGGCCCGGTTCAAGGACAAAGTGCCCGTGCTTGGTGACCTGCCGTTGGTGGGCAAATTGTTTCGCAGCGAATCGGCGCAGACGCGCAAGAAGAACCTGATCATTTTTGTGACCCCGCGAATCATTGACCCGGCGGGCAACCCGGCGCATTCAGATGACGAAATGCCGTTTGCGCAGAAGGGAATCCCGGCGCAAACGCCGGAAACACCGAACGAATAACTCGACAGTTACGCAGTGCATGTCGCGCCTCCTCATAGTTGACGGTCACGCTTATGCGTATCGCGCGTTTCACGCGATTCGCGGGATGCGGTCGCCCACCGGTGAGCCGACCAACGCGGTTTTTGGCTTCATCAAGATGTTGGCCAAAATGCGCGGCTGGTTGTCGCCGACGCATTGTATCGTGGTCTGGGACGGGGGTTTGAGCGCGGAACGCATGGTGGCGTTGCCGGAGTATAAGGCGCAACGTCCGGAGATGCCGGCGGAATTGTCCATGCAGATTGATGAAATCGTTGGCTACCTTGCGGCGGCGCAAATTGCGTCGTATTGCGAGGACGGTGTGGAAGCAGATGACTACATCGCATGTCTGGCACGCCGGGCCGTCGAGTCGGATCTGGATGTCGTCATCGCCAGTTCGGACAAGGATTTCATGCAATTGGTTGCTCCTGGGATTGGTTTGGTGAATCCGAACGACAAGTCTGAAACCGTTTGGGGTGCGGAGCAGGTGCGGAACAAGGCCGGGGTCGAGCCGTCACAAGTGGTGGACTGGCTGGCGTTGGTGGGTGATAGCGTGGACAATATTCCCGGAGTGCCTGGGGTGGGGCCGAAGACTGCGGCGGACCTGTTGCGGCAGTTCGGGTCGGTGGATGCGATGTACCGGCGGTTGAGTGAGGTGAAGTCAGATCGGTTGCGCGCGGCACTGGACGCCGCGGCCACGGACGTGCGCCGCAATCAGGAACTGGTGCGGCTGAAAGCCGATCTGTCGTGTGATTTTTCGCGGGAAGAGTTGAGAGAGAAGCCAGTAGATGCAGAGCGGCTGGCCGCGTTGTACCGACGTTGGGGATTTCGTTCGCTGCTGGCAGAGTTGGTTGGGATGGGAGAAGAACGGGGACAGGAATTGCAGGCGGCTTTGCTTTAATGAGCGGAACCTGGACGGGCCGCGGATTTTTGCAATGAATCCATGGCGACGAATGAGGACGCGGCCGGCGGTTGCCGCACGCGGTGGAACGAGTATGTCGAGTTTAACTTTTGTCTTTCGGTGCAGGACGTGGACAAGTGTCCGCGGCAGTGCTAATTAACGAGTAATATCTTTCTTTATGTCACGATTGTTGTTTGCTGCTCGAAGACTTGCCCGGATCGTGGGGGTGCTTGTGCTTCCCTTGGCGGTAAGCGGGCAGAACGCGTTTTCGCCCGGGGGTAATGATTACGTAATTACTGGCGGTCTGGCCGGTGATCAAACGTCGCCACAAGCGGCGGTGAATGCCGCCGGCGGTTTCCTGGTTTGGCAGGACAATTCCATCAACGCCAACGGCCTGAGGATTCGAGCGCTGCGCCTCAACAGCAGTCTCACGCGGTCGCAGACGCCATTCGCGGTCAGTTCAGTGGCGGGATCGGCGAACGCGGGCGACCAGGAGCGTCCCCAAGTGTCGTTGCTAAAGGACGGCGGGGCGGTGTTTGTCTGGCAAGGGGGCAAATTCGGATTTCAGAAAATCTACGCCCGATTTGCCGCCGCCAATGGCACGTTCCTGACGAGCGACATCCGCGTGAATTCCTACACCAACAGCTTTCAGGTCAACCCGGGCGTCACCACGCTCGCGGATGGAAGCGTGGTGATCGTCTGGGCCAGTGAAGGTCAGGATGGGGACATGCAGGGAATCTTCGGGCAACGTTTTTCGGCCGCTGGCGCGAAGCTGGGGGGTGAGTTCCAAATCAATGAGTGGAATTTTCGGAACCAACGCACGCCGACGGTGGCGGCGCTGGCCAATACCAATTTCGTGGTGGCTTGGGTGTCCGAATTGCAGCGTGGCAGTACGAGTGTGGACGTTTACGCGCGCCTTTTCGATGTCACCGGCTCTGCCGTGGGCGGCGAGTTTCCCGTGAACCCCAGCCGGACGAACGCTTGCGCCAACCCGGTGGTGTCCGGTTCACCCGGAGGTGGGTTTGCCGTCGTTTGGAGCCAGAGGGACGATGTGCTGATGGCCGCGGGAAGCCAGAGTGGTGTCGAAGTCTCCGCAGTGCAAACCTCGAAATCAACCAATAGTTGGGATGTGGTCGGGAGGCTGTTCAATGCGAATGGCAGCGCTGCCAGCGGCGCGATTATTCTGAACACGAAACGCCATGGTGACCAGTACGGCCCGAAGATCGCCGCGTTCGGCAAGGAATATCTGGCGGTCTGGACGAGCTTTGGCCAGGACAGTTCTCGTGAGGGTATTTTTGGGCAGTTTCTCAGGAGTGATGGCGGTCTGTCGGGTGTGGAGTTCGGCATCAACTCCACCACGATGAGCCGACAGATGCAGCCGGCCATTGCCACGGACGGCGCCAATCGCTTTCTTGTGCTCTGGTCGTCATTCGGGGCTGGTACCAGCTTTGACCTGTTCGGGCGATCCTATGATCTCATCCGCTTGGAGACGGTCGCGACTCCGCAAGGCGTGGTTCTCTCTTGGAATACGCTGCCCGGCTCCGTTTACCGCGTGCAAACTTCCACTGACAACGTGACGTGGAGTGATTTTGGCTCCCCACGAACGGCTGTCGGGTCTGGCGATTCCGTTACGATAAGCCCGACCAGCGGCAGCGCTTTTTACCGCGTCATCCG
>CAZCZP010000022.1:0-1880 GCA_964502895.1 uncultured Bifidobacteriaceae bacterium
TTCAATGACAACGGGGCCGTGATCGAAGCGCAGGACACACTCCCCTTTTTCGTGGGGTTCTGCCAACCGGCGGCTGTTGGGCCAAGTTTTTTGATCGTTCAAGCGTCGAACATTGTGGTCAAGGCAGGGACGGCAGGTTTGCCGAAGGCGTCCTTGATCGTTGGGCCAAATGGCCTGATGGAATTGACCGGCAAACGCGTTGACGTTTCGCGCGCTGGCTTGGAGGTGTTGCCAGTTTGGGATTCGCCACCGGGCAGCGCCAACGGCCAGGACCCGCCCATCTTCCAGCCTGACATCGCCATCACGGACCTGTATTGGGGACGACCGAATTTCACGCAGCAGAATCCGCTGAACAGCGGCGCGCTCTGGGATGGAGCTGTGGCGATAGCGCAAGGGGGGCCTTTTCCAGATGTGCAGCCCGGAGGCGACCCAGGGTTCTTCTTGTTTGGTCCGGAGGCCGATTCCTATATTCGCACGGTGCCGGGAAGCATTGCGACTGTGACCGTCACCAACATGGATGGATCCACCACCGACTTCAGTTTCCCCACCAATATTACCAAAGGCGCGGTGTTCGTGGGTCCCTCGGGCGGTGCCTCCGTTCAGATCGGTTTCACTCCCTCGATCTTTGCCAATAACTTTTTTAACACGGCCTCAATGTTGGTTTCCGTGCAGGTAACGAACGAAGTGACCCGGCGGTTGGAACCCGCGTCCATGTTCCTGCAAGACCGACTTGCTTCTGGCGGCACCACGGGACTGCTGGCTAACATTATTGGCTGCCCTGCCGTCACCTCGCGTCCGGCCAATTATCTGCTCACGCGGATTCCATTTTTCCCTGGCGCCGCTGGCAATAATGGTTATCCGGAAGGCGACTTTTTTACCAGCGCCGGAACCCTTCGGGCGGGGCCAGATTTCACCAACGTAATATCGGATGTGGTCACGAATGTCATTCACGACCAAGGGGAGTACTCGTCCTATGGTGCATTCGCGGACAACGCAGTCAGCCGGCCGCTTCCCGTGCCCGGCGGCACGGTCACGAATCTTCCGGGTAAAATCCGCATTTCGTCGGACACGTTGGATTTGAGCAACACACGGATACGTGGTGAGGGACAGATCATCATCCAAACCTCGCACTTGATTGCCAGCAGCAATGCCGTCATTGATTGCGAGAACCTCAGTTTCAATCTCGCCTCGACCAATGGGAACCTACGGGTGCAAAACCTCAGCCGGGACGCATCAACTCGTTTTCGAGGCCAGATCCGGGTTTGGAGCGCGGTTTGGAGCAACGCCGCGATTGTGTTGCTCAGAAACTATATCGTTGACACCAACGTGCCGCCCGACCCGACCCTGGCCATCGAGGCCCCCATCACCAATACCATCAGTATCGCCTATCACACTCTGATGGTGGATGCCTCGCAGTTGGGAGTGTTCAACCTTCCCGTCACGGTCCATGGATTCAACGCACGCAGTACCAACGTGGTCATCAGCGACAATATGTCGGTGGCTGAATCGCTACTGATTGACGGCAGGAGTCTGACGATCAATGGGGACCTTACGATTCCTGGTGGCGTTCCGGTGGTGAATCCGATTATTGGAGTCCCGCCGCCTGGTGAGCCGCTACAGAACTGGGCTGGCGTGAACGCGCCGAACCTCCAGTTTTTCACAAATAACGGCACATTCTTCATCTTCAACGAGGCGCATTTTGGAGACGACAGACCCAAGCCCTACTCCACGTTCGTCAACACCGGCACGATTGACGGTTGGAGTCTGCAAGTGAACAGCGACTACCTTCAAAACAACGGCTCGTTGCTTTCGGTCGGATTTCTGACCCTGCAAAGCCCCTCGGCAAAATTCGAAAACGGCGACAGCACTTCCGGCGGTGA
>CAZCZP010000022.1:1980-17871 GCA_964502895.1 uncultured Bifidobacteriaceae bacterium
ACGGCGGCGGGTTACACGAACAACACCGCCCTTGGAAAACTGATCGTGTCGTCGTTGAGCTTTGATCCATTCTTTTACTTCAGCGGCACGGGCGCGCAGAATGGACTTTATGTGGATCAACTTGATCTGACTGACTTGGGTGCTGACTATCTGAACCGGATCGCGATTGATCCGACCCTTGTCATTTACTACGCCTCGGCGAAGCTCGCCGCCGGCATTGTGCCGCCGAATGGGTTGCAGACCACCGAGGAATACTTGGACGGCCAGTTCGGCAACCGATTGCGTTGGGTCAGCGATTTTACCGGACCGAACAGTTCCGTGGATGTGGTTTCCAACGGACAAACCATCAAGGTCAACAAGGCCCTGCGTAACAGCAAGATCATTGACTCCGATGGCGACGGAATCCCGAACTTCTTCGATCTGCTGCCGTTTGATGGAGCTCTGATTGCATCCATCCAATCGGCTCAATCGCCCGCGGGATACCGCATTTCGTGGAGCGCGAAACCCGGGACCGTTTATCACATTGAATACAAGACCAATTTCAATGCCGCGACCTGGTTGCCGCTTGGGACGACCTCTTTTAATTCGCCGACCAACGGGGTCTGTAGCGTGGTGGACACAAACAAGAACTCGGCCATGCGGATCTACCGGGTGTGGTTCAGCCCCGCGCCGTAAATGGCCAATACACCTCGCGGCGACGTGATTGAACGAAGAAAACCCGGCTCGGCGCACGAGCATCCATCGGTGCGGATTTAGAACACGATCAATGAAGACGCGGGCTTTAACAATTGCGGTTCTCGGTCTGATAACGAGTCAGGCATGGGATGCGAACGCCATTCAGCAACCCGGACAGCCGCCACTGCCGAATTACGACAAACGCAAACAGCAACCCGTCGTGGCTGCGGCTGCCGCCAATACCCAGGACCAGGCGGCGATTGCGCTCCAGACCCGGGTGCCGACTGCGCGGGTGGTAAGGCATCCGATGCTCGGAACACCGCGGGTACTTTCCGCACAGCGCGGCTTTTTGACGGGCAAAGGCGGCATTGGCAAGGGGCTGAATCCAGCCTCATTGGAATCGGTTCCGGCCAGCGATCCGCATCGTGTCGTAAAGGCGTTTGTGAACGAGCATTCCGCCTTGTTTCGGCACGATGCCCGGGCGCTGGATGCCGCAACGGTGAAAACCGACTATGTCACCGCTCACAACGGACTGCGCACCGTGATCTGGCAACAGGTATTGGAGGGCGTGCCGGTTTACGGCGGGCTGTTTGTCAGTCACTTGACGAAGAATGAAGAACTGGCGGCCATTTCCGACCGCTTCGTTCCTGACTTGGCGGCGGCGAGCAGTGCCTTGCCCAACCGTTCGACCCTCGTTTCATCGCCTCCGCTTACGGTTCAGGAGTCAATCCAGCGGGCCGCCCGGAATCTCGGGCAGGAGATAAACACCGATGACATCGAAGTCTTGGAGGTCAGATCGCCTGGTGTCGAAAAGCGGCAGGACTTCGGGTCGCCGGAGTTGCGGGGGCCGGTGCATGCGCAACTCGTATGGCTGCCTGTGAACGCGTCGAGCTTGCGGCTTTGCTGGCAGATCATCCTTACTGCCCGGTCGCGGCCGGAGATGTATTTGGTCTTGGTGGACGCGGAGACTGGTGAAGTTCTCTTGCGTCATTGCCTGACCAGCCATATCAGCGACGCTACCTACAACGTTTACCCCAGTGACAGCCCGTCGCCTTTCTCTCCGGGTTGGCCCACGCCGAATTCGAACCAACCGCCGGTCACGAACCGCACGTCCATTACCCTCAGCGCCTTGGACACGACCGCTTCTCCCAATGGCTGGATCAACGATGGCGTCAATGAGACCCGCGGCAACAATGTGGATGCCCACTTGGATCGCAACGATAACAATGCGCCGGACCTGCCCCGGCCGCAAGGCAACCCCAATCGCGTGTTCAATTTTCCCTTGGATCTGAGCCTTTCGCCCCTCAGCTACGGTAACGCTTCAGTCGTGAATCTGTTCTACTGGAATAATTTTGCGCACGACAAGCTCTACCAGCTCGGCTTCACGGAGGCAGCCGGCAATTTCCAGGTGGATAATTTTGGCCGGGGCGGGCTCGGGGGTGACGCCGTGCAGGCTGACGGACAGGACGGCGGTGGCTTTGATAATGCCAACTTCGCCACTCCCCCCGACGGCTTTCCTGGTCGCATGCAGATGTATTTGTTTAGTGGGCCAGCCCCGGATCGAGACGGCAGCCTTGATGCCGAGATCATGTTACACGAGTACGTCCATGGCTTGAGCAACCGTTTGCTGGGTGGAGGTGGCGGAATCTTCGAATTGCAGCCAGCGGGCATGGGTGAAGGGTGGTCCGATTTTTACGCGCTGGCACTCTTGGGTGAACCATCGGATGATCCCCGGGCAGTTTACGCGGCAGGTGGTTATGTCACCTTCGAACTCGGAGGCTTGGACGAGAACTACTACTACGGGGTGCGCCGTTATCCGTATAGCACCGATATGAACCGGAATCCTCTTACGTTGAAGGACATTGATCCAACCCAAGCGGACCCTCATCCCGGCGTGCCGACCAGTCCCGTCTTCGGCGGCGGGCCAGCCGAGGAGGTCCACAACCAGGGTGAAGTCTGGTGTGTGACCCTTTGGGAGGCGCGGGCCAATTTGATTGATAAACTGGGTTTCAGTGCTGGCAACCAAACGATTCTCCAGTTGGTGACCGACGGCATGAAGTTGGCGCCCGAGAATGCCACGTTCCTGGAAGCGCGCGACGGCATACTTCTGGCGGACGAAATTCTCACGGGCGGAGATAATCTGGCGGAATTGTGGGTTGCGTTCGCCAAGCGCGGCATGGGTTATACGGCGACGGTGCCCACGGCTGACACGACCATTGGCGTGCGGGAAGCTTACGACCTGCCGCCCTTTATTGTAGTAACCCCACCGGACGGGATTATGGAAATAAACGTCTCGCCGGCCCCGTTCTCGGCGATTTTCGGTGGGAGCACCAATGTCATCAGCGTCCGGATCACGGACGGCTCAAGCAATGGCGTGACGCTCGCTGTGACGGATGCCTCCATTGCCGCCAGCCTCAGCATCGGTGGGACATTGAATTTCCTAAACAACGGCACACCGCCGGACCTCACCGCCAGTAATGCCATCTACACCGCGAACTTCGTCACGCCCAACACGACGACCAACGCCACACTCACGCTGATCATCACCGCGCCGGGCAAGGACCCGAGCACGAACTCGATCAACTACGATATCATTGCGATCCCGACGAACGACGACTTCGCCGACGCTGCAAAAGTTCCGCCGGGAGGGGCGGTGTATATCAGCAACAACAAACTGGCGACGCTCGAACCCGGCGAACCGGCGCACGCAGGCTTGCTCTCCGCAGTGGGGTCTTTGTGGTGGAATTTTACGCCGGCCACCAATTCATCCATCTTGGTTGATACCGCTGGAAGCCTCATCAACACGGTGGTCGCCGTTTACACGAACAACACGCTGACCAATCTTCAGGTCGTGGCCGCCACCAACGATGTTGGCGCGCGGCAACTGGCCTTTGTCAGTTTCAACGCGCGCACCGGCGTGACTTATCGCATCGCGGTCGCCGGCTCGGACGGTGGAAACACAGGCACGTTGAGACTGGCCGTTACGCCGGGTGGAATCCCGGATACGAACCCGCCCAGCGTCACGGTTTCCTCGCCCCTGAGCGGAACGACCGTGGCCACCAACCGCATTTTCCTCACGGGTACCGCCATTGATCCGGACCCAAACCCGTCGGGCCTGCGAGACATCAGGATTATCGTAAACCCGGATACCTTCGGGACTGCCGATGGCGGCGGCGACGGAGGCGGCTCGGGCGGCACCAGTTCATCGCTGATAAGCACGAATTGGGTGCGGGCGGTTGGATTGTTTGAAGGAATCAACAATCTGGAGGTCAGCGTTACTGATGCGGCTGGCAATCTTTCCGCTCCAGTTGCGCTTCAAGTAATCTACCGGCCGCAAGACCCAGCCAACGACATTTTTGCGAACGCGATCACCCTCGCCACATCCAATGGGGTCAGCAGTGTGAACACCTTGAACGCTACGAAAGAGTTCGGTGAACCCGATCACGCGGGCAATCCCGGCGGCAAGTCCGCTTGGTGGAATTTCCGGGCTCCTGCCGACGGAATGCTGCGGCTCACGACGACCAATTCAACTTTCGACACCTTGCTTGCCGTTTACACCGGCACCAAAGTCAACCAGTTGACGCCGCTGGTTTCCAATGACGATGCGTCTGAAGGCGCGCCCGGTGGGTTCAGCAGCCTTGTATTGGCGGTTCGATCCAACCAGACCTACCGCGTTGTCGTGGACGGATACAACGCCGCTGGCGGTGTGGTCTTCCTGGCGTCCGACTTCAGCGCCGCGGCGGTCTTTCGGCTGACGATCAGTGCCACGGCTGGCGGCACCGCGTTGCCAGCATCGCAGGATGTGGTCAGCAACACCACGGTCACCGTGGCCGCTTCGCCGAACTTCGGATTCAGATTCACCGGATGGACCGGCGACGTGGTGTCGCCGAGTAACCCGCTCGATGTGCTGGTCAACGGCAACCGGAGCGTCACGGCACAATTCCAGCCGATTGTCTTTACGGACGGCTTCGAGTCCGGCGATTTGTCAGGGCAGAATTGGACAACCGGCGGGAACGCGCCGTGGATCGTCCAAACCAACGAGGTTTCCTTGGGAAGTTTTGCCGCCCGATCTGGAGTTATTGGCAACAGCCAGTCAAGTTCGCTGTTCCTCACCGGCACCTATCCCGCCGGGGTCGGTTCGTTCGCGTTGCGGGTGAGTTCCGAGTCCGGGTGGGATTTCCTCAAGTTTTTCACCGACGGTGCGTTGGTTCAACAGTGGTCCGGCGACATCGGCTGGACCACGTTCTCCTTCCCGCTTGCGACCGGGGCGCACACGTTTGAATGGCGCTACGAAAAAGACGCCAACGAATCGGTCGGACTGGATGCGGCGTTCATTGACAACCTCGATCTTCCGTCGGTTGCAGCGGTTCCGCCGACCTTCCGGCTCGTGAGCGGAGGAGCGGGCAGCTTCAACGTCGAGGTTACCGGCACTTCCGGTCAATTGTTCTACATCCAGGTTTCCACCGATCTGATTTCGTGGCAGACGCTTTCCACGAATCAATGGACAGGCAGCCCGGTGCCGTTCACTGATCCAGCCGCGCCGGCGGGCACCGCACGCTTCTATCGTGTGTTCGGCCCGCGCTGATCACGCGTGTTTTTGGCGCAAGACCGTGGCGGTTTTCCCGTCTCGTCGAAACTGCCGCGCATGATCGCGAACGCCGGGGTTTCCAGGCAATGAAGACCATCGGCCTCACCGGCGGCGTCGGCATGGGCAAATCCACGGCGGCCCAACTGTTCCGCGCGCGGGGCATTGCCGTCGTGGATACGGATGACCTGGCTCGCGACATGGTTCAACCCGGCCAACCGGCTCTCGGCGAAATCCAGGACACTTTCGGCGCCCGCTTCATCGGTTCGGATGGTCAATTGCTGCGTGAACAACTGGCGCGACTCGTGTTCGCTGACGAAACTGCCAGGAAAAAACTGGAGGCAATCCTGCATCCGCGTATCGCCTGTTTGTGGCATGCCCAAGTCGAACGGTGGCGAACCGAAGGCAAGTTACAGGCAATCGTGGTGGTTCCTTTGCTTTACGAAACCGGCGCCGAAGGTGGGTTCGATTCGATTATCTGTGTGGCCTGCGCGCCCGCCACGCAACGGCAGCGACTGCTCGCGCGGGGTTGGTCCGAAACGGAACTCGATCAGCGCATCGCCGCCCAGATGCCCGTCGCGGAAAAAATGGCGCGCGCGGACTACGTCATCTGGACCGAAGGCGGCCTGGATGTGCATGCACGGCAGTTGGACCGCGTTGTGCCGGGTGGCTGAAATCTCGCCCGGCTTACGGTTCTGTCGTTGTTGCGGGTTTGCCAAATGCCTTCGTTTCCTCCGGCGTGAACGGTGTCGGCTGGTTGAAGGCTTTGCGTTTTTCCTTTTCCAACGCCCGGCGTTCCAGCGCGTCAATATCGCGCTCGGCCTGGCGGACGCCCGGCAGACGGCTCTTTTCGACGTCCACATGTGCTGCCGCCAGTTCCGGGGTCCGCAACACGGTTGGCCGCATCAACACAATCAGTTCCTTGCGCTCGCTGCTGTCGCCGGTGGAACGGAAAAGGTAGCCAAGCACCGGAATGTCCTTGAGCAGGGGCACGCCCGACTTCGTCTTGGTTTGCGAATTGCGGATGAACCCGCCGAGGATGATGGTTTCCCGGTCATGCACGGCGACTTCCGCCGAAAGCGTCCGGCTGGTGGTGTTGGGCACGTCGCCGACACCGGTGATGGCGGTCGAGCCGCTGATTTCATCAATGGTTTCGTCAATTTGCATCACCACCAGGCCGTCGGCGTTGATGAACGGCGTCACGTTCAAGCCGATACCCACGCGCAACTGCTGGAAAGAGGAACTCGGTCCACCCGCGTAGCCGCCGCCATAATACGTGCTGCTGACGTAGGGCACCGTGCTGCCGATAAAGATCGAGGCCGGTGTGGCATGCGAGGTCTGGATACGCGGCTTTTGGATTACGTTGACCTTCGAGTCGGAAGACACGGCTTGCAACACGACGTCGAGGTCGTTCTTGTACCGGCCGAAATAACTGAACCCGGAGGACGAGGGAAACGCATTGGTCAACGAGCCGCTGAAAAACTGGCTCAACGTATCCAGTTGCCCGGAATTGTTGTAAACACCGCCGCTGGTCAGCCCGCCGTTTTCATGAGGCGGCCGGCCAGCCGTCACGCCCAGTGCCCATGAACTGTCCAGCGACACGTCCATGATGATGGTTTCAATGAGCACCTGCGCCAGCACCACGTCCAGTTTGTTGATGATGTCCTTGATCATCGCCATGTCCTGCCGCGCGGCAAAGATCAGCAAGGAATTCGATCGAATGTCGGCAATGATCTTGGTTTCCCCGAGAATCTCGAGGTTGCCCGACGCCGAAGCACGCTGGATGATGTTGCGCAAGCGGTCGCTGAAAGCGCCTCCTGACGATGGCGTGCCGGTTGTCGGCTGGCCCAGCGGGTTCATCTGTTGGCCGGGCAGGCCGCTTTGCCCTGGATAGTTTGGCTGGCCGGCTCGCGCGCCGCCCGCGCCCCGGGTTGTCCCCGTGCGCGACTGGCCGATGCTCGCCCCGCCGCCCCCGCCGCTGAGGCTGTTGAGCGCACTGGCAATGTCTTCGGCCTTCGCAAATTTGATCGGGATGACTTCCGAAAGAAATTCTGACGGGACGGAGACGTCCACCCGGGCAACCATTTCCAACATGCGCTTGACGTTTTCCGCGTTGTCCCGCAGGACCAGAATGCCGCTCGCATCAACCGGCATGACCGCCGTGGCCATGCTTTGAAAGGGCGACAACGATGGCACCAGATCGCTGGGCTTGAGATACTTCGTTTGAACGATGTGGGTGACGTACGAGCCGAGTTCAGGCAATTGGCTCGCATCATTCGTGTTGACTGCGGCGCCCGCAGCGTTGGCCTGTGCCAATGGCAGGGCTTTTACGAACTTGTCGCCCACAGGAATCATCGAAATGCCGTTCAGTGCGAGCACCGCTTCCAGCGCCTGGATGCCTTCGGTCCGAGTCAAATCCGTTTGGGTCTTGAGAATGATGGCGCCCGCTGGCAGTTGGGCCGGCCGGATAACCGTGCGGTTGACCAGCTTGGCGTAAATATCCAGCACCTGGCCGATGTCCGCGGACGCAAAATTGATCATGCCGGGCGGCAGCATTTCTTCAGGAGGCGCGGCGGGGGGCAAGGCAGCCGGCGCGGTTTGTGCCACTGCGGTTGGGGTTGTCGGGATGGCCGCAGCGGGGACCGAAGGCAGCGTGGCGGGTAGCTGGCCCGCGGGCGTGGCGTTTGTGGGCGTTGCAATGGGAGTCAGGTTCGTCCGGGGAACCGGCGCCGGCAGCGAGGGTATCGCTGCGGGCTGATTGGTCGCCGATGAAGCCCGGAGCGCGCGGCGCAAGACTTCGATGCGATTGGTTGAGTCCGCGGTGGTTGGCGGTGGTGTTTGCGCCCCGAGACTCAGGGCCGTCAGCAAGAGAACAGGCAAAATATGTTTCACGGTCATTTTCGGGTTGAGGTTTTGGCGGCGGCCACCACCGGTTTGGCCGGAGGCGATTCGGCGGTTTTGGTTGCCGAGCGGCCAGCGGTCGTTTTCTGGAAACTGGCGACGAGCGTAATGTTGGCACTGAGCTGGTAACGCGGCTGGTCGGGCCGCAACGTGAGGCTGCGCACCCGGATCAAGGACGCACCGTCGCCGAGGCGGAACAGGAAATCCACCAGTTGCGATTCACCCGACTGGGTGGTGAGCGACTGCGCGCGTTCGAGGAAAAACTGGTTCGTGACCGTGGGTTGGGGCGTGTTTCCGGTGACCGACACGCCGCTGGCGGCGGCCTGCGTCTGGATGGTGCGAAGAAAATCCGTCATCTGGTCCTCCGGCGGCACGGGTGCGCCGTCATTTTCCAATTCCCGAACCATCTTTTCGTAAGCCGGTTTTTGGGCGATTTCCTTCTGGAATCGCTGAAGTTTGTCCTGCGCCGTGCTGATCTGATTCTTCACCTTGTTCCAGTCCTTGAACCGCGGCCAGATGAACAGGAGGTTGATGACGATGAACACCACGACAAACACGCCGACCACGAACCGGCGTTCGGTGGAATTCAAGCGCGCGAGATACTTGTTCATCGAACCTCCGCGCGTTTGAGTTCCAGGGCAAAATTCCAACTGGCGTTGGCGCCACCCTGCATCACCTGCGATTTTGGCGTCGTCCCCTTGTCAGGATCGAACAACAACTGATCGTTGACCACGACCTTGCGCATCGCGTCGTAGAAATCGTAAATCTCGGTGACCTGGCTGGCGGCGACGGTGCCGTTCAATCTTAAGGTGCGTCCATCCGCCAAACTGAAATTATCGAGCCCCAGCGATTCCGGCATCAGTTCGGCGGTGGCCTTCCAACAGTCGAGCGCCGCGAACTTTAATTCCTGCCTTTCCTTGAGGACCTTGTAGCGGTCGCGCAGTTGAATGGTGTTCGTGTATTGTGGCCCCAATTCTCGGACGTGCTTTTCCACTCCGCTCGCGCGAAACGATTGGACCTGAAGTCCCGCAAAGAAGATCGCAATGCCCACCATGTAGATGGCGCCCACACCCAGCAGGCCGCGTCCCCAGAGCCGGTCCACGAATTGTTGGTGGTAACGCGTGGCGAATTCCGGCGGCAGCAGGTTCGTTTTCGAGTCGGTTTCCGCCGCGCGCCGCGCGGTCAGTGCCGCCAATTGAGCGGGATTGAGCGGCGCGCTAATCGTCAAAGGCGTTTCCAAGGCCTGGCGCAACGGCGGCTCCCATTCGCGGACATCCGCTTCGTGGGCGACCAGATGCCACGCGGGAGTCGCCTTCAGCCATCCGTCCAATTCGCCGGCCCAAACCATCTGCGCGAGTTGTTCTTTCACCGAGGCCGCGCGATCACCACTGGCAGGCAGTGTGATGAAATTCAGATTCTGCACTACGCCGCCATACCACCATGCCACGAGCGAGGTGTTGTGACCGCCCCAGCCCCCGGGATAAACCCACGCGCCATCCTCGGTAACAGGGGTGGCTTGAAGCTGGTCGAGCACGCTCAGCTCCAGGCGGTCCGCCAGATAACCCTGCCCCTCCAACTGGCCAAGAAAATCTTCAACGGCTTTGCGTTCGGCGAAAACCACGATCAGCGTTTGGAGACCTTCCGCCGACTGCGGCAGGGGATGAGCGCTCCAGACCATTTGGGTCACCGGGATGGGCGAAAGTTTTTCCAGTTGCAACTCCACCATCGAGAGCGTTTCTTCAAAACTGCTTTGCGGCAGATGGACTACACGGAGGAACACACTGTCCGCCGGCAACCACGCCACATTGAGCTTCGGTTGCCAGAGCGAGCCCCAGGTTTTTTGAACCAGGTTCGCGGGAAGTTCCTGGCCTTCCGTAACCGTGTGACTTCGGCTCAGGGTGAAATTCCGATGCGCGTCAAACTGCCAGACTTCCCGCCGATCCGCCGCAGTGTGAAGCACGTTGCAGGAACTGAGCCCTGACTTGCGCGCGGCCTTTGGTTTGCGGGTTGGCATTGGCGCTGTCGCCGGGGCGTCCGTTGACGGAGCGTCGGCGCTTTCTGCCGTCCGCTTTTTGGATCCGCCAGATTGGAACGCGAGGCTGATGCCGGCGAAAAGCAGCACGATCGGGACGGCGAATGTTCCCAACATCTTGCCGAGCTCTGCATCCGTGCCTTTCCTGGCGGCGGCAATGACTTGAGCCGGATTGCGCAACAGATAACCAAGCCCCGCCAGCCCGACGACGATGAGCGCGATACCCAGCCATCGTTTCCAACCGGCTCTTGATTGCGACTGATTTTTCATTCAGAAAAAGCGATTGGTCCCGAGGCTTCGGAGGGATCGCGCGACATTTCGGTTCATGGAGTTCCCGCCACGGATCCTTTGATCCGCGCGGTGCTTTTGTCTTCTTCCACCAGCGAATCCAGATGCTCCTCGATTTGCGTCACGCGCAGAACTTCCTCGATGGTGGTGATGCCGTTGCGAACCTTGTTCCAACCGTCGTCGCGCAACGTGCGCATCCCATTCTCGATCGCTCGCGCGGCGATGGTCGAGGATGCCGTGCGGCTCAGGACCAACGGACGCAGCGCTTCGTTCAGAACGAGCAGTTCGTAAATCGCCAATCGGCCTTGATAGCCGAGTTGCCGGCATTCCTCGCAGCCAGCGCCGCGCATGAACCGCGTCGTCTCAATGTCTTTTTCCGGAAAGCCGATTTTCTTGAGGTAACTGCGCTCGACCTTCTGCTCGACCTTGCACACGGGACAAATCGTGCGGACGAGGCGCTGCGCCATGATGGCCTCGACGGACGATGCCACGAGGAACGGCTCGATGCCCATGTCAATCAACCGCGTGAACGCGCTGGGCGCATCGTTCGTGTGCAAGGTCGAGAAAACCAAATGGCCTGTCAGCGCGGCGCGAATGGCGATCTCGGCGGTCTCCAAATCGCGGATTTCGCCGACCATGATCACGTTGGGGTCCTGGCGCAAAATATGGCGCAAACCCATCGCAAACGTCAGCCCGATCTCGGGACGCACCGCAATCTGGTTGATCCCTTTCAGCTCGTATTCCACCGGCTCTTCCACCGTGATGATGCGCTTGTGGACCGAGTTGATCGTCGAAAGCATCGCGTAGAGCGACGTGGACTTGCCCGAGCCTGTCGGGCCGGTGACGAGCAAAATGCCGTGCGGCTTGACGATGATTTCGCGGATCGCGGCTTCGTCCTGCGGCGCGAAGCCAAGCTTGTCGAGGCTCAAGAAAATTTTTCCGCGCGAGAGCAGACGCAACGATGTGCTCTCACCATAAACAGTTGGCACGGTGGAAACGCGAATGTCAATTTCCTCGCCCTTGATGCGGACGTTGATGCGGCCGTCCTGCGGCAGGCGCTTTTCCGCGATGTTCATCCCGGACATGACCTTGATGCGGGAAAGAATCGCCGGTTGAAATCGCTTCAATTGCGGAGGCATCGGCGTCTGATGTAGAATGCCGTCAATGCGGTAGCGGATGCGCAATTCGTCTTCCTGCGGTTCAAGGTGAATGTCCGTGGCGCGGTCCTTGTAGGCCTCCCAGATGATCTGGTTGACGAATTTGATTACGCTGGCTTCCTGGTCGCTCTCGGTGATTTCCTTGTCGGTCGGCAATTCGAGATCGAGCGGAATTTCTTCATCCATCTCGTCGAGCGTTTCCGCGCCGACGCCGTAGTAGCGTTTGAGCGCCTTCTCGATTTCGACGCGCGGCGCGAGCGCGAACTCGACCGGTCCATGCGCGTCATAACGCACGGCGTTGAGCATGGCGGCATCGAAGGGATTGCTCACGGCCACCTGCACCGCGCCGTCTTTTAGGGCGGTTGGCAGGACTGAGTATTGGAAGGCGACCTTGGTGGAGATTTTGTTACGCGCCTCGGTTTCGACGGTGAGCTTGGCCAGTTCGAGAAACGGCCAGTTGAGCGCTGCAGCGAGGCGCTGCAGGAAAACGTCCTCTGCGAGACCGCGTTCGCGGCAAAGGAAGGCGAGGAACGTCTCCTGCGAGCCGTTCTCGACCGCCACCTGCCATGCCTTCCGCAATTCCGTGAATTCATCGGGTGTCACGCCGATGACGGAAGCAAAGAGGCTTGTTACCGAAGTAAAGGCCATGAAATCTCGTGCAAATTTCTTAATCGTTGAACAATAGAATGTAGAAAAAGTTGCGTTTCGGGTCAAAGAATTTGCGGTGGCCTTGCCTTGAAGTCGCGTTATTGACAAGGAATGTGAAACGGGTGATAAAGGCGGCGTGGAGCCCTTCGAGATGATCAGTAAGGAAAGGACTCGTTGCTTCGCAGATAAAGCGCAAACCGCCTGCAATTGGCAACTGTGCCGAAGGCATTTGGTTTGCGTTGCCGCGTTCACGAGCCGGATGGGGAAAACGGGGATTGATCGAGTTGCGCACCGCCGCGTTCGTATTGGAAGCGCGGCGCCAAGGAAGTATGTTTGCGGCGGCGGTTTGCTTGATACTTCACCAGATTGGCTGGCGGTTCGTTTGCGCCGTTGTTCTTTCCGCGCCGAGGGGTGCGATCAATGAAAGAACCGCAACTGCGAGCGCGAGTTGGACTTCGTGGTTTGAAACTCATGAGTTGGTGTTTGTTCGTTGGGGGATAAGTTTCATGTTGCATCACGAGTTGAGTACTCTCGGAAAAAACGATGAGCCTGTGCTGGCGCACGGATCCGTTGAAACTCCGTCATTCAACCTCACCATGTTAGACTCGCTTCGCCAGTTGGGCGTCAATGGAGAATTATCCACAGGAGCGAAAATTCATCCGACCGTTATGGAACTGTGACCTGCTTGCAACCGTGTCATTCGGCTGGAAGCAGCTGCGGAATCACGCACCCATTCTTACGAAGGTCAGACGCGCTCTTCGTTGCAACTGACTCAGATGAGCGCTTGTCAATGTGGCGGATTCCGTCAGTGTTGTGGGCGTATGCCATTAATCAAATTGAATCGCATCAACAAAGGCGGCGAAATTCTGTTGAACAGCGAGAACATTGTCTTCATCGAAATTGAATCGAGGACAACCACCGTTCACATGAGAAAGGGACTGCTGTTTTCTGTGGAGGAAACGCCGGCTGCGATTGCCGAAGCCGTTGAGAAACTTGAGACGGCACGCATCAGCAATGCTCTTGCCGAAAGCGGTTTGAGCAAAAAGGCGTAGTCCGAATGCGTGACGCGAACCCGGCTTGACCTGTGAAGACCATCGCCATCATCGGCGCCTCGAACGACCCGCGCAAATTCGGCAACAAGGCCGTGCGCGCTTATTTGCAGCAAGGTTACTCGGTCTATCCCGTCAACCTGCACGAAGAGCGCATCGAGGGTTTGCCGGTGTTTCGCAGCATCCTGGACGTTCCCACGCGACCGGAATTGGTGAGCGTCTATTTGCCCCCGGCTTTGACTCTGCGCGCCTTGCCTGACATTGCCGCGAAAGGGTGCGATGAACTTTGGCTCAATCCGGGCGCGGAATCCGAGCAAGTGCTTGCTGAAGCAGCGCGGCTCGGGATCAACGTGATTCAGGCGTGCAGCATCGTCGGCATCGGAATTTCGCCCGAGTCATTGTGATACGTTGCCGCGGGCAGCGAGCAAAGTCGGTGAATAATTTTCTTGAGGTCGCGCTTGCGCGGCTCGCGTCGAGGTTTATGTTTCCCGTGGAGTTCGGGGAGCAGTTATGAAAACCAAAGCGCACAAGCCGGCGGAACAGCCGGCGCCTTTCACGCCGGGCATCACCAAGGCGATGGTGCGGCAGCATGCCTACGAGTTGTTTCGCGACCGGCTGCCCAAGCGGCCGTTGACGATCGAAGATTGGGTGCTGGCGGAAAAGGATCTTGTCGGAGACCTGGAAACTGAGGAGTCGGAGAACTGACCCTCAGGCTGAATCATGGTGTGTCGGTGCGGGCAAAATGCCCGTTAAACGGTTGAGCCCGTGCCGATGCACCATTTCTCCCCTCGATCAACCGCAGTGATTTCTCACGCGCCGCCGCCCGAGATTTTGTTTGGCTCCCCTTTGAGCAGCGCCACGGCGTAATCGCGGTTCATCCGCGCGATGAAATCGAGACTGATTTCCTTGGGGCAAACGGCTTCGCACGAACCCGTGACGGTGCAGGCGCCGAAGCCTTCCTGGTCCATTTGCTCAACCATCGCCCTGGCTCGCCGATGGCGCTCGGGCTGGCCCTGCGGCAGCAAGCCGAGATGCGAAACCTTCGCCGCCACGAACAGCATCGCGCTGGCATTCTTGCACGCGGCCACGCACGCGCCGCAACCGATGCACTGCGCCGCATCCATTGCCAGGTCCGCGTTTTCCTTGGGCACAGGAATCGAATTGGCATCCGGCGGACTGCCGGTGCGGACGGTGATGAAACCGCCGGCCTGTTGAACGCGGTCAAACGCCTTCCGGTCCACCACCAGGTCTTTGACCAGTGGAAACGCCCTCGCGCGGAATGGTTCGACAATGATCTCCTCTCCATCCTTGAAGCTGCGCATATACGTCTGGCACGTGGCAACTTTGCGCTGGGGGCCGTGCGGCTTGCCATTGATCACCAGCGAGCACGTGCCGCAAATGCCCTCGCGACAGTCGTGGTCGAAGGCAATTGGTTCCTCGCCCCGCGTGGCCAGTTCCTCGTTCACCACGTCGAGCATTTCGAGAAACGACATGTTCGCGTTCAACTCGGGCGTGGTGTACGTCTCAAATCTCCCGGGCGAATGCCGGTTTTTTTGCCGCCAGACTTTAAGGGTGACTTTCATCACTTATAGCTCCTCGTGCTCATCTTCACTTCTTCATACACGAGCGGTTCTTTGTTCAGGATCGGGGCTTTGTCCGGCGACCCGGCGTATTCCCACGCGGCCACGTAGGCGAACTGGTCGTCGCGCCGCTTCACGTCACCGGGATTTACGAGCCCCTGCTGAACCTCCGGATCATTCTTAGTGTATTGATATTCCTCGCGGAAATGGCCGCCGCAACTTTCCTCGCGGTGCAGCGCATCAATGCACAACAACTCGCCCAGTTCGATGAAGTCGGCGATGCGACCGGCATTTTCCAGTGACTGATTCCATTCGCCCGCCTCGCCGGAAACCTTGACGTGCTTCCAGTATTCCTCGCGCAGTTCGCCGACGGCTTTGATGCCTCTTTCCAGACCGGCTTTGTTGCGCGCCATGCCGCAGAATTCCCAGAGCACTTTCCCGAGTTGTTTGTGGAAACTCGCTGGCGTGCGCGTACCCTTGTTGTTCAGCAGACGTTTTGTGAGGTTCTGGACGGTTTCTTCGGATTGCTTGAAACTCGCGTGGTCCGTGCCCGGACGTTTGTCCGGCTTTTGCGCCGCGAGGTAACCGGAAATCGTCGCCGGCAAAACAAAGTAACCGTCCGCCAATCCCTGCATGAGCGCGCTCGCGCCGAGACGGTTCGCGCCGTGGTCCGAGAAGTTAGCTTCACCCAGCACAAACAAGCCCGGCAGGTTGCTCATCAAATTGTAATCCACCCACAGGCCGCCCATCGTGTAATGCACGGCGGGATAGATGCGCATGGGCGTGCGATAAGCGTTCTCGTTCGTAATCTCGTGGTACATGTCGAACAAGTTGCCGTAACGCTCGCGGATTTTTTCTTCGCCGAGCCGCCGGATGGCCTCGGAAAAATCCAGGTAAACGCCCAGACCGGTTTCGCCAATGCCCCGGCCCTCGTCGCACACCGTCTTGGCCGCGCGCGACGCGATGTCGCGCGGCG
>CAZCZP010000022.1:17881-26512 GCA_964502895.1 uncultured Bifidobacteriaceae bacterium
GCTTCGGAACCCAGATGCGTCCGTCGTTGCGCAGCGACTCGCTCATCAACGTGAGCTTGGACTGGTAATCGCCCGTAACCGGAATGCAGGTCGGATGAATCTGCGTGTAACATGGATTGGCAAAGCAGGCGCCGCGCTTGTACGCGCGCCAGATCGCCGTCGCGTTCGATCCGCGCGCGTAGGTCGAGAGGTTGAACACGTTCCCGTAGCCGCCGGTTGCCAGCACGACGGCGTCCGCGTTGTGCCGCGTGATTTCACCGGTTTGCAGATTGCGCACGATGATGCCCTTGGCGTGGCCGTCCACGACAACGAGGTCCAGCATTTCGGCGTGCGTGTAGGATTTCACGCCTCCGTTCGCAATGGTTCGGCAAAGTGCCGAATACGCGCCGAGCAAAAGTTGTTGCCCAGTCTGGCCGCGCGCGTAGAACGTCCGCGAAACCTGCGCGCCGCCGAACGAGCGATTGTCCAACAGACCGCCATACTCGCGCGCGAACGGCACGCCCTGCGCCGTGCATTGATCAATGATGTTCGCCGACACTTCGGCCAGACGATGGACATTGGCCTCGCGCGAGCGAAAATCGCCGCCCTTGATGGTGTCGTAGAACAGGCGATGCACCGAATCGTTGTCGTTCTGGTAATTCTTCGCCGCGTTGATGCCGCCCTGCGCCGCGACCGAGTGCGCGCGACGGGGCGAATCGTGGAAAACAAAATTGTGAACCTCGTAGCCCAGCTCGGCGAGCGTGGCCGCGGCGGACGAACCCGCCAGCCCCGCGCCGACGACGATGATTTTGTATTTTCGCTTGTTGGCCGGGTTGATCAGTTTGGTGCTGAACTTGTGTTTCTCCCATTTTTGCGCCAGCAGGCCGGCCGGAACGTTGGAGTTGAGCGTGGCCATCTTACTTGGCCTCCTTTCCCGCAGTTGCGACAGTCGAGGCGACGACTGCGTGCCTGACTTGAGCTGCGTATTCCCTACCCACCACGCGCAGGTAAATCGAAGCCGGGATGATTGCGTAGCCTATGAAGATCGCGATGCTGGCGACCTTTGCGAAGCATTCGATCCGCGGCCACCAGACGTGGTTTCGGAAACCCAGTGATTGAAACATGCTGGCCAGACCGTGTCCCAGGTGAACAAACAACAGCCCCTGCGCCAAGAGATAAAAAAGTGTCACCCACCAGACTTGAAAGCCCAGCACCATCATCCCGTAAACGTCGCGCCCTTTGTCACCGCCCGGCAGGGTGACTTCGAGTTTTCGGAAATCACCGACGCCGTTGATGCCCGGCAGCAACGCCGTGAAATGCGCGAGGTGATAAACGATGAACGCGAGAATCACCAGACCACTCACCAACATGTAACGGGATTGCCAGGTGGACCCGTAGGCCGAGGGCGCGGTATATCCAACCGGCCTGGCTTCTTTGTTCATCACGGTGAGTTGCGCGGCGGAGGCGATATGCAATCCCACGATCACCAGCAAACTCAACCGTGCGCCCCAGACCAGAAGCGGTTTGCTTTGCAGAAAGTGCGCGTATTTGTTGATGAGTTCGGGCGGGCCAAAGACCTGCAAATTGCCGATCAAGTGGCCAATGACGAAGGCAAAAAGCAGAATTCCCGTCGCGGCCATCACGTATTTTTTGCCGAGCGACGATTTGAAAAGTCCAGTAATGCTGTTCATCGGGAACGACAGACAAAGCCACAGGGTTGATCACCTTTGTACGCCCCATGGAGCAGGCGAACTGTAAAGGTCGCGGGCGGCGAACGTCAACGATGTGAGTACGGTATAAGCGCAGCTTCGTCGAAGTTTGAAATCTCTTATCGCCCGGAGCAATCAGCCGAAACCAAGGCCACAAGTTCGCGCAAGGATTTGGTCTGGCCCGCGCTGACTGCGTCGCCCCCGCGCACAATCTGGACAGCACGGAATCCCACGGCGCGGGCACCCTCAACATCCATTTCCGGACTGTCGCCCACGTGCAGGATTTGTCCTGGCCGCAGCTTGAACGCTGTTGCCGCCGCGTGGAACGGAGCGGGCGCGGGTTTGCTGGCGCCGACTTCACAGGACACGACGATGGCCTCGAAGCAGCCGGCCAGGTCCAGGGATTTCAACAGCGGACGGAGACGGTCGTCCCAGTTTGAAATTACTCCGATGCGAACTCCTCGCTCCTTCAGCGCGGTCAATGTTGGCAGCACGTCGTCGAAAATTCGCCATGCGCTCGCCTGGGAGAATCGTTGATACAACCCAGGGAAAAAGGTCTTGCTTGGCTTTTTCGAGACGAGGCCAGCGAATGTTTCGTCCACAATCGCCGCCCAATCCTCGACCGCGTGATCGAAACCCGGTCGCGCTTTCCACGCTGCAGCGAAGCGGCGATTCAATTGAACCACGTCGAGATCGGCGTGGCCGTGTTGCGCAGCAACTTCGGCATACACGTGCCCCACCGACGGCCACGGCTCGATCAACGTGCCGCCGACATCGAAGGTCACGGCCAGAATTTCTTGGGCGCTGGGCATTCGAGATTTCTGCAACTGAAGTTCGCAACGAGGGAACCCGAGAATCCAAAACCCTCCGCCAGTTGTTCGCTCTCCGATCGGATGGGAGAAGGTCAGGGTGAGGGTTTCATTGCCTTGACCTGCAACTCGCGCACCAAGAACGCCAACTTGTCCGCCGCTTCCTCGATCACTTTGGTGGTCGGTTTGCCCGCACCGTGGCCGGCCTTGGTTTCGATGCGAATGAGCGTGGGGGCTTTGCCTGACTGCGCCGCCTGAAGCGCGGCCGCAAATTTGAAACTGTGCGCCGGCACCACGCGATCATCGTGATCCGCCGTCGTGATCAGTGTTGGTGGGTACTTTGTCCCGTGCTTGAGATTGTGCAGCGGCGAATAGCCGTAAAGTGCCTTGAACTCGTCCGCGTTCTCCGCCGAACCGTAGTCGCTCGTCCATGCCCAGCCGATGGTGAACTTGTGGAAGCGCAGCATGTCCATCACGCCCACCGCCGGCAACGTAGCGCCAAACAAATCCGGCCGTTGCGTCATGCACGCGCCCACGAGTAGCCCGCCGTTGCTACCACCGGAAATCGCCAGCTTCTTCGGCGAAGTGTATTTGTTCGCGATCAACCATTCCGCCGCGGCGATGAAGTCGTCAAAGACGTTTTGCTTCTTCAACTTCGTTCCGGCCTGGTGCCATTCTTCGCCGTATTCGCCGCCGCCGCGCAAATTCGGCACGGCATAAACTCCGCCCTTTTCCATCCACGCCAGATTCGCGACCGAAAAGCCCGGCGTGAGGCTGATGTTGAATCCGCCGTATCCGTAAAGCAGTGTCGGATTTTTCCCATCAAGCTTAAGCCCCTTCTTATGCGAGATGAACATCGGCACGCGCGTGCCGTCCTTGCTCGCGTAGAAAACCTGCCGCGTCTCGTAGTCGTTTGAATTGAAGTCCACTTTCGCCTGTCGAAACACCGTGCTCGCGCCGTTCTTCAGGTCATGACGGAAAATCGTCCCCGGCGACGTATAGCTGGTGAACGAATAAAACGTTTCCGATTCTGAACGTTTTCCGCCAAAGCCAGCCGCTGACCCAATGCCCGGCAACATAATCTCGCGCACGAACGAACCGTCCAAGCCGAACACTTTCACCTGACTGCGCGCGTCTTTCAGGTAAGCGCAAATGAACTGGTTATTGACCGCTCCGACGCCGGTGAGTGTTTCCTGGGCTTCCGGGATGATTTCCTTCCAGTTCGCGCGCTCCGGCTTGGTGATGTCAATGGCGATGACGCGGTGACGCGGTGCTTTGAGGTCCGTATTGAACCAGAACACCGGGCCGTCGTTGTCAATGAACGAGTAGTCCGCGTCGAAATCCATCAGCAACTCGACCACGGGCGAGTCGGGTTGCTCCAAGTCCTGATACAGCACGCGGTTCTTTGGGTCTGTGCCTTGCGACGCGGTGATGACGAGATAACGCCCGTCGTCCGTCACGCCGCCGTAGAAGTTCCAATCCTTGTGATCGGGCCGATGATAAACGAGTTTGTCGTCCGATTGCGGCGTGCCGAGGCGGTGATAGTAAAGTTTGTGAAAATAATTGGCCTTGGTCAGTTTCGCCTCCTCGGTGGGTTCATCGTAACGCGAATAGAAAAATCCCTTGCCGTCCTTGGTCCACGAAGCGCTGGAAAATTTCACCCACTTGACATGATCCGACAGGTCCTGGCCGTTGCGCACATCGCGGACTTTCCACTCCTGCCAATCCGAACCGGCGCTCGACAGGCCGTAGGCCATCAGGTTGCCATCATCGCTGATGTCGTATCCGCTCAATGCCACCGTGCCATCGGCGGACAACTTGTTCGGATCGAGCAGCAACGTCGGTGGAGACTCAAGCGAGGTCATCGTGTAGAGGACGCTCTGATTTTGGAGCCCGTCGTTCTTGGAAAAGAAGTAACGTTCACCCTGCTTGAACGGTACGCCATAGCGCTCGTAGTTCCACAGCTTCGTCAGGCGTTCCTTGATCGCGGCTCGCTCGGGGATTTTTTCGAGGTAACCGAACGTGACTTTATTTTGGGCTTCGACCCATGCCTTGGTTTCGGCTGAATTGTCATCCTCCAGCCAGCGATAAGGATCGGCCACTTTCGTGCCGTGATAATCGTCCACTTGGGTGATCTGGCTCGTGGCCGGGTACTGAAAGCGTGAAGTAACCGCACAGCCTGCCAGCAGGACGGCAACCACTATGGCCAAAAGAAATTTTGAGGAATCCATGCGCCGCACGATGCAAAGAAGCGGCGCGTGCGTCAAAGAATTTTGGATGCTGTGCGCGAATTGGTCCGCTTCCAGGCAAGATATTTCCTGGCCAGCCAGCCGCACGCCCAGATCCCCAGAAGGTCCGCCGCCAGGTCGCCCAGGTCGAACGAGCGGGAGCGAAAAAACAGTTGTGAGAATTCCTCCATCGTCACAACGCTTCCCACGATGATGCTGCCCTTCAGGAGAGTGATTTTCCGCAACCGGATTTCTGCGGCGCGCAGAATCAGGTTCACCAAGAACGACAGCGTTCCGAACAACACAAAATGCCCGAGCTTGTCGCCGGCGGGGATTTTTTTGGCGAGTTGGAAAAGTTGTTGCCCGTGCCCGCTGTCCGCGAGCGCAACGAGCGCGACCAGAAAGGCGACGAACGCAACCAACACAATTTTTGCACGGCGGATCTTCATTCAAGACACTCAGGAGTTGACCGCGAAGTGTGCGTTGCGTTCAGTTTCTCCAGCGAACTCCTCAACGGTGCGCCACCCATTCGTTGAGCGGCTTCTCGTCCGTGCCGGGATTGGCTGTCAGATGCAGCCGTTCCATTGCTTCGCCGATGAGGTAAATCGAGCCGGCGATTACGACGAACGGTTCGGCGTCCGTCTTTTGCAGTGCGTCCGCGAGCGCCGGGCAAACGGCCACCTCGACTTCTGGATTGGCCCGCTGGCAGGCATTACACAATTGCGCCGGGTCCGCGCTGCGCTCGCTGCTGACTCCGACGCACACAATGCGTCCCGCCAACGGCGACAGAATCTCGCACATCACATCCCAGTCCTTGTCCTGCATGACGCCGAGGATGAACGCGGGCCGGCTGCGCGGAAAATGTTCTTCCAAGGCGGCGCGCAGCGTGGTCGCGCCGGCCGCATTATGCGCGGCATCCAACAACACTCGACGACCGTCGTTCAGTTCCACCAGTTGCAGCCGGCCTGGCCACTTGACTGAAGACAATCCGGCTTGGAGCGCTTTCTCGCTGACGGCGAATGGTGTTTCCAAGGCTCGAACGGTCGCCAGCGCCACGGCGGCGTTCATGCGCTGATGCCAGCCCAACAGCGGTAGGCGCAGCGTGTCCAGTGGCGGATGCTGTGTGTGCGCGAGCGTGACCATTGCAAGTGGGGCGCGTTGCTGAATGGCCGTTTCCTGGATGACGGCCAACGCCGGTTCTTCCGCGCCGGTGATAACTGGCACGCCCGGCTTGATGATGCCGGCCTTCTCTGCGGCAATCTGCGCGAGTGTGTTGCCCAGCCACTTTTGGTGATCGTATTGGACGTTCGTGATGACGGTGGCCAAGGGCGTGACAATGTTCGTCGCATCGAGCCGCCCGCCCAAGCCGGTTTCCCAAATCACCAGGTCGCACTTCTGGTCGGTGAAATACTGCAGCGCAATCACCGTGACGGCCTCGAAGAAAGTGGGATGATTGTCATTAGAAAATTCCTTGAACCAGGGCTGCATCTGTTCAACGAGCCGAACCACGTCCGCTTCGCGAACCAATTGACGATTCACCTGCATCCGTTCGCGAAACGAAACCAGATGCGGCGAAGTGAACAATCCCACGCGCAATCCCGCCGCGCGATAAATGCTTTCCAGCATCGCGCACGTCGAGCCTTTGCCATTTGTGCCGGCGACGTGGATGAAGCGGAGATGGTTTTGCGGATTGCCCGCCAACGCCGCGAGCTTGAGCGTATTCTCCAGCCCAAATTTCGCGCCGAACCAGCGCAGGCGGTGGAGGCATTGGATGGCTTCGGAGTAGATCATGCGCAACGCCGGATACGATGCCGCACCCACCGAATGGGTCAACCCCGGGTTGTGCCGAAACACCAGCAAACCCCTGTCCCGCGAACCAATGCCTTCCGGCGGAAGCGCTGCCACAAGGAGCGCATTCGTGGTTACGAATAATCCTCCATCCCCACGTAGGAGCAGACCGGGTTGCGGTCGGCTGCGCCGGTTTCCACGGCGGTCATATCGGCGTAGGTGCCAGCTCCTACCTCACCGCTAATGATTGGGGTGTCGTTCAAGAAACTGCCTGCGATGCCGCGAGGCGCGCCTGCAGGATTTGCTGAACGCTCGCCGTACCGGTCGTCCCCAATTGATGAATCACGACCGAGGCTGCGGCGTTGGCCAGTTCAAGCGCTTCGCGCAAACCGGCGCCCGCGGCCAATGCGGCGGCAAGATTCGCCGTGACGGCGTCGCCGGCGCCCACGATGTCAATCGGCCCGCGGACGGGAAGCGCGGGAACGTGTTCGCAATCGCCGGTTGGCGGGGCGCCGATGATCCCGCTTTCAGCCGCCGTGATGAAAACCGCGCGGGAGTTTTTGTGGGCGAGTTCCTGGGCGACCGCTTTGATTTCGGCAAGGTGCAGACCAGTCTTTGAGCCGGTCAGAGACGAAAGCTCGGCGGCGTTCATTTTGAAAATCACTGGAGGAAAACCACGCAAGCCGCGGCGGCTGTCGGCGAGAATGGGCAGCTTGGGTTTCCGCGCGGCGAGCTTCTTCACGGCGCCCAGGATTTTTTTTGTGACCACGCCGGTTTCGGGAATGTCCACTTGATCCATCAACACCACGGCGTCGGCGGTTTCGGCGAGGCTCAAGAGTTTTTTGACAAGCAGGTCCTGAAGCCGGGCCGGCGTTGGCGTCCAGTTCTTCGAGTCCAGGCGATTCAATTCCACCGGCGGCTGGCCTCGCGACACGAGCAACGGTTTGCAGTAAGTGAACGTGCGGCGATCTGATGTTTGAACGAATCCATCCAGCTTGACGCCGGGCTTGGACTCAAGGGCGCGCCGCAACTCGAATCCTTCGCCGTCCGCGCCACAAAACCCCACGGGAAAAATCTGTGCGACACCGAGTGCGACCAGGTTGTTGAGAATCGTTCCTGCCGCGCCGGGTTGGGCGCGAACGTTCACCACGTTGTGGACGGGCAGGCCCGTTTCGATGGAGGTTTCCGCCCGGCTTGGGTCAATTTCCAGATAGCGATCGAGGCAGAAATCGCCAACCACAACAAGGCGCAGCGAGGCGTAGCGAGCGGTGATTTCCCTGAACCGCCGCGCGTTCATGCGCCCAACTGATGCAGCAGGTTGTGGAGAAATGCCACGTTGTCGCACTGCGCGTATTTCATTACGCCGCCCATGCGCGAAAAGCTTTTGCAGAAGCGCAGATAGTAGGCGGGATTGTCCTTGGGCGGTTCGCCTTTGGTCCAATCCCAGTGGCCACCGTCTTGTAGGTCCACGACGTAAATCGTGTGGCCGGAAACAATTTTCCCGCCCGACTGCAACCGCAGATTGTTCACGCAACTGAGGCTCTTCTCAAAAACCTGTGGGGCCATGATGGCCGAGCCCACGGACAACACCACGCCACCATCGAGATTGTCAATCGCGCTGCCGATGATGCGAAAATCAATGTCGGCGGCGCGGCCAATCACTGCACCGCGGAACATCGGGTGATTGGCGATGATGTCGTAACCGATGCCGGGATGCACGGTGAACGGCACGTGGTTGCGAAAGGCGTGCGCGAGAATCGAGGTGGTTTTCCAGGGATGCTTCACTTCGTTCCGGCCACTGCGGAGGTTGCTGGCCACCATGGCGCGCAAAAGTTCTGCCCGTGCCGGGGTCGAGGGATGCGCCGGTTCGGTTTTCAGCAGGTTCGTCAGCCAATCTGTGGTCGGCAAGGTGACCCCGTCGTCCTCGATGAAGCGGCCCAAGCTCCGTCCATAGCCGTGACCTTCGAGCGCGCCGGCCATCAGCGCGATGTGGATGTTGCGCCCGGTTTCGTCCCAAGTGCCGAACGTGCCGGTAGCCACGTTTTTCCTGACGCTCTCTTCGGTGCGCCCGAGGAAGGCGAGTTCCCAATCATGAATGCTGCCGGCGCCGTTGGTGGC
>CAZCZP010000023.1:0-26359 GCA_964502895.1 uncultured Bifidobacteriaceae bacterium
CGTTTGGGACACAGCGGAAAAGTGCCGGTTACTTGTGGGTCGGCGGGAAATCCCCTTGTCTGTTGGCATCAAAACTGGTCTGCTGTTCGCAACAGAGGACCTAAGATTATGACTTTGGACGAGACCATGCGGCTGATTCGCGATTGCGCCAAACAGATGAACGACCGTTACGGCAAGACCGTGTTCGACGAGTGGGCGGTTGTTTCGCTGCGACATCATCAGGCGCGTGTCATCGCTTATATCGGTCCGCGCAACGATGATTTCCTCAAGACTTTCGCGAATGATCTGGCGCCGTTGCGGGCCGAATTGCTCGACGCAAAATACGGTCCCGGCGACTTCGAATTTGCGCGGCATGGTGTGGGGACGGTGTTTGAGTCGTTTATGGTCCTGGCAGACGGCGTGTATCTAATCTGCAACAATACGACGTCCACTATGAATGAAATTGCCAAAGACCCGCGTTGGTTGAATGCCCAAGTGCCCTTCGCGGAACTGGGCGACAAAGTGCGGTCCAGTCCGTTGGCGTATTCGGTTTGAAGCTCCGCGTGGCGGAAATCACCACAACAGCCCGCGATAGATGAAGTAGCCGTACGCCGCCACGAGCACCCACCCCATGAAACGCGGCAGCCCTCCCAGCAACGCCACAAACACAATGTGCAAAATCGTCGCGCCGCTCAATACCAGCGCGCCCGTTTGAAAAAGTGCCGGCGCGGTGAACGATTGGTAGAGCGCGAAAATCCCGACGCAAAGCGGAAGGCAGATGTGCCCGTCGCCGACCTGCGAGGTATAGACGACTTCCGGGTTGCCGCGCCAGCCGTAGTAGAGCGCCAGCAGCGCGTTGGGCAACACCATGAGCCAGCCGCTCAACAGGCCGAGATTCTTTGCGCTGACGAAGCCTTCGTTGATCTTCGAGAGCCAGTTCACGAGCCACTCGATGCTGATGTACGTCGCGAACGCGCCAAGGCCCAGCAAAGCCAGGTCGAACGGGAGCGTCCAGCTCAGTGATTTGTTCTGGCGGACGTTCGACTTGAGCACGTCGAAAACGTGAAAGCATTGCCAGAACAGAAACAGTCCAACCAGGACCAGACCGTCGCTGAACTCCAGTTTGCCGTCACTCGCCAGCGTCCAGACGGCGCCCGTGAAAAACAAGACTGCCGTCAGCGTCAGCAGCAGGGAGAGTCGGTTGATTTTGTGTTCTTTGCTGGGGCCGCGTCTCTTGGTTTTCTTGGAATTACCTGAAAGTGAGGCCGGCAACACGCGCATGCCCCAGAAAATCGCGGGCAAGCCGATCAGCAGCGTCATGTTCGTGATGTTGTTGACCAATGCGTTGGTCATCACGTCTTCGCCCGGCCCGCCTTTTCGTCCCAGCACGAAGGCGAAGATCAGATTTCCGATGCCTGAGCAATACGGCATGATGAGAGTGCCGAGCACCGTGCCTTCGAAGCCGCCGTCGTTCATCACTTCGAGCCGCCAGATGATCAACACGGACGCCGCAACGAACAGGCCGAGAAACAACCACGGCGCCCAGGCACCCGTGCTCTCGATTGATTGAGTCAGCGATTTCAACTCACCCAGTAAAACAGGCCGCCCAACGCTTGGCAAACGCTCCTCCCGTCCGATGCCTATTTATTCTCCAACTTGGCCACTACATCGTCAGCGGCAAGCCCGTGAAGCTTGACAGTCTTGTGCCGTGACGCGTGGCCGCGTATCAATTCCACCGCGCCGCGCGAACAGTCGAATCGCTCGGCCAGCAAACGGATCAACGCCTCGTTCGCCGCGGAGTCCACGGGCGGCGCGGAGACTCTGACGCGCAGTTCGGTGGCCGTTGCATCCGGCGGGACGATTTCGTTGGCCGACGCACGGGGCTGAAGTTTGATGGCGAGCGTCACCCCGTCGGATTGAATGGACATGAAGCGTGGCAGTCCGGGTCGGTTCGCGCATTCCTTGGAAATCTTGCCGTGCATTTTCGGATAACATGGATAAAATCCATCCCCAAGATGAACAAAAAACTTTTCGCCCTCGCGGCAGGCGGCTGTTTGTCGCTCATCGGGCTCGCCGGTTGTGAATCTGCGCGTACGACTCCTTCGGACACCGCACCGCGCGGTGAACTTCGTTCCATCGAGCCGCCCGTGGCGGCGGCAACGGAGAACCAGATTTTGACGGCCGCCGCTGCGCACGCGCCCGCAACGGTTGAAGGCGAAGGCTGGCGCTCGTTGTTCGACGGCACGTCGCTTGCCGGCTGGCGCGTCACGGATTTTGGCGGCGGTGGCAAGGTCGAGGTGCGAAACGGACTGCTCGTCTGTTGGATGGGTGAGCCGTTTGTGGGCGTGAACTACACCAACGAAGTTCCCAAGTTGAATTATGAAGTCGCATTTGAAGCCATGCGCGTGGCCGGGTCGGATTTCTTTTGCGGGTTCACGTTTCCTGTAGCCGAATCGCATTGCAGTCTGATCGTGGGAGGTTGGGGCGGCGGGGTGGTCGGGATTTCCAGCATTGACGGCGCGGACGCATCCGAGAACGAAACCACGCAATTCATCACGTTCGAGACCGGGCGCTGGTATCGCATTCGCGTCCGGGTCACGGAAAAAAAGATCGAGGCGTGGGTCGAACAAAAGAAAGTGGCCGATGTGCTGACGGCGGGCCGGAAAATCACCACGCGTTTCGGGGACATTGAACTTTCAAAACCATTCGGCCTCGCCTCCTGGTCCACCAGCTCCGCGTTTCGCGGGATCAAGATCCGTTCGGTCGAAGGTCCGGCCGAAGCGGCGAAGTGACGCGGGCGCCGCGATTGCCGGTTGGATTTCGGTTTACTTCAGCGTCTTGATAAATTCGTCCGCCCGCGTGATGGAGGCGTTCATCTGTTCGATCAACCGCGTGATCTCCTGCTGGATGTTCGAGGTTTCACCCTTGAGCGACGCGATGGCTTGCGCGTTGAGGTTGTGCTTTAGAAACAGGACGTAGTCGCTGAACTGGCTGAGGACGGGCGTCATGCTTTGCTCGGCGCTCTTGAGCGCGCGGTGCAATTCCTCGTAACGCTGCCGCGTGGCAGCGAGTTGTTCGCGGCTCGACTCGCGTAACGAAGGTGTGCCGATCTGCCCGATTTCCTTTTCCCATTCGGCAAACAAATCCGCCGAGACCGTTTCGACGTCACGAATGCGTTTGCGGACGGCGTCGGCTTTGGTGACGCAATCGTCGTATTCAGCCTTGAGCGAGGTGTAAGCGCGTTCGAGCTGGCCGCCGTCGAATTTGGTGATTTCCTTGAGGCGCGTGAGGGCGTCCTTGAATTGTTGCTGCGCCTCCTTCTGATCGTCGCGCGCGGCGGTGACGCGTTTCTTGAGCAGGTCGCGTTTGTGGACGCCGAATTTTTCGTAAGCGGCGTAATAAGCGCTGCGGCAACCGGGGGCCAACAGGGCGAGGACCACGGCGAGCACGGGGAGCGACATCAAGGATTTTCTCGTTTGCACAACCGATGGCTAACAAAAGCCAATGTACGGTGCAATTCGCAACTCTCTGGTATTGACATGAGCAGGCCGGCAGGCTGAGGATTCGGCCATGAACGAGAACAACACCACCCTCACTTCACGACGCAATTTCATCAAACAAACCGGGACATTCGCCGCCGCATCTGCTCTGGCCGGGGTGTCGCTTCCCCATGTCCACGCAGCGAGCAGCGAGACGATTCAAGTCGCGCTGATCGGCTGCGGAGGCCGTGGCAGCGGCGCGGCGGCAAATGCGCTGTCGGTCAAGAACGGCCCGACGAAGCTGGTTGCCATGGCCGACGTATTCGAGAACCGCCTTCGAGGCAGTGTGAACAGCCTGAAGCGGCAATTCGCCGCCAAGATGGACGTGCCGGCGGAGCGCCAGTTCGTCGGCTTGGACGCCTACAAAAAGGCGATGGATTGTTTGAAGCCTGGCGACGTGGCCATTTTCGCCACCCCGCCGGCGTTCCGTTGGGTGCATTTCACCTACGCCATTCAGAAGGGGCTGCACGTGTTCATGGAAAAACCGGTGACGGTGGACGGGCCCACGAGCAAGCGGATGTTTGAACTCGGCGAAAAAGCGACGGCCAAGAATCTCAAAGTGGGCGTGGGTTTGATGTCGCGTCACAGCCGCGCGCTTCAGGAACTGATGAAACGTGTTCACGACGGCCAAGTGGGTGAGATCATTCTCCAACGCGGCTACCGGATGCACGGGCCGGTCGGCACGTTCCAATCTCCGCCCAAGCCCGCGGGAATTTCCGACCTGATGTATCAAATTCAACGCTTCCACAGTTTCATCTGGGCCAGCGGCGGCAACTACAGCGACTTTTACATTCACATCATTGACCACATGGGCTGGATGAAAAATTCCTGGCCCATCCGGGCGCAGGCGCTCGGGGGCCGGCACTATCGCCAAAGCCCTGAAGGCGTAACCTACGTGGATCAGAACTTCGACACCTATTCCGCGGAATACACGTACGCGGACGGGACGAAGTTTTATTTTGACGGCCGTTGCATGACGGGGTGCTACGACAACTTCTCCAGTTACTTCCACGGCACCAAAGGCAGCGGCATCGGTTCCAAGAACGGCGACTGCGGCTTCCCCTCGAGTATTTACAAGGGACAAATGCCCAAGAGCAGCGAGCGGATTTGGGAATCGCCGGTGATCGAGGGCGAACAAGACCCCTATCAGAACGAATGGAACGATTTGGTGGACGCCATTCGCAACGATAAACCATACAACGAAGTCAAACGGGGCGTCGAAGCCAGCCTCGTGACTTCAATGGGCCGCATGGCAGCGCACACCGGCCAGGAAGTGACCTTCGAGGACATGCTCAACTGCGATCACGAGATGGCGCCAAACCTGGACAAAGCTACCGCCGACGGACCCGCGCCGCTGGTCCCCGACAAGAATGGAAGATATCCAGTGCCGCAGCCGGGCTTTGTCACCAAGAAGGAGTATTGAGGCCTGGCGGGACACAGGACGAAGTTCACGTTTTCTTTTATCGCAAGCCAGCCAGCCTGACGGACTCTTGGTTCGTCAGGCTGGTTTTTTACCGCTCGCGTGCGGCTGCTTGGTTGCACGACGGAGCTCACATCGCCTTACGGCGTCACAGCGCGATAGAACCGCAGAGGTTGGGTAGTTGCTGCAGGATCGCGGAATCGCAACGGCGAGTTGGCGCTCACGAAATTCGTCAGCGTCGTCCAATTAACCAAGTCGGTGGAGACTTGGATCCTTCCCGTAATCCACCGGGAAACGTCCAGACTCAAATCCAGACCACCGACGGATGGTGATTGCGACAAGTCAAACGCAAGGCTCATTCTGAAGGCATTGCTCGCAACAAAAGTCACGCTGTTGGTCAACGATACGTTTGCGGCTAAATCCATCGCAAAGGCGCGGACGGTGTTGGTTCCCTGCGGCAGTGCGACCACTGCGGTCCAGTTGGTCCAACCGTTGGTGCTTGCTGCATTGAGCCAGGGCGGACCGTTCAATTGATACCACACTCCCGCAATCCGGGCATTGTCGCTGGCAGTTCCTTTGACTGTGATCACCGCGTTGCTCAACCTCTGGTTGGCGGTGGGCGCGGTGAGAGTGACGGTGGGCCGGTTGGTGTCCACGAAGTTGGCGATCAAGGTCAGATTGGACGCCATAATGAATTGCAGCGTGCGTCCGTTGGTCAACACGCCGCCGGCTCCATCGGTCCAGTTGGCGAACGCATAGCCGGCGCCGGAGACGAAGTTGGCCGTCATCGCGTAGGCCCGGTTGATTTCCAGGACGGCGTTGCTGTAGTTGGGCGTGAGCGTGCCGCGGCCCATCATGGCGACGGTCAGGCGATCGCTCAGCACGTAAACCAGATTGACGCTGTTGGTCGGGGAAAGATTGCCGGCGGGGTCCGTAGCGTAGGCTCGCAACACATTCGTCCCGGGGATCAATCCGGTAAGTGTGGCGGTCCAGTTGGTCCAGTTGTTGGTGGTGTCCGCCGGAATCCAGTCGCCAGAGTTGAGTTGATACCAGAGGTTGGTGACGCGCAGATTGTCTCTGGCCGTGCCGCGGGCGGTGAACACGGCGTTGCTCCAGCGCTGGTTGGCGGTGGGAGCAGTGATGGTGACAGCGGGCCGGTTGGTGTCCACGAAGTTGGCGATCAAGGTCAGATTGGACGCCATAATGAATTGCAGCGTGCGTCCGTTGGTCAACACGCCGCCGGCTCCATCGGTCCAGTTGGCGAACGCATAGCCGGCGCCGGAGACGAAGTTGGCCGTCATCGCGTAGGCCCGGTTGATTTCCAGGACGGCGTTGCTGTAGTTGGGCGTGAGCGTGCCGCGGCCCATCATGGCGACGGTCAGGCGATCGCTCAGCACGTAAACCAGATTGACGCTGTTGGTCGGGGAAAGATTGCCGGCGGGGTCCGTAGCGTAGGCTCGCAACACATTCGTCCCGGGGATCAATCCGGTAAGTGTGGCGGTCCAGTTGGTCCAGTTGTTGGTGGTGTCCGCCGGAATCCAGTCGCCAGAGTTGAGTTGATACCAGAGGTTGGTGACGCGCAGATTGTCTCTGGCCGTGCCGCGGGCGGTGAACACGGCGTTGCTCCAGCGCTGGTTGGCGGTGGGAGCGGTGATCGTCACCACCGGCTTGTTGGTTTCCTGAAGGATCGTGAGGCTGAATCCTTTCGTTGAGGCGTAACCGCTGAAGCTGATTACTTGGACAGTGAAATCCGTCGTCGTAACTGTGTTGGGTAGGCCGCTGATGAGTCCGCTGCCGCTCAGGCTCAGACCCGAGGGAAGATCGCCGGAGACGATTGACCAGAAGTATGGCGTCGTGCCGCCGCTCGCGGTGATGGCGCGGCTGTAGGCCGAACCGACCGTGCCCGAAGGCAATGGGCTGACGGTTGTAATTGTCGGATTAAGGCGCCTGCCGGTAAAGGAACCTGAGATGCCGAAAAACGGATTACTCCAGGTGCCTGACATACGGCCAGCGGCGTCAATTTGGCCGCCGAATGTCGCCCCGACATCCACAAATCCGATGATCGTTCCGCCGGTCGGGTCAACGTCCCCTGTTCCAAAGTAGGTGTCTCCAAAACGATCCGTGATAAAGGCCGTTATCTGCGATGAAGCATCAACCGTGGCTTCCCAAGTGCCCGACTCGCCGCCCGAGAAAGTTCCCGCATAAGTTCCAGCGTATTGCGCCCATGCCACGCCCATCGAGCAAATCAGGCCCGTCAGAGTTGCGACATATTGTAGGAGTCTGGAGGTTCTCCTCAATGGCCTTGCGGTTGGCACTTTGATTCGGCGCCGGGCATTGGTCCGGCCGGTAAACGTGAATGGCTCGCCAACGGAAAGCGAGGATCTGTCATTTTGAATTTGCATCGAGTTCCTCCTGGGGGTTGGTTGTTGATGGATTTTGCCATTTTGAAATCCTCGATGCCTCGCCGTGACGGTATCGTTGTCAAACGGGCCAACCCACGCGATCACAGCTCTCGTTTCCGATACTGGAAGTCCGTGCTTTGAGGAGCATGGGTCATTTGGGTGAACTGCCGGCTTCCTTGTACTTTTTTTTCAGAACGGCGTCAATCTCCAATGCGGCAAGGGCAATAGGCTCGTCGAGGCTCGAACAGCCTTACAAGATTCGGCAGATGTAGTTGTCAACCTGCAGCCGGATGCAATCCGAAACGAGAGAGGATGACCAGGGGGCCTATGCTTCAATCAAGACCTGGGCTTCAAATGCCCAGGTTGGAGAGCGTGTTGCTGATGGAGTTGACGATCTGCACGAGGCGCGGGTGGGATTCCTCAAAGCCTTCAACCGACTGGCCGAGTCCTTCAAGCGAGAGTTTCAGCAGTTGCGGGTTTTGCTGCGCGCGGGTGGCTTCATGGGTCGAGACTTCGGCAAACGAAGCGATGCTTTGCGCCTGTTCACCGTGGGTTTTGGAAAGGGCCGTCATCTCGGCCTTCAGGGTGCCGAGCATTTGCAGCAATTCCTCCTTGCGCTCCGGGCTGATGGATTCGCCGGATCTGATGCGGGCTTCAATCTTGCCGATGGTGTCTTCGATCATGCATTCGCCGTTTATTCTTATTTCAAGTTAACGGGCAGTGGCTATTCAGCAAGGTGCCTTTCAGAGTTTTGTCGGGCGCTCGGCGGGACGGGGCAATGGCGCAACCAGCGGCAGGATGTAATGCCAGATCTTCGTTTGCACGTCTTCAACGGTGCCCGATGCGTCAATCTTGCGGACGCGCTTTGGCTCTTCAGCTGCGATGACTTGATAGCCTTGGGCGACCCGCTCAAAGAACGCGCGGTCGCCTTCCTCCATGCGGTCGCGGACGAAGGGCAGGGTGGCCTGGCGCGAACGCATCCGCTCGGCGCTGATCTCCGGCGAGATGTCCAGCAGCAACGTCAAATCCGGCCGTGTGTTGCCCACGGCAACTTCGATGATACGCCGCACCGTCTCCAGGTCCAACTGCCGTCCGTAACCTTGATACGCGGTGGTCGAATCATAGAACCGGTCGCAAATAATAATTTCGCCCCGGGCGATTGCGGGACGAATCTGCTCGCGCACAAGTTGCGCGCGGCTGGCATTCATCAACAAAAGCTCGGCTTCCGGGGTCATGGCCGCATTGGAAAGGCTGTGCTTGAGCGTGTGACGGATTTCTTCGCCGATGGGCGTCCCGCCCGGCTCGCGAAACACGCGCACCGTGTGCCCCCAATCGCGCAGCCGGTCCACCAGCAGAACGACCTGGGTGGATTTGCCACAGCCTTCCGTCCCCTCGAATGTGATGAACAGTCCCTTCACGGTGATGAGATTCTTTTTGGTTTTGGTCCCTTCGGTGTGTCTTCAATAACCCAACCCTTCGCCTTCAACTCGTCGCGAATTGCATCGCTCAATTTGAAATCTTTTGCTTCTCTGGCTTTAATCCTCGTGATTACTAAGTTCTGAATTTCATCGGGCACGTCGTCTTCCCCATGAATTTGAAACGCGCTTCCGCCAGGGGGCACAATCCCTCGTCCGACAGCAGTCTTGTCTTCTGTTATTCTGGCTCGTGCCGTTGGGCGAAGTCCCAAGCCTAAGACCGAATCCAACTGTTTCCACGTCGCCAGTGCAATCAGGGCTGCGTGTGCCGAAAGTGTTTCTTGAGAAATAGAGCGGTTCAAACCACGAATCCACTCGAAAATTATACCCCAGGCCTTCGATACATTCAGGTCATTATCCATCGCTGCTGAAAACGAGACGAGTAGTCTAGAATCAGGCTCTGCAGCAACCCCTTTCTCGACTTTCAAAATCGGTTCTCCCAACTCAACAAGTTTCTCCAAGCACTCGTTAATCCGCGCCAGCGCCGTGCGCGCGCCCTGCAATCCTTCCAGCGTAAAATTGAACGTCTCGCGATAATGCGACGTAAGCAGAAGATAACGAATTTCCCGGCCCGGGAATCCCTTGGCCAGCAAGTCGCGGAGGGTAAAGAAATTTCCCAGCGACTTGCTCATCTTCCGGCCTTCCACCAGTAGAAAAGCCCCATGCAACCAGTATTTCACGAACGGTTTGCCCGTCGCGCCTTCGCTCTGGGCGATTTCATCCTCGTGATGCGGAAAAATCAAATCCTCACCGCCGAGATGCAGGTCGAAACTCTGCCCCAGAATTTTCATGCTCATGGCCGAACACTCAATGTGCCAGCCGGGCCGGCCTTCGCCGAGCGAATCGCTTTTCCAGAAAACGTCGCCATCCTCCGGCACGCGCGCCTTCCACAACGCGAAATCCGCCATAGCCTCCTTCGCGTATTCGTCACTCTTCACGCGTTCACCCGCGCGCATTTCTTCAAAATTCAGTTTGAGCAGCTGGCCGTAGTTGCAGCCGCAGCCTCGATATTTTTCGATGCTGAAATAAACCGAGCCATCGGCAGCCTTGTAGGCGATTCCGCGGGCCAACAATTTTTTTATCAGGGAAACAATCTCACCGATGTGCTCGGTGGCGCGCGGTTTGTGGTGCGGTTCGAGACAGTTCAGCGTCTTCAAGTCTTCGAGAAACGCCGCCTCATATTTTCCCGTGAAGTCGCGGAGGGTGGAATTGGTTTCCCGGACGCGCTTGATGATCTTGTCCTCCACGTCGGTGATGTTCATGACGTGGCGGACTTGATAGCCCTTGAATTCCAGGTAGCGCCGGACGAGATCGCCGAAGACAAACGTGCGCCAGTTGCCGATATGCGCGAAGTCGTACACCGTCGGGCCGCAACAATACATGCCGACCTCTTTACCCGCCGGGTCGAGCGGCACGAATTCCTGCACCGTTCGCGACAGCGTGTTGAAAAATCTCAGGCCCATTTTCTGAACGGCACGGAGAGTAAGGCGAGGTCAGCGAAAGGAAAGTGAAAATCGCCAATGGCCTCCAAAGTCCTGTCCGGCGATACAATCTGGCTGCGACATTCCGCGACGAGCCAGCGCAAAGCGGTCGAACGTCCGGGCTGGTCAGGCTTTGAAGACTTCGGCTTGTTGGATAGCGCCATTGGACAAGCAGATCGGGCTGCACGGCGGGGATGGTAAAGCGAGAGCCACAACGCCACCATCAGGAGATTGAGATCCCACGCTGAGTCAGGCTTGGTTTCGTTGAACCTCGTTTCCCTGGGCGGCTTTTCCTGACTGAATAACAACGCCGACACTAAATGGCGATTTAACGGAGGCAATCTGAGATTTGGGTGGATTTGGGTGGTTGAGCGCTTGACCGACGAAGCCCGGTGTTTTTTCCTTCCTGACCGCGGCATTCGCCGACTATTTTCCCCGCATGCCGTCATTCGACATCGTCTCCAAAGTCAATTCGATGGAAATCGAGAACGCCGTGAACCAGGCAAAAAAGGAACTGGCCACGCGCTTCGATTTCAAAGGCAGCAAAGCAGAGATCGTCCTCGAAAAGAACGAGATCAAACTCTCCGCCGAAGACCATTTCAAAGTCCGTTCGCTGGAAGAAATGGTCATGGGCCGGCTGGCGAAGCGGGGAATCAATCTCAAGAGTGTCGAAAAGGCCGAGCCGGATATTTCGCCGCTGGGCCACGCGCGCCAGGTCATAAAGATCAAGCAAGGCATTGAATCCACCGCTGCCAAGCAGATCACCGGCTTCATTCGCGACAGCAAGTTCAAGGTCACGACGCAGATTCAGGGTGACGAGGTCCGCGTCAATGGCAAGAGTCGGGACGAGTTGCAGTCGGTTATCGCCGCCGTGCGCGCGAAAGAATTTCCCGTGGCGGTGCAGTTTGTAAATTTCCGGGATTGAGATTCGGCGAAGCTGCAGGATCGCGAGAGCTTTTCCTTTCAAGTCAATCCGCCAGTTGGTCCCGCACCAATTCGCACATTTTCACGGCGAGCTGATCTTTCATCCCGTAATAAACGCACTGGCCGTCCTTCTCCCGCGTCAGGATGCCGGCGGCCGCCAGCAGGGAAAGGTGCTTGGAGACGTTCGCCTGCGTCGCCCCGGTGGCCGCGACGATCTCGCCGACGGTCAGCGGCTTCTTGCAGACGGCCTGCAGAATGCGCAGCCGCATCGGTTCGCCCAACGCCTTGAATCGTCCGGCAATCAGCTCCAGTTCGTCCACGCTCAGGGACTGCACCGTTTTTTTCTTTGACATATAACTATATGGTTATATGATTATGCGATGAACTTGCGGGTTGTCCAGCGGGAAATTGACGGAGGCGGGGTTGGCCGCCCGTTTTTCCGTGGCTGTCGTCACCAACGTCCGTTATGAAAATGCACATGATCATCCGCCGCTTTGCCGGCGCGTTCGTCCTCCTGAGCCTCGTGCTCGCGCACTATCACAGCCATTACTGGCTCTGGTTCACCGCGTTCGTCGGGTTCAACCTGCTGCAATCCTCCTTCACACATTTTTGCCCGCTGGAGATGATTCTGAAGAAACTCGGCGTAGGCAAGGACGCGGGCAGTTGTTGTGCTCCGAAACAAGACTGACGGTTGCCCGCCTTAACCAACATGAAACAAAGCCCAGAAGCCCTCGTTGCCGTCGCTTGTGTCGCCTTCGTCTTATCCGGTTGCGGACAAAAACAGGGGGGCTCCGCCCCGCCACCGCAACTCCCCACTGTGACCGTTCGCACGCGGATCATCGAAAGCAGGACGCGGGTCGCCACCGAAGAAGTCGTCGGCACGGTGCGCGCCAAGCTACGCTCAGTGATCGAGGCCAAGGTCAGCGGCAAGCTTGAACAGATGCTCGTCGTGCCTGGTCAGCAGGTGAAGGCCGGCGAGGCGCTGGCAATGGTGGATGCCCGCGAAGTGCAGGCGCGTTACGACCAGGCCGTCGCCTTGCGCCAGCAAGCCGAAGCCGAATTGAAACGCCTCGCGTCGCTCTTCGAGCAAAAGATTCTCTCGCAGGCTGAGTTCGACAACGCGCAAGCCAAAGCTCGCGTGGCGGTCGCCGGTGTAACCGAAGCCGAAACGATGTTGGGCTACACCAAGGTTACCGCGCCCTTTGCCGGAGTCATCACGCGCAAGCACGCCGACGTCGGCGACCTCGCTTCGCCCGGCAAGCCGCTGCTCGATATGGAAGATTCCACCACCCTTCGTCTCGAAGCCGATGTCCCCGAAGCCGTCGTTGGCAAACTCACGCTCGGGGACAAACTCCCCGTGCGCATCTCGGCGCTCGAGAAGGAGCTCGAAGGCGTGATCAGCGAAATCGCGCCTGCTGCTGATCCGAACAGCCGCACGTTTCTCGTGAAGCTTGATTTGCCCGCCACGACGGGTTTGCGCGCCGGGCAATTTGGCCGCGTCGCCATGCCCGTGGGCGAGACCACCGCGTTGCGCGTTCCGGCAAACGCCGTCGTCGTTCGCGGCCAGATGGAGATCGTGTTCGTCGTCGGCGAAGGCAAAGCCCGATTGCGCCTCGTGAAAACCGGCAAACGTCTCGGTGACGAAGTGGAGGTCATTTCCGGCCTGAGCGCGGGAGAAAACATTGTGGCCGATCCGGCGTCGGGATTGATGGATGGGCAACCGGTGGAGGGAGAATGAACCGAAAGTGGGAAAGTGGGAAAGTGAGCCGGTGGGCGTCTGTTGTTCGCTCCCTTACCCACTTTCTCACCTGCTCACTGTCAGTTTGTTCGCAGTGCCACTGGAGGATTGTCTCGTGAACCATCCGCAACCCCAAGTCGGCCTCGCGGGCCGCATCGCGCGGACCTTCATTGATTCCAAACTCACCCCGCTCATCATTATCGCGTCGGTGCTGCTCGGCGTATTTGCGGTGATCATGTTACCGCGCGAGGAAGAGCCGCAGATCAAGGTGCCGATGGTGGACGTGCTTGTCGCGATGCCTGGCTTCAGCGCCAAGGAAGTCGAGGAACGCGCCACGCGTCCGATGGAGAAGCTGCTCTGGGAAATTCCCGGCGTAGAATACATCTACTCGACCTCACGCGAAGGCGAGTGCCTGGTCATTGTACGGTTCAAAGTCGGGCTGGATCCCGAGGACAGCCTCGTCAAGCTCACGCAGAAGCTGAGCGCGAATCTCGACCGCATCCCGCACGGTGTCTCGTATCCGCTCGTCAAACCCAAGACGATTGATGACGTGCCGATCCTGGCGCTGACATTCCACAGTGCCCGGTATGATCATCTCACATTGCGGCGATTGGTGGCGCAAGTGGACGATGCCGTGAAACAAGTCCCGTTGGTCGCCGAAACCACGATGATTGGTGGCGCGCGGCGTCAGGTGCGCGTGCTGCTCGATCCGGCGAAACTCGCTTCGCGCAATCTGTCGCCCGCGGGCCTCGTGCCGATGCTGCAACAGGCCAATCGCCAGTATGCCGCAGGCGGATTGACCAGCAACAATCGCGAAGTGCGAATCGAGACGGGAGCCTTCGTGCGCTCGGCGGAAGAATTGGGCAACGTCGTTGTCGGAGTATTCGGCGGCAAACCGGTTTACCTCCGCGAAGTCGCCGAGATCACCGACGGCGCGGAGGAGGCAAGCCAGTATGTTCTGTTCGGAAACGGTAGGGCGCGTTCTCCGAACGCGGCGTCTAGTATCACTAACGCGGCTGGCTCGGAGATAAAGCCCCAGGAAGAACCTGCCGTCACGCTTTCCATCGCCAAACGGCCGGGCGCGAATGCGATCTCCGTCGCGCACGCCGTGCTCAAGAAAGTCGAGACGTTGTGCGGCACAGTGATTCCCTCCGATATCGGCATGGCAGTCACACGCGACTATGGTGAGACGGCGGCGGAGAAATCCAACGAGCTACTGCTGCACATGGGCATCGCGGTGCTGGGAGTCTCGGTGTTGATCTGGCTTACGCTCGGCTGGCGCGAATCAGGCATCGTCGGCGTGGCAATTCCCGCAACGCTCGCGCTCACACTGCTGGTGTTTTATCTCTACGGCTTCACGTTGAATCGCATCACGCTTTTCGCGCTCATCTTCAGCATCGGCATTCTCGTGGACGACGCCATCGTGGTGGTCGAAAACATCGTCCGCCACTTTCATCTGCCCTACAACAAGGGCCGCAAATGGAGCGACATCGCGGTCGAAGCCGTCGGCGAGGTCGGCAATCCCACCATCCTCGCAACGTTCGCGGTAATCGCGGCGGTGTTGCCGATGGCGTTCGTCGGCGGACTGATGGGTCCATACATGCGGCCGATCCCGATCGGTTCGAGCGCGGCGATGTTCTGGTCGCTGCTCATCGCGTTCATCGTCACGCCGTGGGCGAGCATCCGCATTTTGCGTTGGGGCGATAAATACAGGACGGAATCGCAAAACGCGTCCTCACGCCTCACCCCGTTGACGGGAGAGGGGGAAGCCGTCGCGCATCACCTCCATTCCGAGCATCCAGAAGATTTCTTTACCAAGCTCTACCGGCGGATGATGAACCCGCTCATCCACAGCGCGAAATGGCGTTGGGTTTTCCTCGCGAGCATCGTGGGTTTGCTGCTCGCGGCGATGGCATTGGTCGGCATCGGATGGGTGAAGGTGAAGATGCTGCCGTTCGACAACAAGAGCGAGTTCCAGATCATCCTCAACATGCCCGAAGGCAGCGCGCTCGAACAAACGGCGCGTGCCGCGCGTGAAATCGCCGCCGCCGTGCGAGCCGAACCGGAGGTGACGGATTATCAGATTTATGCAGGCGTAGCGGCACCATTCAACTTCAACGGCCTCGTGCGCCACTACTTCCTGCGACGCGGCGCAAACATCGCGGACATACAGGTGAACCTCGTGTCGAAAAGCGAGCGCAAGGCGCAGAGTCACGACATCGCCAAACGCGTCCGCCCGCGTGTGGCGGAAATCGCGAGGAAGTTCGGCGCGCGCGTCGCCGTGGCCGAGGTGCCGCCCGGGCCGCCGGTGTTGCAGACACTCGTCGCCGAGATTTACGGCCCGGACGAAGCCACTCGACACGCTCTGGCGCAGCAGGTGATCAACATCTTTACGAACACGCCCGGCGTCGTGGACACGGATTGGTATATCGAAGCTGACCAGCCCAAGGCACGGTTCATCGTGGACAAGGAGAAAGCCGCGCTTCACGGCATCAGCGCGGAGACGATTTCGCAAACGCTCGCCATCGCCGTGGGCGGAATGTCCGTGGACCTCGTGCATAAGCCGTCCGAGAAGGAGGACGTGAACATCGTGCTCGAACTGCCACGCGCGTCGCGAACCACGCCGGAGGAATTGTTGGCGTTGCGCGTCCGGTCGGGCGATGCGAACGCGTTGCCTGAGCCTGGCGCGGCTACAGGCACGCCGCCGCTGATTCCATTGCGCGAACTCGTGACTATCGAACACACGATCATGGACAAAAGCATCTATCACAAAAACCTGATGCCCGTGACTTACGTGATCGGCGACGTGGCGGGCGTGGTGGAAAGTCCGGTGTATGCGATCCAGGCAATGAACAAGGCGCTGAAGAAGCTGGATCTATCGCAGGGACGAGTAATACGAGTCCCTGAATCAGACGCGGTCGCCGGAAAGAATGGGGACTCGCATAGCCCGTCCCTCCGGAGTGTGAGAATCTTCAACGCCCGCCAGCCGTTCGCCGATCACGAACCGTCCATCAAGTGGGATGGCGAATGGCACATCACCATCGAAGTCTTCCGCGATCTCGGCACGGCGTTCGCCGCGTGCCTCGTGCTGATCTACGTGTTGATGGTCGGCTGGTTTCGTTCGTTTCTCACGCCGGTTGTGGTTATGATGGCGATTCCCTTTTCGCTTGTCGGCATCATGCCGGCGCACGGAGCGATGGGTGCGTTCTTCACCGCCACCTCGATGATCGGCTTCATGGCGGGCGCGGGAATCGTCGTGCGCAACTCGATCATTCTCGTGGACTTCATCGAGCAACGGCTGCGCGAAGGCATGCCGCTGGCCGAGGCCGTGGTGGACGCGGGCGCGGTGCGCTTTCGTCCGATGCTGCTGACCGCCATGGCAGTGGTCGTGGGTGCGAGTGTGATTCTGGCCGATCCGATTTTCCAAGGCCTCGCCATCTCACTCATGGCGGGCGAAGTCGCATCCCTGGCCATCAGCCGCATGGCCGTCCCGGTGCTTTACTTCATTGCTCACCGTCATCCACGGCGAAGTTCTTCGCGCTAACATCCGGATCCGCGGGATTTAGGTTTCCTTGCCGCCGCCCCTCGCTAAGAATCCGCGGCGACATGAATGCCGCCGTTTTCCTGGATCGCGATGGAACCATCATCAAGGAAAAGGAATTCCTGCGCGACCCCGCCCAGGTGGAAGTGATTTTCGGGGCGCCAGCCGCCTTGAAGAAATTGCGCGAGGCTGGGTTCAAATTATTCATCGTCTCGAACCAATCCGGCGTTGGTCGCGGCTACTTCACGCTGGCGGACGTCGAAGCGGTGAACGCTCAAGTCGCGCAGGAATTTAGCCGCAGCGGCGTGCATTTTGAAAAATCCTATTATGCACCGGAAGCGCCGGAACAGCCGAGCCGCGGCCGCAAGCCGTCGCCTCAATTTCTTTTCGACGCACGGGACGAATTCGGCATAGACCTTGCCAGCAGCTACATGATCGGCGACAAGCTGAGTGACGCGGAATGTGGCTGGAATGCCGCCGTGAAAAAAAGCATCCTCGTCCGCACGGGTTACGGCGCCAAGACGGAGCGTGAGTTTGCGGATAAACTCAAGCGCGCGGTGGTGGTGGACGATTTGGCAGCCGCGGCGGAATGGATTTTGAGCACGGCAGGGCGGTGAACGTCCTGTGGCGCTAACGAGCTAACAAACGAGCGAATCAACTTAAACTATGTGTGGCATCGTTGGATATGTTGGAAAACAGGAAGCTTCGCCGCTGTTGATGGACGGTCTGCGGCGGCTGGAATATCGCGGCTACGATTCGGCGGGCATCTGCACGCTGGATGCGCAGGGATTGAATTTGCGAAAATGTGTGGGGCGCGTGGCGGCATTGTCGGACACGTTGCGCAAGGAGCCGGTCAGCGGCACACTGGGAATCAGCCACACCCGCTGGGCGACGCACGGTTTGCCGAGCGACGCCAACGCGCATCCGCACCTGGACCAATCCGGACGCGTGGCCATCGTCCACAACGGCATCATCGAGAACTACGCGGAACTGCGCCGCAAACTCGTGGAGCGGGAACACCACTTTCATTCGCAGACCGATACGGAAGTGCTTGCCCATTTGATCGGCCATCACCTCGACAAACTGGTCGCCCGCGGCAAACATCCGACCGCCGAATTGTTGACTCGCGCCGTTCAAGAGGCGACGCGCGAAGCCGAAGGCACGTATGCCATCGCCGTGTTGCACACGGACCTGCCGGACTTGATGGTTGGCGCGCGTCGCGGTTCGCCGCTGGTGGTGGGCGTCGGAAAAGGTGAACAGTTTTTGGCCAGCGACGTTTCACCGATCGTCCCGCACACACGCAAAGTCGTTTACCTCCACGACGGCGACGTGGTGTGCCTCACTCGCGACCGATTCAATTTGTTCGCGAAAGGCAAACCGATCAAACGCCCGGTCAACACGGTGGATTGGTCCTCCGAGGAAACCGAGATGGGCCACTTCCCGCATTACATGCTCAAGGAGATTCACGAGCAACCGCAGCGCGTGGCCGACGAATTGAAAAGGAGGTTACGTGCCGCACAAGGCGCGGCAGAATTTGAAGAGTTGGCATCACGTCGAAAAGAACTGGGCCGCGCGCAACGATTGGTGCTCGTCGCGTGCGGCACCAGTTGGCACGCTGCGCTGGCAGGCGAATACTTGATTGAAAATCTGGCGGGCATCCCGGTGGAGGTGGAATGCGCGAGCGAAATGCGTTACCGCAATCGTCCGTTGGAGAAAGACACACTGGTCGTTTCCCTTTCGCAATCTGGCGAAACCGCGGACACGCTGGCCGCGATTCGCGGCGCGCGCGCGGAGGGAATTCCGGCGCTGGCCATCGTCAACGTCGTTGGCTCGACCATCGCGCGCGAATCGGATGCGGCCATTCACATGCGAGCCGGACCAGAAATTGGCGTGGCCTCCACCAAAGCATTTGAAATGCAGGTGCTCTTGTTGACCCTGCTGGGAATTGCCCTCGGCCGTCAACGCGGCCATTTGTCCGCGGCCCGGGGTCGCAAACTCGTGCGGGAATTGCAAACGATCCCGAAAAAAATCCGGAGCATCATTCGCGACGAGGCCAGCATTCTTGAGGTCGCAAAGAAATATTATCGGTTCACCGATTTCCTCTACATGGGCCGGCAATACAATTTTCCCGTGGCGCTCGAAGGCGCGCTCAAGCTCAAGGAACTTTCCTACATTCACGCCGAGGGCTATCCGTCCGCAGAAATGAAGCACGGCCCGATTGCGATGATCGCGCCGGACTTTCCGAGCGTGTTCGTCGCGCCGCGCGACGGCTTGTTCGACAAGAACATGAGCAACATGGAAGAAATCAAAGCGCGCAAAGGCCCTATTATTGCGGTGGCTACGCAAGGCGACAAAGAAGCCGCCAGGAAAGCGGACGACGTAATCGCAGTTCCACCAACACTGGATTGTCTCCAACCGCTGCTCACGGTGATCCCGCTGCAATTGCTCGCGTATCATATCGCCGTGTTGCGCGGCTGCGACGTGGACAAGCCAAGAAATCTCGCCAAGAGCGTGACGGTGGAGTAGAACTCCGCCGTGATGAGAATCGTTGGCATCATCCCAGCGCGTTATGCTTCAACCCGCTTTCCCGGCAAACCGCTCGCCCCAATTGCTGGCAAACCGCTTATTCGGCGCGTTGTCGAGCAATGCCGCAAAGCAAAGTCGTTGACCGAAGTCATCGTGGCGACCGATGACACACGGATTGCGGAAGTGGCCAAACAATTTTGCCGCGTGGAAATGACGCGCGCCGATCATCCCAGTGGCTCGGATCGCATTGCCGAAGTTGCCGCCCGTTGCGAGTGCGACGCGGTGGTGAACATTCAAGGTGACGAGCCGTTGATTGATCCGGCCGTGATTGACGCCGTGGCCGGAGCATTGGCGGGCAACGAAATGTCCACCGCCGCGGCGGCCATCAAAAATATTGAGGAATTCGACAACCCCAACGTTGTAAAAGTCGTTGTCAACGCAACGGGACGCGCCCTATACTTTTCCCGTCGCACGATTCCGTATTTGCGCGAGGCCGCCAGTCGTTCAGCAAGCGAACAGTTGGCGGCGTTTCCTTTTTTGAAGCATCTCGGCATTTACGGATACCGGCGTGAAACGTTGTTGCGGCTCGTGAAATTTCCGGTGTCGCCGCTGGAGAACGCGGAAAAGTTGGAGCAGTTGCGCGCGCTGGAAAACCGAATTCAAATCGCCGTCGTGAAAGTGGATTACGACAGCGTGGGCGTGGATGCGCCGGACGATGTCGGGCGGGTGGAAAGGCTTTTGAGAGCGTGACGGCGGCCGAATCGGTAAGTGAGTCAGTGGGTGAGTGGGTAAGTGTGAGAAAGACCTTCTTCCGACTCACCCACTTATCGGCTCACCCACTCAAGCCTCGTTTGGGGCTGCAACAGTAAATCTATTGACAGATGAAATTTATCTTCGTCACCGGCGGCGTGGTCAGTTCCTTGGGCAAGGGCTTGACCGCAGCCGCGCTCGGTACGCTGCTGGAGAATCGCGGCTTCAAAGTCGCGCTCCAGAAGTTCGATCCTTATCTCAACGTGGACCCCGGCACAATGAGCCCGTTCCAGCACGGGGAAGTCTATGTGCTCGACGACGGCGCGGAAACGGACCTTGACCTTGGTCACTACGAGCGATTCACCAACGTCAAGCTCACGCGTCTCAACAACCTCACCAGCGGCCAGGTTTATCAGACCGTGCTCAACAACGAGCGTGAAGGAAAATATCTGGGCAAAACCGTCCAGGTCATCCCGCATGTTACTGATGAAATCAAACGCCGCATTCATGTGCTCGCCGAACAAAGCAAGGCGGACGTGATCATCACGGAGATCGGCGGCACGACCGGCGACATCGAAGGCCTGCCGTTTCTCGAAGCCATCCGGGAATTCGCCCTCGAAGTCGGCGTGGGCAACACGTGTTTCATCCACGTCACCTACGTTCCGTTCATCAAAGCCGCCGGTGAACTCAAGACCAAGCCCACGCAGCAATCCGTCGCCAAGTTGCGCGAAATCGGTATCGCCCCGCACCTCATCGTCTGCCGTTGCGAGAAGCCGCTCGACAAGGAATTGCGCCAGAAGATTTCCCTGTTCTGCAACGTGCCCGTCGAAGCCGTGATCGAAGAGAAGGACGTTGACCATTCGATTTACGAAGTGCCGCTGATGCTCCAGCGCGAGCGCGCAGACGACCTCGTTTGTCGGCTGTTGCACCTCGATGGTCCGGCGCCGAACATGGCGCATTGGCAGGAAATAATTCGCAAACTCATCGCGCCTCAACACCGCGTGCGCATTGGTGTCGTCGGCAAATACATCGGCCTGCAGGATGCCTACAAGTCGGTTTATGAAGCGATCATTCACGGCGGCGTCGGTAACGATTGCGGCGTGGAGATCGTGCGCGTGGAATCGGAAGAGATCGAAAAAGACGGCGCGGAAAAGATTTTGCAGGGACTCGGCGGCATTCTTGTGCCCGGCGGATTCGGCGAGCGCGGCATCGAGGGCAAAATCAAAGCCGCGAAATTCGCGCGCGAAAACAAAGTGCCGTATCTCGGCCTCTGCCTGGGGATGCAGATCGCCACGATCGAATTTGCCCGCAACGTGCTCAAGCTGGAGAAAGCCCACTCGACCGAGTTTGATCCCAACACGCCGCATCCAGTCATCGCATTGTTGGACGAGCAGAAGCGCGTGACGAAGAAGGGCGGCACGATGCGGTTGGGCGCGCAGCCCTGCCAATTGACCATTGGGACGAAAGCGGCGCAGCTTTACGGTTCATTCGTCGTGAATGAACGCCATCGGCATCGCTTCGAGTTCAACAACCACTACCGCGAGAAGTTTGAGAAGGCCGGCTTCGTCTTCAGCGGCCTTTCACCTGACGGCAAACTCGTCGAAGTGATCGAACTGAAAGATCATCCGTTCTTCCTCGCCAGCCAGTTTCATCCAGAATTCCTGAGCAAACCGCATCAGCCGCATCCGCTGTTCAAAGGCTTCATCGCCGCGGCCCACCAGCAGATTCATCACAAGCCGCTGTGACGGTGGTTTGAACGGTCAGTGCTGGCGGTGGAGAATTCAATGGCTTCGGCGCATGTCACGGTTACTACCAGGGTTGAACCGCTGAGACGCGGACACCGAAACGTCCCACCTTGCGTTCCCCGGGGAACGGTGCAAACTCGATTCCGCATCCGGCTTTGAAGGCGGCAACGTGTTGAAACATGTGGTTCGCGGTATTCATCTTCGCTGCGCTGGGCGCGGTGATTTTTGTTGTCATCGCGGGGACTACGGTCTATCGGCTGTCGCACGAAGAGGAGTGCCGCCAAAATCTCCAGCGTCTTTGGCCCTGGTTGCTCAAGGGGCTCGTCCTTCCCGCGTTGTTGTGGATGACGTTGAACGTCGGGTTTTCCTGGAACCTGCATGCCTTCATGCCGCAAGTGCAGGCGGCGCAAAACCGCGGCAAGAACTGGCTGTCGCCCTACTGCCAGGTCACTTCCGCCGGCTTGTTCGCCATCAGTTCTTACTGGGCGGCGCTGACGATCCTGTCGGTCCTCGCCCGAGCGGCCAAGGGCCTCACGCCGGAAAGCCGTTCCGATTATCGTGCGCTATGCATTACGAGCCTCGTGGCCATGTCCATTCCCGCCGCGATTCTCCTGTGGATTGGCGGCTGGCTGGCGTTGGGGCTGGCCGTGATCGTCCTGTGTCTGCCCGCCGCCGGCTATGCCCCGGCGATTTTGCATCGGGCGAAATCTCCGCCGATGTATTCGAGCGCCATTGCAAAAATGAAATTCGGCAAATACTCGGAAGCCGAATGGGAAATCATCCGCCAGTTGGAGAACGCAGAAAATGATTTCAACGGCTGGTTGTTGTTGGCGGAACTTCAAGCGAACCAATTCAAAGACCTGCCCGAAGCCGAACAAATCATCCTAGAGGTTTGTGACCAGCCAAACGCCACGGCGCCTCAAGTCGCCGTGGCGCTGCACAAACTGGCGGATTGGCATCTCAGGATCGGGAACGATCCCGAGGCCGCCTCGCGCGCGTTACAGGTGATCGTCAGCCGCTTCCCCCGCTCGCATCTGGCGCACATGGCGCAACTCCGCATCGCGCAATTGCCGCGCAACGCCGAGGAACTCCGCGAACAGCGCCAGGCGCGTCCGGTCCCGCTGCCGGCGCTCGGCGACAGCCTCGATGAAAGCGCGACAGACTCGGCGCCCGTGCGCGATCCGAAAGCGGCCGCCGCCCTGGCCAATCAATTGTCCGAGCGGCTCAAGCAGAATCCCGACGACTTTTCCGTCCGGGAACGGCTCGCCCGCGTGCTGGCGGAACAACTGGGCAAAGTAGACCTCGCCATCGAGCAAATCGAGCTTCTGCTCGGCATGCCCAGCGCGCCGGAAAACAAACGAGCCGACTGGCTGGGCGTGATCGCCGCCTGGCAGTTGAAATTCAAACACGACCACGAGGCCGCCACCCAGTTCATGGAACGACTGGTCCAGGAATTTCCGAAATCGCCCCAGGCCCTGGCGGCACAACGGCGGCTGGCGCTGCTGGCTGCCGAAAAGAAATTGCAACAACTCCGATCGGGCCGGCCGGCGATTCGAATTCTCCCTGACCCTGTCGAGCCGCCAACCTCGTAGCTCACGGCGAATTTCGTTCCATGCCCGCCAACGCAACTTCCAAGCGCTACTCCAAACGGACTCGCCGTATTCTGGCTCTGGCGTCCGCGGTGGTGTTGCTCGCAGCCGTGGCGGGTTGCCAGACGGCCAGCTACTACGCCCAGGCCGTGCGCGGTCATTGCCAGGTGCTTGCGGGCCGCGAATCGTGCGAGAGACTGATTGCCGATCCAAAGACGCCGCCGGAATTGAAGGCCAAGCTGGAACTAGCCCAGGAAATTTGTGCGTTCGCCAGACGAGAACTACAGCTCGGCGACAACGGTCATTATCAGCATTACACGCATCTGGGCCGGCGCTATGTGGTTTGGAACGTCACCGCCAGCCTGGAATTTTCCCTCGAATCGAAAACGTGGTGGTATCCGATCGTCGGCTCGCTTGATTACCGCGGATATTTTGCCGAACGAAGCGCGCACAATTACGCCGCCAGATTGGGCCGAAAGCATTTTGACACCTACGTTGAAGGTGTCGAAGCGTACTCGACGCTGGGCTGGTTCAAGGACCCGCTGCTCGACACGTTCCTCCACCATCACGCCGCCGCGCTGGCGGAAATCCTGTTTCACGAGCTCGCCCACCAACGCGTCTTCGCCAGCGGCGACACGGATTTTAACGAAGCCTTCGCGACCGCGGTCGGACAGGAAGGCGCGCGGCGATGGTTGCGCGCCAACGGCAACGCAGCGGCGGTGACGGACTATCTCACGGCACTCGAACGCAACGCGCAGTTTGTGCAACTGGTCGCCGGCACCAGAAAAAACCTGGAGGCTCTTTATGGCGACGAGCGCATGTCCGATGGCAAAATCAAGGCGGCGCGGAAGCCCCGCCAAATTCCGGCGGACCAACTCCGGCTTGAGAAACAGCGCATCCAATCCGGACTGCGGGATGACTACGACAAACTGAAAGCCGCATGGGGAGGTTACACGGGCTACGACGATTGGTTCGCCGGAAGTTTGAACAACGCGCAACTGAACTCAGTTGCCACTTACTACGATCTCGTTCCCGCATTTGAGGTCCTGCTGGCGGCGAACGGCGGTGACTTGGAGAAATTCTATGCGGCCGTGAAAAAGCTCGCAAAGCTGCCGAAAGCCGAGCGGCACGAACGCCTGGTAGCCGGTCAAGGTCTGGAAAGACCTTGACCCGCATAAGGCGAGGCCGGCCCGCTCAACCGGGTCCCGGGTGCGACATAAAGCGGTGGGCAGATTTGACGACGTGACGACGAGTATGTGCCAGAGGCAGACTGAGTGTTTGCGGGAGACGTTGGCCTAAACTAATAGTTGACCGCAAAGCCAGGCCAACAGCACGCCACTGACTCAATCCTCCGCCTTCGATTCGCGCGCCGTCAAATCCTGCACCGCCTGCCGCACGTCTTTGGCCTCGTAAAGCATCGCGTATACTTCTTCAATGATCGGCGTCTCGACGTTGTGCTTGCGCCCCAGTTCACGAGCCGAGCGCGCGGTCGGATAGCCTTCCGCCACGGCGGTCATGCTCGCGACGATTGCCTCGGCCTTCTCGCCTTTGCCAAGACGCTCGCCGAATCCGCGGTTGCGGCTCAGGCGCGAGAAGCAAGTCACCATTAAGTCACCCAACCCACTCAAGCCCGTGAACGTATCGGCCTGCGCGCCACACGCAACACCCAGACGGCGCATCTCGGAGATGCCGCGCGTCACCAGAGCCGCTTTCGAGTTGTCGCCAAAGCCCAATCCGTCGCACACCCCCGCGCCAATGGCGATGACGTTCTTGAGCGCGCCGCCGAGTTCCACGCCGTGAACGTCGTTGCTTGTGTAAACCCGGAAGGCCGGACTGTGAAAAAGTGCCTGGACTGTCTGGGCTGCGGCTTCGTCCGCGCTCGCGGCGACGATGGCGGTGGGCACGCCTTTGGCCACCTCCATCGCCAGCGTCGGCCCGGACATGGCAACGACCCGAGCACGCGGCGCGTTCTCTTCCAGAATGGCGGACATGGTGTTGCCCGTTTCAAATTCGATTCCCTTTGTGACACTCACCACGACGCCACCGAACGAGCCAAGACATTGCGTCACCGCTCGAAATCCCTTGGACACGCTGGCCACCACGACGAGTTCCGCACCTTCAATGGCCTTCACGGCATCGGCCTCCGCCTGGAGTCCAGCCGGCAGTTCGATGCCCGGCAGGTAGCGTTCGTTACGTCCCGACTTGCGAATGGCCTCGACCGTTTCCGGAAAATAGTCCCAGAGTGTGACCGCGTTTTTCCGAGCGGCCAGCATGCGCGCCAGCGACGTTCCCCATGCGCCCGCACCGAGCACAGTGATTTTCATTTCGAGTCGTCCTTCCCCATTAAGTTGATGCGGCTTTCCGTTCCTGCGCGCAGTCGCTGAATGTTGCTCCGGTGTTTGAATATCGCCAGCAGACCCAGCGCCGTGGTGACCACGCCCAGCAGCACACTGCTTTCGGTAAACCAGACCGCTGTCGGCAGCGCTATCGCCGCGCCGATGCTCGCAATCGAGACGTAACGCGTCGTGACGAACAGCGCGATCCACAGCGCCAGAGCGATGCTCACCGCGACGGGTGCGAGGCCAAAATAAACCCCTGCCGTGGTCGCGATGCCTTTTCCGCCCTTGAATCTTAGCCAGCACGTGTAGTTGTGGCCGAGCACGGCGGCGATGCCCGCAACGATGCGGTGGCTCGGCGCATCGGCTGCCGTAACTTTCAGAAGCGGGAAGAGCAGATCGCAAAGCCACCAACAAGCCGCGAAGCCTTTCAGTCCATCCATCAGCAAGACAAAAACTCCCGCGGGTTTGCCGAGCACACGAAAGGCGTTGGTCGCGCCGATGTTGCCGCTGCCAACGGTTCGGATATCCACGCCCTTGGCTTTGGCGACGAGATAACCCGTCGGAATCGAGCCGAGCAGATACGCCGCGATCACGGTCAGGAGGTAAGAGAGTATCGGCACGCGCTCAGTCTATGAGTTGAGAGGCAAAGGTTGAAAGTTGAAAGTGCAGCGTCGCCGTGACAGGGGCGCATCTCAAAGCCTAAAGATTAGCAGCAAACGAAAGCCATCGTTTATAGCCCTTTCGTTAACACCCAACTTCAGTTCGGTGGTTTTGGCAGTCGCCGCCATAAAACCGCTTCAGCGGTTTGTCCGCACTCGCAAACCGCTGAAGCGGTTGAAAAGCTTGGGACACGCTGACACCCAACTGAACAGACTGTGTGAAAACGTTTGCCGGACTGCGGGCTGCGAGCG
>CAZCZP010000024.1:0-26231 GCA_964502895.1 uncultured Bifidobacteriaceae bacterium
GGCTAGTCAATGATCACCTATCGCACCGGCAACGACCTCGAACTTGACGCGGTCATAGAACTCTATCGCGCTTCGACGCTGGGGGAGCGGCGGCCCGTGGGCGACCGCGAGCGAATGCGGCTGATGCTGGCCAACGCCAATCTCGTGGTGACAGCGTGGGACGGCGACCAACTTGTCGGCATTGCGCGCAGCGTGAGTGATTTCAGTTACGCCACCTATTTGTCCGACCTGGCCGTGCGGTTGTCGCATCAACGGCACGGCATCGGGCGCGAGTTGATCCGCCGCACGCGGGAAATGGGCGGCCAGGCGACGATCATCCTTTTGTCCGCACCGAAGGCGGTGGACTATTACCCGCACGTTGGATTCAAACCCCATTCCTCGGCCTGGACACTGGCATCCGACGATTGACCGCGAAGCGAGTATCCATTTCATTTAGAACGGCACGGACCAAAAACGTGCTTGACCGGCACTCCGGATTTTCCTAGCCTTGGTGCGTTCCTCCAACAACCAGAAGTAACAGTCATTCAGACGTTTCTTATGAAAAACTCCAGCACGAACCCCAGTGGCCACCGTCCACACATTCGGAAGCTTTTTTGTTTCAAGTCCAGGCGACTATGCGTTTTATCAGTGCTGTTCTTGGGCGGGTCCGCGGCGGCCATTGCCCAGTCCGACAATTTCGACTCATACACCTCCACCTCCGAGATGACTGCCGCCGGATGGATACTTTCCTCACTGAATCCCGCGCTGGTCACGACGACTTTTCCCGCCGTTGGGAGCGGTAAGGGTCTTCGCGTTCAAGCCAATCCAGTCCCGAGTACGGCGCCCGCAGTGGGCTTATGGTATCGCACCAATGACTACACAGATTTTTACGTTTCCATTGACATCGCGGATTGGCCGGGGACGGACAAGAACCAGGCGATGGTCTTATTCGGCCGCATGACCGACTCCACCGCTGGGACTGTGGTGCCGAACCTCAACCCGGCGGCGGCCCAAGGCATGATTTGCAACTACGATGCGTCGCAGTATGGCGAGAACCCCAATGATCGCCGCCAAGGACAATTCCAGATTAACCGCGTGGGCGCGGGATTTGCCACGAGCACGAGAGCCGTGGCTGAAATCACCTTCATTCCCGGCCGGTCTTACCGCGTCATCTTCAAGGCGGTTGGAACCGTGTACACCGCGCAGGCGTATGATTTGCACGATCTGACCACGCCCTTGGTCACGCTTCAGACCGACGCCCCGGACGCACCCACGCCCAATGGCGCGTGCGGTGTGTTGAGTTTCAGCCGCCAGGGGACGACCGGAACAGCGGATGCGACCTATGACAATTACTATGCCGGAGCAACGGATCCGAATCCGGCGCCAGCGCCGGCCCTGGCCCACCCGATCACGGGGACGCCGCAAGTCGTTACGCGCAATCCCACGAACCGGTTTGCGAATTTTCATCCCGTATCCAGCCCGATCAGTTTCACCGCCCGGACTTTCTCCGCGAACGAAATCAATTCGAGCGCCACAAAGTTTTTTCTGAATGGCGCGGATGTCTCCACAGCTTTGGAGCCGTTCCCGGCAAACGGTTCAACCGTGAGCTTCACCACGGCGGCGGGTTTGCTGGAAGAAAACAAGGTGTATGCGGGCCGCATCGAATTGCAAGACACCACCGGCGCGCTGAAGTCGGTCAACACTTTTTGGTTCGATACGTTCACGGAAGCCTTCCTGACCAACTCGCCCGTCAAGACCGTTGAAGCCGAGGATTACAATTACAACGGCGGGCAATATCAGCTCGACCCGATTCCGCTGTCGGGCTACGACACCAATGGCGCGGCAGTTAACGGCAGCGGCGTCGGCTACCTCGACCTTGCTGGAGTTCCGGACGTGGATTTCCACGACAATCGCGGAGGGCCCGAAGGTTCGTGGGCTGATTATCGGATTGGCGATCCGGTGGGCACAGCCCAAAGCAACAAGGACATCACGGACGCGAATTTCACGCTCAATTCTCAGATCGCTCTCTTTCGGCAGCGCCAGCACTACGCGAGTACTGGTCTGTTGGAATATGTGGTCGCCCGCACCGAACCGGGCGAGTGGCTCAATTACACCCGCGTGTTTGCCAACACCAACTACCTCGTGTATTTGCGCGTTGGCAGCTTTGGCGCCACCGAAGTCAGGCTGGACTCGGTCAGCGGCGATATCACGACCACCACCCAGACGACCACGCCGTTGGGCACCTTCACGATTCCCAACACCATCATGCACATCAATCACGTTTACGAACCATTGCGCGCGCCGGGTGGTTCGCCCGTCGTCCTGCGCCTTTCGGGAACCAATACGCTCCGATTGACCATGCTCGGGACGACCGGCCAGGACAACCGCAAGCCGTATTTGAATTATCTGCTGTTCGTTCCCACGGCTCTGGGCCCGACCATTTTTGACAATTTCTCTGATGGTAACGACACCGCCAATCCACCTTGGGATCGCTATGATCCTCTCGGCGGGCTTGGCGCACCGTTTACCCCGGCCAGTTTCTTGTTCACCAACGGGGGTTACCGAATTTACGCACCTGCCCCGCCGATTCCGGACGCGGGTCCGGCGCGGGCCGGGAGTTTTCTCCGCAACGCTGACTACACGGATTTCTACGCTTCCGTGGACGTCATTGATTTTGACGACACAGTTCGCCAGGCCTTCGGCATTGCGGCGCGTGTCAGCACACCGGGACTGCAAACCACGGATGGATACCTGTTCAGTTGGGAGCCCGGCGGCGGCACGCTACCCGGCACCAACAACGGCGACCTGGACATCTCCCGGCTCGTGGATGAAGCGCCGTCCGGCCAGATTGAACTCACGAACAGCAATCTGCATCTCGAACGTGGCAAGAGCTATCGGTTCGTCTTCATGGGCAAGGGTTTTGATTTCGAGGGCCAGGTCTATGAGCATCCTGACCTTGCAAATCCCATCATCCGGCTCCCGGCAAATGACGCCACGGCTCTGTATGCGAATGGCAGGGTCGGATTGGTTACGGCCAGCCAATCAAGCATAACGGTTCCGGGAGACGCCACGTTCGACAACTTCTTCGTCACCACGGCTGAACCGCGCATCACGGCGAACTTGTCGGGCGGGTTAGTGGTGCTTTCTTGGCCACAGATTCCATTCCGGCTCCAAAGCAGCTCCAGCCTCAGCGGGCCCGTCTGGACTGACGTCACCAGCGGCGTCGTCCAAGTCGGAGATCAGAATGGCTACACCGTGCCCGCCACCGGGTCGCAGTATTTCCGGTTGGTTTATCCGTAAGCCAGGAACGTTTGACGATTCACAGCGCAGCCTGATCCGCAAGGGTCAGGCTGTATGCGTTTTTGGGACTGACGGGGTTCGCGGAGAAGAATTGTGAGCTGGCGGGAAACTCCTTCCGTGCCGAGGATTCGAGATTCCAGCGAAGAGGACAAGCGGACGCGCGCCTGACCCGGAGGCCGTCCTAGTTTCGCCGGCTCTTTTTCAACAACTCGTAAGCTCGCTTCGCGTTCGCATTGCCGGCACTCATTTCCATGATGAGCCTGGCTTCCAACGCCCGCTCCGAATTGTAAACCGCCAGCCCCTGGTCGAACGTCAGGTTCTGGCGCGCCTTGATCGTCTGGATTGACTGGATGGCCTTTTCGTAATCCGCAGTGCGCAGTGCTTCGGACGCGACATTGGCAGTAGTCTTGACGTCGGCGTTTGCGCTTACGAAAGCCTGTTGAAGTTGCGACGCGGCTTCCTTGGGTTGCGGAGGCGTGGCGGTTGGCGCGCCGGCATCGGACGAATCGCTGCACCCGGCCATCACCACGAGCATCGCCGCCATCACGGAGGCGCGAAAAGTTGCACGGTTCATAAACTGTTTCACGGCACGCTTCCTTGGAGCTTTGGATGCAGGCTCCACCGTCATTCGCCCGTGGGACTTCCTGGATTGCACCACATGCGCCCGGGCCGGTTGCCGCGGAATCCGCCAAGGCCGGCCTCCATCGCGTAGGCCCGAAACTTGATGAACTCGGTCTGGCCGCCGAACATGCCCATCACGATCCCGCCGGTATGGCGCAGGCTGGCGCCTTCGTCGGGCCGGCTGGCCACGTTGTCGTAATAACCCGGCTGCCGCTCGTCGGATTCCCAGTAGAGCATGAAATGTGGCTTGAACCGCGCCATCTTGTAACTGACGTACGGTTTGCCGGTCGGGCTGGTGCCGAAACCGGAAACCGATCCGTTCATCGTATAACTGGTCACCTGCTGCTCGCGCGCGCGAAAGAAAGCCGTGTTGGTGTTTTCAATCGGACACCAATACAACGCCCGCTGTTTGTGATACGGCCAGAGCTGTCCCAAAGTAATGTCATCCTTGTTCGTCCGGTTGGCGGTGCGGACGTAGCACCAGTTGGGAACGTTCAACGTGCCGGAACTCCAGGACGTGTAAGGCAGGTGATCCTCGAAATCCAAGACGTACATGTGCGTGCTCAACAGAATTTGTTTGAGATTGTTGATGCATTGCGCGCGATTGCCCTTCTCCTTGGCCTTACTCAGAGCCGGCATCAACATCGCCGCGAGGATGGCAATGATGGCAATGACCACCAGCAATTCGATCAAGGTAAACGCGAAGTTCAACCAGGGACGTTTTAACAGTCGGGAGCATCGCATAAATAGTCGGCCTCCAGTCGGGTTCGGCAGTCGTTGAACGGGAGGAACGGCATCAAACCGGCATGCGCAGAGGCTGTATGCGCTTGAGCCGAACCGGGTGACATGGCAAAAATGTTATACGGCGCAGCGCCGCATTTCAATATCAAAGATTCCACCGATCGTGAAGGTCCCATCTCAAAAAATGACACTCCGCGGGCTGTTTTCATCAGCACCCAGGGCCGGCAATCAACTGTTAACGTAGCAGTTCTTGCAACTTCGCCGCATCGTTCGTCGGCGGTTGGCAAGCCTTGCCAGTGCAGAGATACGCCATCGGTCCGTCCTTGGCCGTCAGGGTTCTGGCGAATTCCTCGACCGCGCCCACGTTGCCCAGGACGACTTTGTTCGGCTGGTAAACCGAGTGCGTGGCGCGAAGCAACGCCTGGACTTCGGCGGACTGCGGATCGCCGGCGACCACGACGCGCCGCGGTTCTTCGAGCCAGAAATCCAGCGCCTGCAACATATACGGCACCGCTTGGGGAATTTTTTCGAGGCGCGGGGCAAACAGTCGCAACGTCGCCTCGGCCGGCTTCCGAAAATCCGCGCGATCAGTGATCGCCGCCAGTTTCAACAGCCCAAGCGCGGCGACCGAATTGCCCGACGGCTCGGCGCCGTCGTAATCGTCCTTCATTCGCAGGATGAGGTCTTTCGAATCCGTGCCGCTCTGCCAGAAACCGCCGTTCTCCGGGTCGTAAAATTTCTCGATCATCGCCCCGGCGAGCGCGACGGCGAAATCCAGATGCTTCGGATCAAGCGTGACTTCGTAGAGGTGAATCAAACCGTCCAGCAAAAAAGCGTAACCTTCGAGCAACTGCACGTTGTCGCGCTCACTGTCGCGCCAACGGTGGTAGAGCGACTTTGTCTTCTCATCCCAAAGTTTCGCCTGGATGAACCCGAGGTTCTTTTCCGCAGCGGCGCGATATTGCTGGTCACCCAACACGGCATACGCTCGCGCCATCGCACCGAGCATGAGGCCGTTCCACGAGGCGAGGATTTTGTCGTCGAGATGCGGGCGAATGCGCATCGCCCGAGCCTCAGACATTTTTTTCCTGGCTGACTCAAGCAGCGCGTTGTCCGCTTCGGACAGTTTCGGGTCAACAACGCTCAACACGTTTTGCCCCGTCAGCGGACTCGGATGGCTGTGGTCAACGAAATTTCCTTTCTCGGTGATGCCGAAGTGGCGTGCGGCCACTTTGAATTCCTCGTGCGAAAGCAACTTGGACAATTCGGCGTGCGTCCAACAGTAGAATTTTCCCTCGTGCCCTTCGCTGTCCGCATCCTCGGCGGAAAAAAATCCGCCCTCGGGATGCGTCATGTCCCGGAGCACGTAAGCCAGAATATCGCGGGCGACTTCCGCGTGGCGAGCCTCGCCGCTGACGAGATACGCATCGAGGTAGAGCTGCGCCAGTTGCGCGTTGTCGTAGAGCATTTTCTCGAAGTGCGGCACGAGCCATTCGGCGTCCACGGAGTAACGCGCGAAGCCGCCGCCAAGTTGATCGTGAATGCCGCCGGCGGCCATGCGTTCGCAAGTGTGCAGGACCATTCGCGCGGCGTCGCCGTCTTTGAACCGTTTCGCGTAGCGCAACAAGAACGCGGGCTGGCTGGGCTGGGGAAATTTTGGCGCGCCGCCGAATCCGCCGTGACGCGGATCGTAAGCGTCCTTGAACGTCGCGCCCGCTCGACGCACGGCCTCGGCAGTAAGCACGAGATTGGATACGCCAGAGCTGGCAGCGGCAGCTTCGAGTCGCGCATGGATTTCGTCCGCCGAACTCGCGACCTCTCCGTGACGCTCCTGCCAGACTTTTTGAATTTGCTGAAGCACGGACAAGAAACTTCCGCGGCCATGACGATTTTCCGGTGGAAAGTATGTGCCACCGAAAAACGGTTTGCGGTCCGGCGTGAGAAAAACATTCAGCGGCCAGCCGCCCGATCCTGTGGTGCCCTGCACGAAGGTCATGTAAATTTTGTCCACGTCGGGCCGCTCTTCGCGATCCACTTTGATGCTGACAAAATGTTCGTTGAGATATTGCGCGACGGTTTCACTCTCGAACGACTCGCGCTCCATCACGTGGCACCAGTGGCAGGTCGAATAGCCGATGCTGAGAAAGATCGGTTTGTTCTCGGAATGGGCCTTGGCGAACGCCTCTTCGCCCCAGGGAAACCAGTCCACGGGATTGTGCGCGTGCTGGAGGAGGTAGGGAGATTTTTCGCGCGCAAGGCGGTTGGTGTGTTTCTGCGCGACCGAAGTGGCGTTCGAGCTCACGGTGGTTTTTGATGGTATCGGATTGGGTTTCCCGATGCACGAGGCGAGCGCAAGCGCCGGCCCGATTGCCAGACAATAAATGGCCGCGTGTTTCATCCGGGTCGGGGCAAGCATAGCTCCTAGGGCGGCCCAGGCCAAGGAAGTTCGATTCCACGTGCTGCCGCCAATTTTGCTTCGTCACTCGCAGTGCGATTCGTTAGCTTGCGTCCGTGTTGAGCAAAAAGCCATGGAAGCTTGAGGCGATATTGCGCCTGGGGTTGAGGCTCTTCATCTGCCAGATTCTCGGGCTGTTGGCTGTTGCCGTGATTCAAGTCGCCGTCGGTGGCGCAAAAGGTGGCGACTGGTTGTTCTGTCTCCTCGCCTGCGGGAGCGCATTTTTTTGCGCAGCGACCTTGTTCATCATGCGCAAGCCTTGGGGGGCCGATGCCCTTTCGCGCCAACTGGCTTTCCTGTTGGCGGGTGTTTCCCTTGCCCTGGTGTTTGCGGGGTTGACGCAGTCCTACGTGGCGAGTCCAGACGCAGCCGATCCGGTTTGGCGCATGTTGACGGCGGCCTTGTGTTTTCAGGGGGCCGCCATTTTGTTTGTTGGATTCTTCATCCGCGAACACGACGTAAGTTGGAGCGACTCGTTCGGGTTTAACCAGCAATGGCCGCGTGCGCTGCTGTTCGGCGTGTTACTGACGCTGGTGTTTCTGCCGGTTGGGCTGGCGCTGCAACAGGCTTCGGCGAGCTTGATGACGCGGGTGGATGTCGAACCCGTCGAACAACAGGCGGTCCAGACTTTGAGAACCGCGGATAGCTGGTTGAGCCGCGCGGTGCTGGCCGTGGTCGCCATCGGTTTGGCGCCGGTGGGTGAAGAGATTCTCTTTCGCGGCATCCTCTATCCTGCCGTGAAGCAAGCCGGCTTCCGTCACTTGGCCTTGTGGGGCTCGTCGGTTTTGTTCGCCGTCATTCACGGGAATCTTGCCACGCTGCTGCCGCTGTTCGTGTTGTCCGTGGCACTGACGCTTTTGTACGAATGGACGAACAACCTGCTCGCTCCCATTGTCGCGCACGCGCTGTTCAACGGGATCAACTTTGTCCGGCTCTATGCGGACCAGTGGTTCAGCGGATGATCCCACGATGAACGAGTTTGAATTGATCGCGCGACTGAGCCGTTCGCTCCCCACGAACGAGTCCGTCGTGGTCGGCGCCGGTGACGATTGCGCCGTGCTGGACATCGGCCTGCCGGATCGGTTGCTGTTGTTCAAAACCGATGCGGTGGTCGAGGGCGTCCATTACACGAAAGCTGCGCCGCCCGAAAAGGTCGGGCACAAGTCGCTGGCTCGTTGCCTGAGCGACATCGCGGCAATGGGCGGAACGCCAACGGCCGCACTGATAACGCTTGGGTTGCCGCGACAATTCGAGCCTGAATTTGTGGAGCGGATTTATGCCGGCATAAATATTCCGGCCCGGCGGTATGGCGTCGCCATCGTTGGCGGCGAAACCACGACCAATCCGGAACGGATGTTTATTTCAGTGTCGGTGCTGGGTTGGGTGGCGCGTGGAAAAATCCTGTTGCGTTCGGGCGCGAAACCTGGCGACGCAATATTCGTCACGGGCGAACTCGGCGGGTCGCTGGCGGGCAAACATCTCGATTTCGAGCCGCGGCTGGCTGAGGCCCGGTGGCTGGCCGACAATTTTTCCATCCGCGCGATGCTGGACATCAGCGATGGTCTGGCGGGGGATTTGCGGCATTTGCTCAAGGCGAGCGGTGTTGGCGCCGAGCTGTTGAAAAGCGCCGTGCCCGTCAGCCGTGCTGCCAGGGCCGCCGCGAAGGCCGGGGATGCCGCCAAACCGGCGTTGCTTGCCGCGCTTACGGACGGCGAGGATTTTGAATTGTTGTTTACGGTGGCGGGCAAGGATGCAGTGCCACTGCTGGATGCGTGGAAGAAAAAATTCTCCGGCCTCCGCCTGACCTGCATCGGCAAAATCGTCGCGGGCGAAGGCATCACGTTGCGCGACAAATCGGGCGCGCACGCCCTTACGGCTCATGGCTATACTCATTTCTCACAGTGCTGCTGAGACCGAGGCTCTGGGCGAGAGTTGGGGGCGCGAGGCGAATTGCGGCCTGGTGATCGGCTTGTCGGGCGACCTGGGCGCGGGCAAGACGCAATTGGTGAAGGGCCTGGCGCGCGGTCTGGGCATTACGTCGCGCGTGCATTCGCCGACGTTCACTTTGGTCAATGAATATTCGGGCGGGCGGTTGAGGCTTTTTCATCTCGACTTGTACCGGCTTGAATCGCGCGAGCAAATCATTGCCGCCGGCCTTGACGAGTTTTTGCGGCCGGATGGCGTCGCGATAATCGAATGGGCGGAGCGATGGTTTGGAAACGGACCGTCATGGTTGGGCGCGGGCGGAATTCTGCGGCGTGTGCAGATTGAAGTGTTGAGCGAAACGGACCGGCGGATCACTTATGAAGATTCTGGCGTTTGAGTTTTCTTCGTCGCGACGAAGCGTGGCGGTGTTGTCGCCGGATTTGCAAGGCGAGCCGGTGGTGTGTGAATCGGTTGAATCCACTCCCGGCAACACGATGCGTCCGTTGAGCATGGTTGAGGAAGTGTTGAAGCAAGTGAAACTGGAACGCGAGGAGGTCGAGTGCGTGGCCGTTGGACTGGGGCCGGGTTCCTATACGGGTATTCGTGTGGCGATCGCACTGGCGCAAGGGTGGCAGCTTGCGTGCGGTGTGAAATTGCTCGGCATCAGCAGCGCCGACTGCATTGTGGCACAGGCGCTATTGGATACCACGGGCCGGTGCTGTGTGGTGATTGATGCGCAGCGCGAGGAATTTTACATCGCGAGCTATGAATTTGAAGCGCGCGGCGCGCGCGGGGTTCAACCGTTGAAGCTGGCAGCGCGGGCCGAAGTGCGCGAGCGCGAGCGAGCGGGGGAAGTTTTGGTTGGGCCGGAAGTCACGCGTTGGTTTCCGGATGGTCGCGTGGTTTTTCCCCGCGCCGCGGACCTGTCCAAGCTGGCGCTGGGCCGGCGGGATTTTGTCACGGGTGAAAAACTCGAGCCGTTGTATTTGCGCGAGACGAATTTTGTCAAAGCAAAGCCCGCGCTGCTTTTGCCTTGATGCGAGAGCGGGCCGGCGGCCGGCGAAAAGGCAGGTTCAAGGCTGGACGGTTTCGGCGCTTTCATGCCCAAGAGCAAGGCGCCATGAGGGGACTTGGCGTGCGCGTGCCCGATTCACTTCCAAGTTCTCCTGATTTAACAAGGCCCGTTGCCGGGTGGTATCGGGTCTGCTTTGAAGCGGGCAAGGAGTTTCGGTGACGGTGTTTTGCCGCTGGTCATTCGTTTGACTTCACGAAACCAATTACTATGTCGGAGACGTTTATGACTCCCACTGGCGTTGTTCACCCCGGGGTGTCGCGGCAGTCGGGATTTACTTTGGCCGAGGTTGTGATCTCGACGGGGATACTTTTGCTGACTTTGGGCGGCGTCATTTTCGGCTACGTGAAGACGACGGATCGGGCGGAATGGAGCGCCTATTCGCTGGCGGCCCAGTCGCTGGCCATGCAAGGCGTCGAGCAGGTTCGCGCGGCGAAATGGGACCCGCAGGCCTGGCCCGCCATTGATCCGCTCGGCACAACGAATTTCATGCAGGTGGAAGTTCTGGATGTGCCGAAAAAGGGATTGCCGGTGCATGCCACCAATTATGTCTATGTAACGGTGGTTTCAACCAACCCGCCGCTGAAGGAGTTGCGGGCGGATTGCGTGTGGATTCTGCGGCATCGCCCAAGGAATTTGCGCGGACCATTCACCAACACGGCCATCACGCTCCGCGCCGCCGACCAATGAGACGCCAGCCTTCCATCGCATCAGGCCCGGCTCCAGCGCGCTCGCGGAGCGCAGGATTCACGCTGCCGGAGATCATGGTTGCGATGGGCATTTTCTCGCTGGTCGTGATCGGCATCATCAGCTCGCATATTTTTGGGCTGAAGATGGTGACCTTGACCCGGACCAAACTGGTTACCACTCACGAGGCGCGGGAGGCGTTGAATCGGGTGCGGGACGAGGTGCGTTCGGGCCGGATTGTGTACGTTGGAAACGGCAACAGCAGTTCGTTCACGCGCATCGCCCCCAACAATGCGCGGGAAGGCAATGCGGTTAGAATTCACCAGACGGTCAACACCAACCGGTTCGTGCAATATTATTTGGATCCAACGGATGACACGTTGAAGCGCCGGACCAGCGGCGGCCAGATTGACGTTGTCGCCAATTACGTAACCAACAGCATTGTTTTCCGCGCCGAAGACCACCTGGGCAATGTGCTCACGAACGATCAGAACAACCGTGTCATTCGGATGAACCTGGAATTTTATCAGTGGGAGTTTTCCGACGCTTACGATTACTACCGGCTGCAAACCAAGATCACGTGCCGGGCGATCGAGTAGCGGTCGCACAAAGGAGTTCAAACATGAAAACTGGAGTTGTACCTCATGGATGGCCGCGCAAAGCCTACGCGTTGCTGTTGACCCTTTTCTTCGTCAGCATCGCACTGATCATTTTCGCGAGCACCCTCACGTGGACTTCCAGCAGCGCCATCGTTACGGAGCGCAACAACACGTACAATCGGGCGGTCGCGGCCGCCGAAGCCTCCACCGAACTGGTCCTGAGTTACATGGGCCGCGATTTTTTGTATCAGACCTACAATCCCCTTGCCTTGGTGCAATATCGCAATCTGGTGCCAACGAACGACTGGGCGGCGCTATACGAATTTGAGGATGGTGAAGAACGGCTCGACCGGACCTGGGTGGAGAGCACTCCGGGCATGGTGCTGACCAACTTGGATTCTCAATTCGCCGGGCTGTATGGATTCGTTTATCAATGCAAGGTTCGCTCGAATGCCCGGTTGGCCAGCGCGGCCTATTCCGATGTCGAGGCGGCGGTGCGGCAGGATTTTCAACTGGCGTCCATTCCGGTTTTTCAATTCGCCATCTTTTACACCCTGGACCTGGAAATAAATCCCGGCCCTTCCATGAGAATCACGGGAAAGGTTCATGGCAATGGCGACATTTACACCTCGCCCGGTGACACGCTGGTGTATGACGACGCCGTGGGCGCCGTCGGCAGGATTTATCACAACCGGCATCCAGATGATCCTCAGGCATCTTCCGGCAAGATTCCTACTTACAATGGCCCGCGTCTTGAAGGCGACAGTTCGCTCACACTGCCGATTGGCTTGAGCAATAGTCCTTCGGCGGTAATCGCGATTCTTGACCCTGCGCCCTCCGGTGAAGACCCGCTCTCGCCCTTGGGCAAACAACGGTATTACAACAAGGCCGATCTGATCGTTACGGTAGCTCCGGATAATTCGCTGACCGTGAAATTCAATGGTCCCGGCAATGGATCCAGTTTCACCACTCTCTCAAACGTCAGCCTGATGACTGGCAGTAATTATACTTTCATCAGCACCAACGCTGCGTTCTACGACTATCGCGAAGGCAAGCTGGTGGTAGGAACCGAGATTGACGTGGCAAAATTCGATCGCTGGATGGCGACCAACTCAGTCGGGATGGCTCTGACATCTCTGCGAGGCCGGGCGCTCAATTCGATTTACGTGAACGATCAGCGTTCCGCGTCCAGCAAACTCACGGCGGTTCGCGTGGTCAACGGCCAGACGCTTCCCAGTGCGGGGTTGACCGTTGTGACGCCCCGGCCCCTTTACGTCAAAGGCCACTTCAACGCGACCGATCTCACGCCCGGCTCGGCAAACACAGCGGCGACCAAGCCGGCTTCGTTGATCGGCGATGCCATCACCGTGCTTTCAGGGAGTTGGTCCGACAGTTACCACAAAGACACCACGCTCGGCAGCCGCGGCGCCGCCAACACGACGGTGAACGCTGCGTTCCTTGCGGGCATTGTTCAAACGACCAATAGCGCCGGCACCAAAAAATACAGCGGCGGAGTCGAGAACTTCCCCCGCTTCCTCGAAGGCTGGGGCGGAAAGACCTTCACCTACAACGGCTCGATGGTAGTGATGTTCCCAAGCCGCTTCGCAACACGCTTCTGGGTTGCTCCCGGCAGCAGCGGCGGTGTGTATGACGCGCCGAATCGCCGCTGGGCGTTCGATTCAAATTTCCTGACCATGACCAAACTGCCGCCCTGCACGCCGCAGGTTCAGAAATTGGTGCGCGGGCGATGGGCCGTCATCGCGGCGGATAGTCCCAATTGATTCGCGCGGGCGGGCCTCCCTTGTCGAAGGCGGCCCGCAGCATCCCACCGACTTCCCCGGTGCGCCCGTTGAGAAGTCCAGGCGGCTGAATTCTTCGCTTTCACTTCGTGCGGATTCGCTCCATAACATCCGCGTGAAAGCAGCGGTTCTCTACGGCAAGGAAGACGTGCGTATTGAAGATATCGCACCTGCCGAGCTAAAGCGTGGCGAGGTGCGGATTCGCATTGAAGCCGCGCTCACCTGCGGAACCGACCTCAAAGTTTTCAAAAGGGGTTACCACGCGAAGATGATTGTTCCACCCGCGGTGTTCGGCCACGAACTGGCGGGAGTCATCAGCGAAATTGCCCCGGGTGTGAAAGGCTGGAGCCTTGGCAACCGCGTGGTCGTGGCGAACTCCGCTCCGTGCGGTGACTGTTTTCATTGTCGTGCGGCTCAAGAGAATCTGTGCGAGCATCTGCTTTTTCTCAACGGTGCATACGCGGAATCCATCGTCGTGCCGGCGCGGTTGGTCGAAAAGAACCTGCTTCGGCTCAAACCGAAGACGGCGTTTCACGACGCGGCGCTGGTTGAGCCACTGGCGTGTGTGGTGCAAGGGGTCGAGGACACGCGGCTGCAATCCGGGCAAAATGTCCTGGTCATTGGCGCCGGACCGATCGGTTTGATGTTCGTTGCGCTGACAAAACACCTGGGCTGCCACCCGACGGTTGCCGGTCGCCGTCTGGTGCGATTGAAAGCAGCGGAACGCCTCGGAGCGCGGCGGGTGATTGACGTGGGCGATGGACGCGAATTGGTGAGTCGCGTCCGCAAGGCGACCAAGCGGCAATTTGACGTGGTCATCGAGGCCGTGGGTAAACCCGAAACCTGGGAAGCCAGCGTGCAACTGGTGCGCAAAGGAGGGTCGGTGAATTTTTTTGGCGGGTGTCCCTCCGGCACGAGCGTGACCCTGGACACGACGTTGATTCACTATTCAAATCTGACCTTGCTCGCCAGTTTCCATCATGCTCCGCGCACCATCCGCCGCGCGCTGGAACTCATCGAAGCGGGCGTGGTTCGGGAGAAGGACTTCGTGGACGGACACTGGCCGCTCACGCAGTTGCCCGACCTGTTCAAGCAGATGACTTTGGGCAATCGCGGCGTCAAGACGCTGATACGCGTGACGACGTAGCGATTTGGCCGTGGCGAATCAGTCGGTCCAGGCCGGTTTCAAGTTGTCTTGTGGCGGCTGCGCGCCCGCAGGTATTCAAATACAGCCGGCAGCAGGGAGAGAAAGATGATCGCGAGCACGGCGAGGGAAAAATTCTCGCGCACGATGGTCAGGTTGCCAAAAAAGTAGCCGGTCAGCACGAGCAGAAACACCCACACAATGCCGCCGGTGACGTTGAACATCATGAATCGGGAATACGTCATCCCGCCCACGCCGGCCACAAACGGCGCGAAGGTCCGGACGATGGGGACGAAGCGCGCGAGGATGATGGTTTTGCCGCCGTAGCGCTCGAAGAAGGCGTGCGTGCGTTGAATGTGTTCCGGTTTGATCAGGCGCGGATATTTCTTCTGGAGTTTCTCACCCAGGAAATAGCCAATCCAGTAATTCACCGAGTCACCTATGATTGCCGCGACGGTGAGCGAAACGAGGACGATCCACACGTTCAGTCCGTCCGGTCGCGCGGTGAGCGCTCCGACGGCGAACAACAACGAGTCGCCCGGCAGAAACGGTGTCACCACCAGCCCGGTTTCGCAGAAAATGATGAGGAACAGGATTACGTAAAGCCACGGGCCGAATTGTGTGACGAATGAATCGAGGTGTTTGTCGAGGTGCAACACCACGTCCACAAGTTCTTTCAGGAATTCCATGCCGCGCGAAAGATAGAGGAGCGTGCCGGGCGAAGAAAAGGTCGAACTGCCGGATGTCGGAACTTCATGTGAAATGTCCCCTGGCAACTCGATAAGAATGTCCCCCTTGCGGTGGGGTCGCGGCAGCAACCCGCCACAACATGGAGACATTAACAATGCACCGGAAAGAACGCGAACGAATCACGGTGATGGCCGGCGTCGTAGCGCACTTTGCACACTTCCGCCACCTTGCCTCGCGGCCGCTTTTCCTCCGCAAAAACCGGCGCATGAATGAACCGGTCGGCTTGTCACAGAACTGTAACATTTCTGCCACAAAGCCGACGCACTTAGCTGAAACCCTGTCTGTGGATGAATCGTTGCATTTTGTTCGCAAGCATGGTGCTCCTCGCCTTGACCGGCGGCGCAGCGGAAGTGTCGTCGTCCCTGGCCCGGACGCGGACGACGCTGGAACAATGGGTTGAAACGCGCCAGTTGATTTCCAAGACCAAAACCGACTGGCAGACCGACAAGGAAACCCTCGAACAGACCGCCCAACTTTACGAACGGGAACTGAAGTCCATTGACGAACAGATGGCCAAAGTTTCCACCAACAACACTCAGGTCGCCAAGGAGATGGAGGAGGCGCTGGTGCTCCAGAAAACGTCCAACGAAACGCTCGAAGGCGCGCGCCAATTCGCGACGGAGTTCGAGGCGCGGGTCAAGAAGCTCGCGCCGCAACTCCCGACGCCGCTTCAGGACATTCTCAAGCCGTTGCTCGCCCGGTTGCCCGCCGAACCGGCGAACACGAAGATGCTCGCCGCCGAACGAATGCAGGTGTTGGTGGGCGTGCTCAACGAACTCGACAAGTTCAACAACGCCGTGAGCCTCTTCAACGAGAAGCGCAAGAATCCCAAGGGCGAGGAAGTCGCCGTGCAAACGGTTTATGTCGGGTTGGGCGCGGCCTATTTCGTCAACGAAGCCGGCGACTTTGCGGGAACGGGCGCGCCCGGCGCGAGCGGTTGGGAATGGACCGTCAAGTCCGAGATCGCGCCCACGGTGCAGGAAGTCGTCCGCATCTATCGCAACGAACGCACGGCCCGCTTTGTCACCCTGCCGGCTGCCGTCCATTGAACTTTTTTCCGATGACCAAACTCCGCTCCAACATTTGCCTCGCTCTGCTGCTTCCAGTTTCGTTCGCCGGCGTGGCTCAGACATTCGATGACGCACTCACTGGGGCCACGGCGGACCTCCAGAAAGCCACCGCGGAACTGGCCACGGCACGACAGGAAATTGAAGCCGAGCGGTTGCCGCTGGCCCGGCGGATAACCGATTTGGAGCAACAACTCGTGAGCCGCCGCGCCGAGTTGGCCAAGGCTCAACGTTTCCAGGAAAATCAACTCGTCGAATTGAACGCGCTTAAAGCAGAGGCCAAGCGGCAAGCCGACGAGGTCAAGTACATGGATTCCCTGGTTACCGAATATGCGCGCGCCTTCCGTTCGCGGCTGAACTTCATCGAAGAGCCGCGTTTCAGGTCGCTGCTCGAAGACGTGGACCTCGCGGCGGCGAAGTCGGACTTGACGACGAAGGAGAAATTCACCCGCCGTTCCGTGCTGCTCAACACCGCATTACAACGTGCGGCATCAGCGCAGGGCGGCGAGTTATTTGAAGGCAAGGCACTCGACAAGCAGGGGCTGGTGCAATCCGGCAAGGTGGCGGTTTTCGGCCCCGTGGCGATGTTCGCCAGTTCCTCCGGCCCCGCGGCCGGGTTGCTGCAACAGGAGTTGAACAAGGCCGACCCGACCATCGCCCAGCTCGAAGCGCGTTTGAGCGACGCGAGCCGTGCGCTCGTGACCACCGGGAGCGGGGAGATGGTGTTTGATCCAACGCTGGGCAACGCTTTCAAGCTCTCCGCCATGCACTCAAGTCTTTACGACAAACTCTCGGAAGGTGGATTGGTGATGATCCCGTTGCTGGGACTTGGATTGGCTTCGCTGATTCTGGCGTTGGTCAAGTGGCTGCAATTCTCACGGGTCCGGCTGGCCACGGAAGCCGATCTCCAAACCGTGCTTGGGCATATCGAGGGTGAAAAGCCCGACCTCGCGCTCAAACACGCCCGCAGTATTCCGGGGCTTGCCGGAGACCTGCTCGCCACCGCTGTGCAACACGTGGACGAGAAGAAGGAATACATCGAGGAAATTCTTTACGAGAAGATGCTCGGCGCGCGCACGCGGCTCGAGCGCGGCCTGCCGTTTCTCGCGCTCACAGCCACGACCGGCCCCTTGCTCGGCTTGCTCGGCACGGTCACCGGCATGATTGCAACGTTCAAGCTCATTTCCAGCTTTGGCAGCGGCGACCCCAAGATGCTGGCGGCGGGTATTTCCGAGGCGCTCGTCGCGACGGCCACGGGCATGGGAGTCGCCATTCCCGCGTTGCTGCTGCACGCATTCCTGAGCCGCAAAGCCAAAAGCATCCTCGGCTGCATGGAACAAACTGCGGTTGGATTCGTGAACGGTGTGCCGCAGGAAGACGACAAATCCACTTTCGCCTGAACAACCTCAACCCAAAAATCTATGAACGAAATTCTTCAAACAATGTGGCACACGTGGACGACGGGAGGCTGGGTCATGGCGGCGATGGTGGTGCTGGCGATGGTCATGTACGCCAGCGCGGCGCATCTGCTGATGACGGCCTATCACCGTGGCTTGACCAAGGCAACGGATGTTGTGCTGCGCAACTGGGTGGCCAAGCCGGACGCGGCCCCGGCCAGCGTTCGTGAACTGGTTCGTTACACACAGGATGAAATCCATTCGGTGAAAGACATCGAAGGCCGCTTCCGTGAAGTCGAGGCCACGCAGATTTCGGACCTGGATCGCAGGAGCGCGTTTCTCAACGTGCTGGTGGTTTCCGCGCCGCTGTTTGGCCTGCTCGGCACCGTGCTGGGAATGTTGCTGACGTTCAAAGCCATCGGCATCGGCGGCAGTTCCGCTTCCGAGATCATTGCCAAAGGGATCAGCGAGGCGTTGGTGGCGACACAGACCGGCATGATGGTGGCGATCCCGGGATTGATCATGGCCAGCATCGCCAAGCGCTGGCGCAATGAATACGTCGCCTTCCTCGCCCGCCTGGAAAGCATCACCCTCCGGCATTTCCGGCCCGAATTCCACGGCATGACCCGCGCCCTCCCACGCGGTAACCCGACCGTGGCCAGGCCCGCCATCGAGCCCGTGCCGCCCAGACCTGAAACCGTCCTGGCATGAAGTTCCGCCGCACCCTGGCCGAACCGGATGAGTCCATTGAGCTGAATCTGATTCCGCTCATTGACATCATCATGTTCCTGCTGATTTTTTTCATCTCGACCACGAGCATGATGCAGGAGCGGGGCGTGCAAATTGACAAGCCTCAAGCTCAGGGCAGCAGCCAGGGAGAAAAGAGTTCCATCATTTTTTCGGTTACGTCCGAGGGCAAGGTCACGCACGAGGGCAAGGAAATCGGACTCAGCGGCGTTCGTCCGACCGTCAAGCGCCTCTGTTCGGAGGAGGCGTTGCCGGTGGTGATTCAAGTGAGCGAAAAATCCCGCTCGGGCATGATGATCCGAATCATTGACGAAGCCCGGATGGGCGGCGCCAAGGATGTAAGCGTCGCTTCCGAGCGCAGTTGATTCCTCCATGAGATTCCGTCGTCACCTTGCCGAACCTGAAGAGTCCATCGAGCTGAATCTGATTCCGCTCATTGACATCATCATGTTCCTGCTGATTTTTTTCATCTCCACCACCAGCTTCATCGAGGAGCCCGGCGTGCAGGTGGAAAAACCGCGTGCCGCCAGCGCGCGCCAGACGGACAAGAACAGCATCATCTTCGCGGTTACGCCGGACGGCAAAATCGCCTACGGCGGCAAGGAAATCGGACTGGGCGGCGTGCGGCCAACGGTGAAGCGGCTTTGCGCGAAGGAGCCGTTGCCCGTCGTCATCCAGTCCGATGAGAACTCCAACTCGGGCCTGGTGATCAGCGTGATTGATGAGGCGAAGTTGGGTGGAGCCAAAGATGTCAATCTAGCCACCAGCAAGGGCTGAGTTGGCAAACCGACCGGCGATGCGAAAAGTTTACCAAAACGAAAGTCACTTTGCCCGCCTGCCGGTGGCGATCATCTTTGGCGTGGGCTTCACGGCGGTGTTGTTTGGCTTCATCCCCTTCGCTCACCGAGTGGCCAAGCCGAATCGGGCCTTGGAATTACGCTCGGCCAATGTTGTCGAGTTGCCGCCGCCGGTGGAGGAAGAAACGCCGCCGCCGCCTATGGAGGAAGAAAAACCGACGGAGGCCCAGCCCGAGCCCCAGTTCACGGAAACGCAGCAGCAAATTCCGTTGAGCGCCGATCTCGAAGTGGCCTTGGGCTCGGGTGGCGCCCTGGCTGGCTTCGGTGAAATCCGCGCCCTGACCGCGGCGCAGGAAATTCAGGACGAAACTTTTGACGTATCCGAATTAGAGAAACGGCCGGAAGCAGTCTCCCAGGTTTCTCCCGCTTATCCGGCGGAACTCCGGAAGGCGAAAATCGAAGGCACCGTCACGCTGGTGTTTGTGCTGAGCGAAGAGGGACGCGTGGAAGAACCGCGCGTGGAAAATTCATCGCGCCCGGAGTTTGAGAAACCCGCGCTCGAAGCCATTCGCAAATGGCGCTTCCGCCCCGGTGAAAAAGACGGGCAACCCGTGCGCACTTACATCCGCGTGCCGATGCGCTTCCGAGTCTCGACCGGCTGAGGCCAACAGAATTTTGAAAATGCAAACGAGGAAAAACAAGCAGAGGCCGGTTGAATTGCCGGAGTTTGTCGTGGAGTGCGGTGACAAGCACAGCACGACACCGCTTTACCAGTGGCGATCATGTTCGCGTCGCAAGGCGCCGTCGCCGCTGCGCTTTGCCGGCGCAGTCCAAACTGCCGCGCTGGCCTTTTTCATCGTGGCCACATTTCTTACCGCAGGCGCTTCGACGTTTGGCAGGGAGAAAAAGAAAACGGACGGCGCCGAAGCGACTGCGCCGACCACTTTCGCCCCGATGCCGGCGACGAATGAATTGGCATCCGTGTGGAACGACCCGGATTTCGCGCGACGATTGATCGGCAGCTACGGTTTCTCTCCCGACGCCGAGCCGCGCATGACACCTGAAGAACAAGTGGCCTATCGGGAAAAAGTTGTTCCCCTCCTGCGGGAAGATCCGAAGAAGGCTGTCGAGACGTTGCAGGGACTGGTCAAGCCGGGGGCAAGCGCGGTATTCGATTTCACACTGGGCAACATTTTTTTTCAAAACGAAGACCTGACGAACGCGGTCAAACATTTCGAAGCCGCGCTGGCGAAATTCCCCGACTACCGCCGGGCGCAGAAAAATCTGGCCTTCGCGCTCGTGCGCGACGGCAAATATGCCGACGCCGTGAAGCCCTTGGCGCGCACGATTTCCCTGGGTGGCGGCGACGGCAAAGTGTTCGGCTTGCTCGGGTTCGCTTACATGAGCCAGGGCCGCTACGCATCGGCCGACGGCGCTTATCGCCAGGCGTTGGTGTTCGAGCCGGACAACCTGGATTTCAAACTCGGCGCGATAAAGTGCGCCTTGCAGACCGCGAATTACGATCACGCGATGGCTTTGTTGGACGAAGTGATCCAACAGTATCCCGAACGCGACAATTTGTGGACGCTGCAAGCCAACGTTTTCATCCAGAAGGAGCAACCCGCGAAGGCAGCCATCAGCCTCGAAATGCTCCGGCGTCTGGGCAAGGCTTCTCCCCAAAGTCTGTTTCTCCTGGGCGATCTTTACATGGCTCAGGAATCGCGGGAGCTGGCGTTGGCGGCTTATGTTGAAGCCCTCGAAAAGGACGGCGGACAAAATCCCGCCAAGGCGTTGCGGCCCGCGCAAATTCTCGTCAGTCGCGGCGCGTGGGACGAAGCCAAAAAGTTGTTTGCCAAAATTCGCGGCGCGGGCACGGCGCTCACGGCCGAGGACGAATTGAAACTGCTCAAGCTCGAATCCAAAGTCGCCATGTCCACCGGCGCGGGCGAGGAAGCGATCAAGGTTCTGGAACAAATCATTCAACGCAATCCGCTGGATGGCGAGGCGTTGTTACTGGCGGGCGATTACTACGCGAAGAACGACCAGAAGGAGAAGGCCGAGTTTCGTTACGACACCGCGAGCAAGCTGGAAGGGTTCGAGGCGGATGCGTTTGTGAAGCACGCGCAACTGATGGTGCAGACTCAGAAATACCCACAGGCTGCTGAACTGTTGCGCAAGGCGCAGAAGGTGAAGCCGCGTGACAACGTGCAACGTTACCTGGAAAAGGTGGAGCAAATCGCGCGCACCGGACGTTCCTGAACGGTGGCTGCCGGATTCTGCAACCACTCGCCAAGAATGTCAGATTTCTCAAGACCTCAAACCGAAGGTCCACACCGCGAGAGGCGCAATGCGCGGGCGGGACACGGGCGCGTTTCATTTTTGGATTTCGGATTTCGGGTTTCAGATTTGTTAATTGGAATCTCCTCGCGTTGGCTGCGCTGCGGATTATTGATGTTGGCATTCGTTTTGTTGCCCCATTCTGACGCCCGCGCACAGGATGGCGGCACGGTGTCGGGCGTGGTTGTCAGCACCTGGGACGCCTCACCGCTGGCGGCGGTAACCGTTACGGTGCGCGGAACGACCCTCGCTGCCCAAACAGATGCCGCCGGGCGGTACGAGTTGAAGAACGTCCCATCTGGTGATCAAGTCTTACGGTTCTCAAAATCCGGATACGCGACCGCGACTGTTACTGACGTCCGCGTGTTGCTCGGTCAGACCACCACCGTCAACGGCAATCTCCGCCCAGAGTTTTACGAGATGGAGGAATACGAAGTCGCCGCGGAAGAATTCACCGAACAAACGGAGCAGATCATTTTCGAGCGGCAGCAATCGAGTTCCCTGATGGAGGCAATCGGGTCCGAACAGATTTCCAAACTGGGCGCGGGTGATGCGGCCGAGGCGCTGAGCAAAGTGTCGGGCGCCAGCATTGCGGACGGGAAATTCGCCGTGATTCGAGGCCTGGCCGATCGTTATACCACCACGACCTTGAACGGCACAGACTTGCCCAGTGCCGATCCGGATCGCAAAGCCGCCCAACTCGATCTCCTGCCTACCCAGATTATCGAACGCATGGATGTGAACAAAACTTTCAGCCCAAATATGTCAGGCGGTTTTGCGGGTGGCGCCATAGACATCGTCACGAAGGGGTATCCCGAAAAGGCAATGATAAGCCTCTCGCTTGGCACTTCCTACAACACGCAGGCGAGTCTGAACAAGGACTTCCTGGCCTCCGACCGAAGCGGCACCGACTGGCTGGCGATGGACGACGGCAAGCGTGAATTGCCGGGGGTGGCGAAAGCCAGCAACCCATCGCCGGGCGGTACAACCATCCAGAATGAAAGCGCCGTCGAGCGCAGTTTCGGTTCGAGCCAGATGTCCCCCTTGCCGGACAAGGCGCCACTCAACTCCAGCGGGTCGCTGGCTTTTGGCGACAGCTTCAAGAGTGGTGATATCAATTACGGCTATCTGGCATCCTTGACGTACAAGCAGGATTACAAGTTTTACGACGACGGATCGGTGCGAAAATATGAAGGCTCAACCATCACCCGGGATATGACGGATGCCAGAGGCATTTCGGAATACACCTGGGCGGCTTCCACGTCGTTGGGAGCTGGCTTCGGCGAGAACCACGATCTCAAGTTCAACTTTCTTTACGTGCAGGCTGCGGAGGATGAAGCCCGCCAGTTGCAAGGGTTCGTGGATGGCTTTTCCGAACGCGGAGTCTCGTATGCCGAGCAGGACATTCTGCATTGGACAGAACGCAATCTGACTTACTACCAACTGGCGGGAAGCCATGATTTCCCGGAACTGAAAGCCGTGGAGTTTGACTGGGCAGCCGCAATGTCCAGCGCCACGCAGGAGGAGCCAGATCACCGGATTTTCCAGTTCCTGGCTTACCCGGCGGATTCGGTCTATCAACCCCAAAGCACGGTCACTCCCACTTCACCGACACGATTCTGGAGGGAAGTGGAGGAGGACAATTTGAACCTGCGCGGCGACTTCAACATTCCGTTGCCTTCCTACAACTCCAAGGAGAATTTTCTAAAGTTCGGCGCGGCGCTTTCCGACTCGCAGCGGGATTTTTTCCAGCGTGGCTATGAAATGTATTGGAGCGGCAATCCGGCGCTGACGTTCCTGCGCACGGGCAACCCGCAGGATTATTTGGCGCCGACCAATTACCCGTACGTCACATATCGCAATTATCCGGTCAACATCACCTACCAGGGCGAGCAGACTATTACGGCGGGATACGCGATGGGTGACTGGGCGGCGCTGGAATGGCTTCGGCTCATCGGCGGCGCGCGTTGGGAACAAACCGACCTCACACTGTCCGGCATGAACCAGACACTCAACCAGCCTTTGGATCCCGGTAACATTCAACAGAGCGACCTGTTGCCTTCCCTCAGTGCGGTTGTTTCATTCACGGACAAGTTGCTGTTGCGCGCGGCGTGGTCACAAACCGTCGTGCGCCCCACTTACCGGGAAATTGCGCCGGTCTATATTTACGACATTGCGGATGGCGAGCTGATCAGTGGCAACCCGAATCTGGTCGTATCAGACAGCATGAATTACGACCTGCGGCTCGAATACTATCCTCGCCCCGGGGAAATCGCCTCAATCTCGCTCTTCATGAAGGAAATTGACAACCCCATTGAGCTGATTCAGGTCAATCAGAACGATGTCACCTACACGAATTCGGAAACTGCGGACGTTTATGGTGTCGAGGTGGAATTCCGCACGCGCCTCGACCGGCTGTGGGAACCGCTCAAGGAATTTACCCTCGGCGGCAACGCTGCCTATATCGTTTCCGAGGTGCCCATCAGCGACAGCGATCAGCGACAACGATTCCTGACTTATCTGAACACAGACACGGACCGTCCTCTCTACGACCAGCCGGAGTACGTGTTGAATGCGGACCTCACGTGGGAGCACGCGGCAAGCGGCACATCATTTACGATTGCCGGCGGTGTGGTGGGTCGCCGCCTCGTCCTTTACGGCCTCACCAAGCCGGATGAATACGAAGAGCCTGCCCCGCAATTGGATGTCTTTCTCAGCCAGAAAATCGGCAAGCACTGGAAGTTGAAATTCTCCGCCAAAAATCTGTTGGACCCGGCGTTTGAAGTCAGCCAGAAAAACGCCGCCGCTGGCAACCAGACCCAGATCATCAAAAGCTACACCAAGGGCATGACCTTCGGCCTCTCGTTGGGATGCGAGTTTTGACGCGCAGCCGCTCCTTTGCGTGTTGCCGAATTGTAACCATTCCGACGTTTGCCGTTCACACGCGGTCATCACACTGGCTTCGCAAATTGTCATTGGCTCGCAGCAGCGCTCCCGTGTCGTTGTTGATTGCCTTCAAACCCAATAAACAGGAACACCAAAATGAAGTTCATAAAAACTCTTTCGCAATTGACCGCAGCCATTTTTCTGACCACCTCCGCAGCTCAGGGTGCGCTCGAAGTTGTTACCAACGACATCGCCCCCAACACGACGGTGACGTGGTATGCGACCAACGAGTATCGGCTGGACACGATCATCTATGTGCAGACCAACGCGACGCTGATCATCGAACCGGGGACGGTGGTCAAGGGCGGGACCAACGTGACCATCAACCGGCCGGGCATACCCAATCTGGTGTCGGCGCTGTGGGTGACGCGCGGGGGCAAACTGTATGCGACCGGCACGGTGAGCAGCCCGATCATCTTCACGATGGAGGGCGACGACGTGAACGATCCGGACGACATTCCGCCGACGGTGACCGGCCAGTGGGGCGGCATCATCCTGATGGGCCGGGCGGTGATCAACTCGGCCTTTGACGTGGCGGGCAACAGCGCCAACCCGGTGACCGACGTGTATGAAGGAGTGACCGCCGAAGGCCCCAACGCCGAACACCGGTTTGGCGGCAGCGACGACAACGACAGTTCCGGCGCGCTGCGGTATGTTTCGATCCGGCACACGGGCCGGCAGTTTGCGTTGGACAAGGAATTGAACTCACTGACGATGGGCGGGGTGGGGCGCGGCACGGTGATCGAACACATCGAGAGCTTTGCCAGTTCGGACGACGCGTTCGAGTGGTGGGGCGGGACGGTGAACACCCGGTATCTGGTGGCAGCCTTCTGCGAAGACGACGACTTCGACACCGACCAGGGCTATCGGGGAACGAATCAATTTTGGTTTGGGATCAAGCCGCCGTGGCAGGGCAGCGTGGACAGCCGCGCCTTTGAAACCGATGGTGACACCAGCCAGACGATCCTGGGCGACCGGCAGCCCTTCAGCCAGTGGACGGTCCATAACGCGACGCTGATTGGCCGGGGCAAAGCCAGCACGCTCTTTGGCGGTGGCCGGGGTTGGAACGCACGGGACGAAGCCGCGCCCGACGTGTATAACTCGGCGTTTGTGGAGTTCAACAGCGGACTGATGCTGGATGCCGACGGCTTGTATCACTGGACCAACAGCACGGTCTTGGCGACGGCGCGCAACAACGTGTGGGACGTGACGAGCGGACCGACGCCGGCCTTCTTTGGCAATTTCGTGTTCACCAACGCCAGCTTCAACAACACGGTGGAGGCCGCCGGATTGGGTGGGATCAGCTACACCAACGACGTGGCGGGCTTGAACCCGCGGCCGCAGGCGGGCAGTCCACTCTTGACCAACGTGCTGGCCGGCGCGCCGGTGGCGACGACTTATCGCGGCGCCTTCTCCGGCCCGAGCGACAACTGGGCCGACGGCTGGACCGCCCTTTCCACCGAGGGTTACTTGGCTACTGCCACACCTGCAATTAATCCACCGGTTCTAACGCTTAGTCCGTCCGGCGGAAACATCCAGGTCATCTATGCGGCGCAAAACGGCGTCAGTTATCAGCTTCAGTCGGCCACCAACCTGACTTCGCCTGTCTTCTGGGCGAATGAAGGGAGTGCGCAGCCTGGCAACGGCGGCACCCTCACCAACACCGTGCCTGCAACCGATGCCCAAAAGTTTTTCCGGGTCCTGAGCCAGTAAGGGCAGGTCGCGGAAGTTCATAACTCGCCGGGGAGAGTTCGCAAGGACTCTCCCCTTTGCTTTCTCATGTGAAAAGTCGCCCGTACGTAACTTGGGAGCCGCCAATTCGTCACGGCCATGCCGCAAGTTGCGCGCGTAAATCTCGTGAAAAAGG
>CAZCZP010000025.1:0-16224 GCA_964502895.1 uncultured Bifidobacteriaceae bacterium
TTGATCCTGATTTGGATCGTTGGTTGTGGATTGGCGATGTGGCGATGGCGGGATACATGGGACCGCTGCGCGGCAAAAGTCCGCCTGCCTTGGATGGTTAAATTCGTTCTCGGTTGCACGGCTCTGGCCCTCTCCGAAGAAGCCATCACCACTACCATGACCAATTGCGCCCCGTTTTTTGGCGTGCGAATCGGGCAAGCTTACATCACCAGCTCGGCAAATTATTTTGATGTTGTGCTCTATCACAGCGTCGTTGTCTTCGTTCCGCTCTTTATCGCTTGGGCGGTGATGTTGCGCTATTGGGCGTTTTCGCCATTCGCTGTGTTTCTCCTTTTTGGCATCACGGGCACGCTCTGCGAGACCGTCTCGTTCGGGTTGCAGAACCTCGGCAATCTCGGCATGTGGACGATGGTTTACGGCCTCATGGTCTGGCTGCCCGCGCGTTGGGTGCCAGCGGGGCGCGGCGCGAAACCACCGCCGCTCTGGGCGTATCCGCTGGCGGTGCTGCTCCCGTTCGGTTTCATGCCGCTCGTGTTAGCAACGGCGCCCTGGCTCTGGCTCACGCCGAAGCATCCGACCATTCATTTTCCGCCGATTGGCGGCGCATAATTCCGACCAACGAAGCGCAACGCTGCCTTCAACGTCGGAAGTTCGCGGCGTCATCTCAATGGCCCAGCGGCCGCGACGCAGTCAGGAAGCGTGGCACGAAGCGGCCTGTGCGTTGCATGTAATCTCGGTAGTCGTCGCCAAATCTGGCCAACAGATTTTCTTCTTCCTTGCGGGTGCGGATGGCGAGCAGGACGAACACAGCGCCGCCGATGGCCAGAAAAAACCAATTGGCGGCCAACAGAAAACTCGCGGGAATCATCAGCGCCGCGGACGTGTAAAAGGGATGCCGTATCCAGCGGTACGGGCCCGTGGTGACGAGCGTGTGTTTCTGTCGGGTCACGACGGTGTCGGTCAAATTCTTGCCGAGATTGATCAAGGTCCACACAAACAACAGTTCGCCCGCAGCGCCGGAACCAACCCCCGCCCAGCGCAGCCCGGCCGGCAGCGGCAGCGCGGCCCACGCCATCCATGCGGGGTTGATGAGGTACGCCAACATGCCTGCCATGCCAACGATGCCGCACAATCTTAGTGTGACCAGGATGAACAGGCCTTCCTGTCGGCGGTCGAGTTTTTCTCCCGTGCGCGCTTTCAGCCGGTGGTAAATTCCGACCGGAAGCAGGACGGCAAATCCGACCAACAGGATCAGCCGGAATGGTGGGTCGCCGTTCATGAGCTTGACGCAATGGGACGTTTGGGCCGCGTGCGCCGGCGCGAAGTTTCGTCTTCCACCGCCAATTCAATCGCAGCTTGAAGGTTCATGGCTTGCCCGTTGTTCCATTCTTCGTCGAACGCGTCCGCGGAAATCAACTCGCGCATTCCGGCCAGCGCTTTCTCGTGGGCCGCCAGTTCCGTAACCGAGAATGCCAGATTGAGCGCGTCGCGTTGCGCCTTGGCAGCGCCGTAGAGCTGCACCGCCTTGCGGCCCTGTTTTTCTGTGGCGCAAATATCGGCCAGGCCTTCAATCGCGTATGGGATGGTCCATTTGTTGCCGAGATCGCGGGCCAGCATGAGGAACTCGCGCAAAAATTTTCGCGCCCCGTCGTGGTCGCCGGCCAGAAAGCAAACCCGGCCCAGGCTGCCCGTGATCAGCGCCAGAATATACTGGTCTCCCAGCGACCGGTAGGTGACCAGGCTGCGCTCCTTTGATTCCCGGGCGATGGCGAAGTCACCTTGATCTGCCGCCAAGCTGCCGATTCCGTTCAGGGCGCTGGCTACGACCCGCTCCAACCGTACTTCCTTTGCCATGCTCAGTGCGCGCTGAAAATGCGCTCTCGCGGTCTCAGCGTTTCCTTCGTCCCGTTCGGCGAACCCGAGCAGCACCTCGATGTAGGCGGTGGATGTGACGTCACCGAGACTTTGATAAAGCGCCTGTGCCGCGCGGTAATGTCGGAGCGCGTCCGCATTGCGGCTTTGGCACCAGGAGAGCCGGCCCGCGCCCAATTCAGCCTTGGCGCGAACGGCCGGAGCCGAAGTATCCCCCGCCGTCGCGAGCAGCGTTTGATAGTGCGCGTAACCTTCGGTCAAATAACTTCGCACCTCCCAGTAGCGACACAACGCGCCGGCTAGTCGCAGGCCTTGCTCCGCTGTGTCCGGATTCGCGGTCGCGCAACGCAGCGCCATGTTCAGGTTGTGATGCTCGGCGCTCAATTTCCCCAGCCACGACTTCTGATTGGCACCGATCAGTTCCGGCTCGGCCGTTTCGGAGAAGCGCGTGAAGTATTCGAGGTGACGGCGGCGGTAACGTTCGGTTTCCTGATGTTGCGCAAGTTTTTCTTCGCCATAGTCCCAGACCGATTCGAGCATCGTATAAAAATTCTCCCCGTCCGGGCCCGGTTCGACCGTGAGCAAGGATTTTTCCACCAGCGCGGAAAGGAGTTCGAGCATCCGGTCTTTTTCCAGGCCTTCGCCGGCGCAGACTTCCTCCACCATTTCCACGGTGCGGCTGGCGACAAAAACGGTGAGGCGGCGCAAGAGAATACGTTCCGGTTCGGACAACAGGTCGTAGCTCCAGTCAATCAGCGCGCCGAGCGTTCGCTGGCGGGTCTGGGCGACACGACTGCCACCGCTCAACAGCCGGAACCGGTTGTCGAGTTGATCCAGGATTTGTTGGAGCGTGAGCACTTTTACGCGTGCTGCCGCCAGCTCGATGGCCAGCGGAATTCCGTCGAGCCGCCAGCAGATTTTCGCAACGAGCGGCCCGTTCTCCTTGGTGAGCGTGAACCCCGGCCGAACGGCCGCCGCCCGTTCGGCAAACAACTGGACGGCCTCCAACTCTGCGAGCTGGCTGGCCGGCAATTCGGATTCCTGCCGGCCGAATTCAAAAACTGTGAGCGGCGCAATGGGCTGGATGGTTTCGCCTTCGATGTTCAGCGCCTCGCGGCTGCTGGCCAGGATGCTCACTTCCGGACAACTTCTCAGCAGCGTGGCGGCAATCTGCGCGCAGGCGGCGATGAGATGTTCGCAATTGTCCAACACGAGCAGCAGGCGACGAGCGCGCAACGCGTGAACCAATGTTTCGAGTGGAGCGCGCCCGTGCTCTCCGCGAATGTCCACAGCGCTGGCAATCGTCTCCGGCACGAGCGCGGGGTCTGACAGCGTCGCCAGTTCCACGAGCCAGACTCCGTGCGGGAAGCGCTCAAGGACTTCGGCGGCAGCCTGCAATGAAAGCCGTGTCTTGCCCGTGCCGCCCGGGCCGGTGAGCGTCAACAGGCGCGTGGTGCCGAGCAGGCGTTTGACCTCCGCCATTTCGCGGGCGCGGCCAATGAAGCTGGTCACTTGCGCGGGCAAATTGTTGGGCAACATTTCGAGCGAACGCAGCGGAGGAAATTCTGCAGGCAAGCCTGGGGCGAGAAGTTGAAAAATATGTTCGGGCCGGCTCAAGTCCTTTAACCGGCGTTCGCCGAGATCGCGGAGCGAAACGCCGTCGGGCAGCAGTTCCCGCACGCGTTCAGCGGTGACCCGCGAAAGCAGCGTTTGCCCGCCGTGGCCCGCGGCCAACACGCGCGCCACACGGTTCAGCGTCTGCCCGAAGTAGTCGCCGTTGCGTTCTTCGGCTTCGCCGCTGTGCAGGGCGATGCGGACCCGCAACGGTCCGGTCTCTTCCCAGACTGCCGCGGCCAAGGCGCGTTGCGTCGAAACGGACGCCCTGACTGCGTCGGCGGCGCTGGCGAAAGCGACGCAAAAGGCGTCACCCACGGTTTTGAAGACGTAGCCGTTGTTTCCGGCGAGCGCCGCACGGACCAAGTCGTCATGTTGCGCGAGTGCCCGACCCATCGTTTGCGGATGCAATTCCCAAAGCTGGGAGCTTCGCTCGATGTCGGTGAACAGAAAGGTGATGTTGCCGCCGGGCGGTCGCATCGGAAAAGTCTGACAGAATCACGGGCGGCAGCGCAACCATGCAACCTTGGTTTTGCCGCGTGATCTGATTCCGGCAGGATTCTCCCGTTGGCGGCGCGATTACTTCATCACGAGATCGTCGGAGGTCCACATTTTCCGGTCAGGGCCCGCGGAGTGGATTTCGATCTCAGTGCGGGAGAGTTGGTGGAAGAAAAAAGGAGTGCCCCAGTTGTCCACAAGTTCGCCGCGGTCGTTGACTTGAAGGCCGTCCTCCGGTTGGAGAAAGGGAGTCTTGCCTGGGTTTGCACCGTTGAGTGTGCGAGTGATTTCCTCGTTCGTGCCGACCGGGTTGCCCCCAAAGCGCGAGCTGTAATTGCGGAAAGTGGACCGGACGTTCTCCATAACGGTCATCGGCGTCAGGCCGGGAGAAATTTCCGGTCCTTCCGGCGGCTCGGCAAGTGAAGCGAGGGCAACAGTTTTTAGTTGAGGCGGAGCGGCTTCCGGTGTGGGCGGAGGTTCACCCGGCGGCGGCTCGGTATCCGGATGTTCAATTGGATTGGTCCGGGGAGACGAGGTCGCAGAGGATTGAGGCAGGGCGGCAGAAGCGCTTTCGTCGGAAACGGCGCGGGCGGCAGCCACGGGCTGATCCGGCCCGGCGAACCACAAAGCGGCAGCCAGCAGCGCGATGATTGCCAGTGCTCCCAGCCAGGTTCTCATACAAACCCGAGGTTCGGCGTCGCGAAGCGGCCGAGGTTCGGGAAGACGGTTGACAGATTCGAGTTGTCCACGCCAAACCAGGTGGCGAGCGTGGCAAAGTATTGATCAATCGCCGTGGTCGGAATCCAGCGCCCGGTGCTCGTGTCGTCGGGGCCGTTGACCGCGAGCGTGGGAAATCTCCCGTACGTGCGGCGGCCATTCACGGCGCCACCCATGATCAAATGATGCGCGCCCCAGCCGTGGTCGCTGCCCACGCCGTTGCACGGGAAGGTGCGGCCAAAATCGCTGGAGGTGAAAGTGGTCACGTTGTTCGAGAGTCCCAATTGCTCCATCGCGCGTTGGAAGGCGAACATGCCCTGGCTCAATTCGGCCATGAGATTCGAGTGCGCGCCAACGGTCGTTTGCCCGGGCCCGGTCGTCTGGCCCGAGTGCGTGTCGTACCCACCGACCTGGCAGAAGAAAATCTGCCGCTTCATGCCGAACCCGCCGTTGGCCGCGTTGCGATTACCGGCTTCAATGAGCCGCGCAATCATCCGCAACTGACTCGCCAGTCCGGAGCCGAACGTTGTTCCGCTGGCGGGATTGATGACGGTCGTGGGAAAGGGCGACGTCCAGTAAGTCGGAGCAGACGTGGCCGCGATGGCGGCATTCAACAGGCCACCGGTCTGGATGGCGTGTTCACCAACATCGGCATAAGCCTGCACCTGAAGATTCGGGTAGGGCAGGGCAAGGACATTGGTCAGAGCCTGAAGCCGCGCGCCCGAAACGCTCGACAAGTTGATTGCGCCCGACGTGGTCACCGAATACTGGGAAACGATGTTGCCGACTTCAAACGTGTTCGCGCCCGAGAGCGTGACGCAAAGAGAAATCGGCGCGCCCGGTTGAACAGCAGCCAACAAATCCGCGCAGCGGCCACCCCATCCGGTCAACGGCGGACGGTCAGGAATGGAGGTTTGCCACTGGGTCACTTGATCCGAGTGAGAAAAAAGCTGGGGCGGCCGTTGCAGCATGCCGCTTTGATACTGCGCGCGCGTCATTGGGTAAAGCAACGTGCCCGTGTTGAACAAGACGGCCAGTTTGTTCTCGTGGTAAAGGGTGGCCAATTCCGGGCAGGCTGGATGCAATCCGTATTCGTGGCCGTCGCTGCTCAGCGAATTGAGCGGAATCGCCACATTCGGCGCGCCGGAGATGGGAATGGCGAGGACATCGGTACGGATTGCGGCATAGTCGGCGTGCTCGGAGGCAATCGTGGGGATGATCAAATTGTTGGAGTCGTTGCCACCGGATAAAAAAATGCAGACCAGCGCCTTGTAATCGCTGATGGCGCTTTGAGCCATGGCGGCATTCACAAATCGGAGGTCCTTGATGACAGAGCTCAGCGCGCCGGCCCCCAGCGCGGCACAGGCGGCTTGCCGGATGAAGCGGCGGCGGTTCAGAACGTTCACAGATTTGTCTTTCATAGAATTACCTCTGCACGGTGAAGTCGGGTGACGTGACGATCAAATGAACCACGGCGCGGACGCGGTCGCGCATTTGCGCATGAGTTGGTGTCGGGGCGGTGTAAGGAAAACGCGCGTTGGCCACGTAGCCAACAATGATGTTCTTTGCGGCGGGCGAGAGTTGCCCGGCGCACAGCAGCGAGTTCAATGCGTCCACAAGCGTCGGGATTCCAGCGTCCGAAGTCAGCGCCGGTGTCATCCAGGCACCGAAGTCCAGTGCGATGGCGCCGTTGCCGCCACTAAAACTGCTCAGGCCATTGGTGTTGCTGCCGTTGTTGAAGATACTGCTCGAAATGAAATTCATCTGGAGCACGACGCTGGTGTCGGAGGTGAGTTGAAATTCAGGCGTGGTCAACCCGGCGGACGCGAGCAGGCCCGGGAATTTGTAATCCGGGAAGTAGTAGTTGAAGACGGTGGGCGAATTGAGCGGAGTCTGGGACAGCGTCGCGGTCGAACCGGAATCCGTATAATTCATGCTCCACGAGCTGTAGCGCAAAGTGACGCTGCCGGAGCGAACGGCGGGCGCGGCGTAAAGCGGCAGAACCAATCCGCTGTTCTCCTCGCTGTCGGATACGTTGCTGCCCACCGTGAAGCGGTTGGCCGACGGGACTTTCAGAATCCGGTAAGCGCCGTTGGTTGCGGCGCTGCCGCCAGGGAAAACCAAGTACGCCGTTGTGCCAACGCGCAATCCGTGCGCCGCGCTGGTGGTGAACGTGATGTTCGTTCCCGACTGAACAAACCCGCTGCCGCTCCATTTCGGGAAAACGCAACTGCCAGTGCGTGTTATCGAACTCGCGTTCGTGACGGTAAAAACAGAACTGCTGGGCGCGGTAGCCACGGTGTAAATTCCGCGTGTTGCCCCGCCGGTCAGGAATGTCAGGTAGATTTGATTCCCCGCCGTCAGCCCATGGCTTGAGTTGGTGACCGTGATGGTGTTTCCGGACTGGCCATAAGTTCCAAAGGCCATGCCTTGAGAGCCAACAGTAAATGTGTTCGGGCCGGTCACGGTGACATTGTTGTAAACTTGCGAGTTCGGCGCGGGATTGCCGGTAAAGGTCAGGTGAACGTCGTCGCTGGAACTGAGGCGGTGCGGCCGGCTGGTTGTGACGGTGATGGCCTGACTTCCGTTTTGGCGGAAGGACCCCGTCAGATTCGCGGGCGAGGGGAACGCGCGCGCGATGGCCGTGGCTCGCAGGACCGGCTCGCGTAGTTTTCCAAACGTGGCCGGCATGGCCGGACTTCGCGCCTCGTAATCCAGCAGAATCGCTTTGATGACGGCTTTCATGTCGCCGCGCACGCCCGAGCCGTTGTTGTTGAATTTCTGGACGACGCGGTAAACGTAATCGCGGCTGGGATGGCTGGTCACCAGCCGTTGAATAAGCTGGCGGCAAATGAACGGCCCGACGTTTTCGTTGTGGAAGATCGAGTCGAGAGCGAGTTCGAGGTCCTGCGAGCAATAGAGGTCGAAGGCGTTGCTGTTGACGTTGGCTTGCGCGCCCTGGGCCGGCGGCAGGATTACGTTGTCGAGCAATCGTTTCGTGCCCAGTTCATGGCGCGTGGGAACGAGCACCATGGCGTTGGTGTAATTCGAGGCAGGATTCCAGTTGGTTGGCAGGCGTTTGTTGGCCTGGTTCGTCTGCCAATAATTCCAGCCAGTAAACACGCGCGAGAATCCGATGATGACATCCTGGTCGTAGGTCGGCACAAGATCGCCGTCTGAATTCAAAACAAGGGTGCCGTCCGGCCACATGCGGTTCAGGCCGACGGAGAATAGCTGGAGAATTTCGCGGGCATAATTTTCGTTGGGATGCGTTCCCAGAATGGGGTTGCCCTTTTCGTTACGGCGCATGTCGAGGTAAATGCCCATGGCCGGATGCAGCGTCACGGACTTGAGCAGGGCGCGAAAGTTGCCAAACGAATTCGTCAGCAGCGTGTCGTAGTAGGACGAGAGCGCACGGGCATTGCCGTTGAGTACGCCATCTTCGGAGACGACAAGGATTTCGCTGAGGGCGAACGCCACGCGCTGACGCAGTTGATCTGGCGCGGAAACCGAACGCAGCCACCAGGTATTGAATGTGAGCGTGCCCGGATATTCGAAGACGGGCGGCGTGCCCGCAGTGGCGTACACGTTGGGCAGGTGTTTGTTGGCGGTAAGGGTGAATTGTTTGTTGATCCAGCCCTCGTATCCAAGCGAGCGCACGGACTTAAGTTCAGCGGGGCTGGGTCCGAAAGAGGCCTGCAACAGAAACCGGGCCGCAGCATTGGAACTGGCATGGTCCTTCACCCACGCCGGCGGCGGCGGCGGCGGTGTGAACGTCGGCGCGCCTTCCGCCACGGAGAAGTGGCCGTTAATTTCTCCGGCAGGATAATCCACCGTGTGAACGTTGAGGTAGGATTTTCCCTGTTTGATGATCTCGACAATATCCGCCGCAGACAACGGCCCAGACGGCGCAATGTCCCAGATGTAACTGCCGTCGGCTTCCTGCGTCGCGGTGTCAATGTCAAAAATAATCTGACCTTGCGCGTTCTTGCCAAGGTAAGTGTCCGCGTGAATGTGCTTGGCCGTGACAGGCGTGGCCAGGGTGCTGTGGCTGTAACGCAGCACGGCGCGCGTCCCGTCGGCGCTGAGCCGCAACGTGGCGGTGCCCACACCGGAACTGAGCGCGCCGGATTGGGCCACCATATTTGCCGAGTACAGCGTGCCCGGAATCTGCGCGGGCGGCGTATCCACAAACGGCGACAGCACATAGCCGGGCACAATTGTGTCGGGAACGGTGTTCGTGCCCGTCGGGTCTAACCGCCAGGCAACGGACCAATGATCGTTAATGCCGCGGCCGGCTTTGTGGAGAATCTCGATGTAGTAACGCTTGCCGGCTTCGAGCGCGAGCCAGCCGGATCGCTGGCTGGGCTGTTGCGTCCATTGGCGCGGCGTGGTAATGCGCGGATTGATGACGTAGGCGCGCCGCACTTTGTTCGCCGGTTCATCATCGTTGGAGATCCAAAGTTCGGCCGCGTTGTTGGCGGCGATCCAGAAATAATAATTTCCCGTGGTCGGCGCGGTGAGATAACCGCGGATGCGTTCGCCGTAGTTGTCACCGTAATTCGTGATTCCTTCGAGGTTGCCCAGCGTGTTGGTGAGAGTGGCCGCAAGCTGCAACGGAATATTTGTAACGCCAAGACCCGGCGCGTTGGTCCAGATTTCGCGCGCGACAGAACTGCCGGTATCAATCACGTCGAGGTGCAGGAGCGATTCGGCATTCCCGATGGCGTTGCTGACGGTCACAGAAATGTCGAAGCTCCCGGCCAGCGTGGGAATTCCGCTGAGAATATTGTTCGTTGGGTTGAACTCCAGGCCGGGCGGCACGTTGGTCAGCACAAAACCCAGCGGCGTGTTGGCGCCGATCACCGTGTAGCTGAATGGTTGGCCGAGAAAGGCAATTGCATTCAACGGGCTGGTCACACCGCCGGGTGAATATCCTCCCGAGGCGGGATAAAGACGCGTCGCCGGAATGACCTGCCGAGGCTGGCTCGGGCTGTACCACGACAACCGCGCGCGCGCGCTGCCGCCGCGATTGAAGTATTCCATGCGCAAGTTGTAGCGCACGCCCGCGGCCAGTGTGAGGGCGTTGGTCCAGGTCGTGTTCTGCGTTTGCCAGCGGTCAATCAACAACTGGTCGTTCACCCAGAGTTTCACGCCATCGTCGGTGCGCGTTTCAAAAGTGTAGGTTTCGGAAAATTGTGGTTCCACCTGTCCGGTCCAACGTACGGTGTAAAATCCGTTGCTGAGATTCGGCGTCGTTGCCGGTCCCCAGGTAAAGTCAATGACCGGATCGTCGGCCGTCAGAAACAAATTCGTCGGATTGAAATTCAGCGCGCTGGTGTAGGTGCTGCTCGCGTTCGTGTAATACTCGGCGGACAAACCGCTGCCCGCCGTCCCGCCGGAAAGGTAAATCGCAAAGCTGCCGCCGCCGCTTCCCGTGATCACGGGCGGCAGTTTTTGCAGCGAAGCCTGGAGCAAGTTGACCGCGTGAGCGTAATCGCCTTCCGTGCCCGAGTTCGCGCTGCTGTTGGCCGAAAACGGATCGAGGCCCAGTTGATACTCTTCCCAGTCATTCAAGCCGTCGCCGTCGGTATCCACGTCTGACACGACCATGCGAAAAAATCTGGAGGGTCGGTCAGCCGGGGCGTTGAGTGTGACAACGGTGTTGGTGCGGGCAATCATCCCCGCCACCGTGAACCAATTCGTGGCCATGCTGCCGCACAATTGCTCCGTTGCCTGCAAGTCGTATCGCTTGCCCAACGCGGCGGCCATGCTCGCTTCGACGCCGTTCGTGGTTACTTGAAAATGTGTGATCCTCGGGACCGAGCGCGCATCGAACGGATTGGTGCCGGCGATGGATTCAAAGCGGCTGGCCAGGCCATCCTCGTCGGGGTCCAGGTCGGGGTTGAAGTCGGCCGTGACGTAATTCAACTCCCAGACGTCGCTGGTGCCATTGGCGTTGAGGTCAAGCCGCGGAGCGCTCGCATGCGCGAGGGAAACGGCGAGCAGGCTGGACAACAGAATTTTGCAGAGCGACGGGACGCGCTCATCAGGGCGGTACGACATATTACAACGGGCATTACCACGCGGTTTACGATTGGGAATGGATCGGTCCTGGTCACAACGCGCGGCGCCCTGATCGCGTGCAAGCTCGTTGCACTGTCCCGTGCGCGACTGACTCCGACTGCTCCCTGGCGTGGCATTGTTGCCCGAGCGGTCCAAGCATGTGCTTTGCCAACGGCGATTCATAGTAAGGTCTGAGAAGAACGCTTGGATGAGAGGCAGCCCTTCGACCCGCGAATCACCGGGTTGAAGCGGCGTCCAAACGTGCGGGTCCTACGCAGGAATCTCAGTTGAATCCTGCCGGGCAACAGCGCGTTGGAAAAAGTGAATTCGGTCTCTTACGCCCGCGAACGATGGGGAGGAGTAAGTTGCTCGGGTATGAGGTCAGCATGTCCCGACCCTGAGCATCATTTGTCTTGGGCTTGAAAGTTAAGTGAACAGTGGATCCCGGGGAGGACGCAGAGAATCATTTCCCCGGCTCGATGGCCGGGGGCTCGCCGGCGACCGGACTGGCAAAGAATTCCTCCACGGCTTGAACCGCTTCATGTTCATCGTTGCCTGCGGCCTCGATGTCGAGCGAGGTGCCCAAGGTCGCACTGAGCAACAACAGGCTGAGAATGCTCCGCGCATCGGCCATGCGTGTTCCCAGGCGGACCCGGATGGAAGAACGAAATTGCTGGGCCAGCCGCACCAACCGGGCCGCCGTCAGCATGTGCAGCCCTCGCGGCCACCGAACCGTAACGCGTGTCGTTTTCATTTGCGATTGAGGACTTCGACAACGCCACTACGCGTCACGTTCAGAATCTGATTCGCAGAAATAGGCCGGTGCGATTCTCGCTGGATTGGATGCGAAGCCACGCAAACCGCGATGGTGCAAATGCGGAATTCTGATTGCTGAATACAGTTGAATTTCACTGCCGCTGTCGCTATTTCTCGTCCCGTCGGAAGAACGAAAAACCAGCACCGCTATGGCCAACAACTGTTATCATCCCAGCATCGAAGGCGCACAGCACGGCGCCAAGAACCTTGCCCAATTCCTCGACTACGCGAAGAAGTCCGGCGCGACCGGGGCGCAGCCTTCCAATTACATGCTGCAAAGCGACAAGGGCTTCAAGACCGCGAAGGAAATCAAGGACACGTTCGCGAAGGCGAAGATGAGCCTGGACGGTGTGTCGGCGCACTGCCCGTTCTGGGTTCACACAACCGCGTGGACCGGCAGCCCAAGCATTCGACCATTCATTCCTGCGGACGTGGCGAAAAAATCTCCCGCCGACATTGAAAAATGGGCCGAGGATTATTTGCTGCACCTGCTTGATTTGTGCGCCGAGCTCGGCGTCAAGATTGTTCCTATGTTCTGGGGCGTTGCCTTTGGCTGGGAATTGGCGACGGGTTATCCGTGGGGCTTCTGGAAGGGCGGCGATTACGATTTGCTCAAGGAAGGCGAGGATCGCTTCGTCAAGAAGACTGGAAAAATCCGCACGCAGGCTCGCAAGCTGGGAATGTATCTGGCGCATGAAATTCATCCGGGCACCGCGGCAATGTGCGCCGACGACTTCAATCTGCTGGTGAACATTTGCGGCGGAGACAAATGCCTCGCGGTGAATGCCGATCCCTCGCACTGCTGGGAAGGTGAGGATTGGGAAACGCGCTTCCGCAAAGTTGGCCCGCGCATTTACGCGTGCCACGTGAAGAATTTTGTCATCCGCCCGCGCGTGCCGTTACGCATGATGGCGCCCAACTGGCCCGACCGCGCTATGCAATTCGTGGACATCCCGACCGGCGACCTGAACATGATGCGCTACATCGAGATGCTCATCAACGTGGGCTACCCGCAACGCTATTGCCAGGTGATGGGCACGAAAACCGCGCCGCTGATTGTCGAAGCCGAGAGCGCGTATCGCGACCTCGACGCCACGAGCGCCAATGGCATCGCCTATGTGCGCGACAACCTCTGTTTTCCGCTGGCCGCTGGGTCGTTTGAGGAGGGAATGGGGGCGTAACGATGCTGAGATGCCTTGTGTAATTGCCGTTCTAATAGCTTTCTGGGGAGGAGTGCTGGCAGAAATGCTGGTGATTGCTGGTTGCGCGTCTCAGCGCAAGACCAATGAATTCTCGGGGAGCTTGGCGGAGGCGATTGCGGCGCCTTTCACAGCGTTGAGCTGGCAAATTTCAGGAGCTCAGGATTTGGCGTACGTCACATCCGCGTTCCTCCGGAAAAATGAGCGTTGGCCAAAAGACTACCCAGAAATGCTGGAGTTCGTTAAGCAATCCGATGGCTATCTTCATCTTCAGGAATACGAACGAGTTGAGTTTATTAAATCGCCGACCGGGGGCTTGAGCATCAAATACGTATTAAGTGGGCGTACAAATACATTGAAGTGGTCTGTCAGAGAGGTCCAACCAAGGCGGTAAGAGTGACGACACCTAGTTGTTCATTATTCCGCTGAACCTCTTATTTTTACCGCACCTTCCTTCTTGCCCAACTTCTGAGCAAGCGCGGCAAGATTCTGTTGAATGGAGGCTTTATCCGCGTAGTCCGGCGATTCTTCCAGAAACTTCCAGTAGTTGTCGTATGCTTCTTCGTCACGCTTCAAGGCCAACAGTTTTTCGCCCAGCGTGAGGCGCAATCGAATGCGCTGCTGCGGCGAGGGGTCGAGTTTGAGCGCCCGCTCGTAGGCGTGAACAGCGGATGACGGCTTGCCTTGCGCGGAGCAAAGGTCGCCGAGCTTTTCGCTCAACACGGCGCTTTCCCTGGTTGTAGCGATCTGTTCGAGGTAACCGACCATCTCTGCCAGCGACGCGCCGCGCGCCTGATTCAGGTTCACCACGCGGAGATGCGACCACTCGATCAGCTTGCTCTTCTTCGCTTCGAGTTCCAGGTGCAACTGTTGCGGCGGTTTGGCGAACGGCCGATACAGCGGGTCGCCCACCACGGTCGTCATCCAGGACAAAACATTCTGGCTTGCGTAGGCAGCCTCACCGAACGTGAAATTGTGAAAGAGCAATCGAGCCGTGAACACGCCGAGGTCGGGGGTGCCGCCGAGATAAGGTTCATGCACGCAGCCCATGGTGGCCGTCGCACCTTTCGCCAACAGCGGCCCCGCCCAATTGTTGGTGGTGGAACGCAGCGTCGCCGCGCTGAACGAATGCAGGTGATACGCAATCGCGCCCGGCATGAACTCCACGTTCGGCAGCGTGAACGGGCCATCCACGTGTTGCCGATACCAGCCCAGGTAAAATGCGATCTGGCTCATGGGGAAGCTGGCCGAGAACGTCGCTTCCTGATCGTTCGTTATGGTTTCAAAGCCAAGAAACCGCGACATGTCCGCCGCTGTGCGAATCCAGTCATCACCAAGTTTCATCGCGGGATCGGCGATGTTGCGCCAATCGAAATAAGCCCGCCCCCAAAGCCCGTCGGTCTCGGCGTGAATCGCCTTGTCCACGAGGCTGCGCGCAATCTGCGGCGTGGGCCCGTCCAGTCGAGCCACCATCAGCACGCCGTTGGTTGGAGTGAACCACGCGGAGTTGGTCGTGGTGTAAAGCGTGTTACGCAGCGGGCCGGCCAGCGGAAATTTCTGGTTGATCACGGGCAGCGCCGCGAGTTCGCTGTCCACGGCGGCTTCGTTGCGCCGGAACTCGGGGCGCATCGTTTCCTCGGCCGGCTCTTTCAAATCTGCGTCGGTTAAGATTCGCAGCGGCACACCGTAACACAGGGCCAGGTAACGGATTTTTGATTCAACGACTTTGCCTGTGACCTTCACCGGCTTGCCGTTCGTGTCGGTGGTTTCCCCGTCGCCGAAGCGCCAAAAGCCGGCCTCCTCAAGTTTTTTCAACAGCGGTTTCTCCAGACTGTTGCGATACTCGGTACGGGAGATGTCTTCACTCTTGCTCAACTCGAATCCGAAGACCTGGTTTTTCGGAACACTGCGCCGTTCGGCGTAATGCTCGGCCACAGATTTGGATTCCGGCATGGCGGCATTGTAAATCACGATGACTTCGCTGCCGTCGGCCTCAGCACGCGTTGGCGACAGCGCGGCAAAACAAACCCCCAGACTCAGGAGCACGGAGCAGGATTTCATTTCGGAGCTTTCAATTCTGGTAATTTTCTTCCGGAAGTGAATCTGGCGCAATCGGCAAAACACCCTGGCGGCAATCAACTTTCAACCCATCGTAAGCCAGCGATACGCTCGCAGGCAATTCCGCCTGCGTCACATCGTGATCGTAATCATGTGTCAGGTGAGTCAGGTAGGTTCGTTCCGCGCCGATGCGCCGGGCGGCGGTCAACGCTTCGTCCAGACACATGTGCGTCGGATGCGGATCGCGGCGCAATCCATCCAGCACGGCCACTTCCACGCCGCGCACGCGTTCGACGACCGGCGGCGGCACCTCCTTGCAATCGTTCAGATAGGCGAGCCGCTTCTTGCCGTCCTGGACGAAAAGAAAGCCGTCCGAAACGAAACGGCCATGCGGCAAGGGCAGGGGAGTGATTTCCAGATCGCCGAGAGTAAACGAACCATTCAGGATATGCGGCTCGGGGATGAAGTAGCCTTTCGGCCAGGGGCCGGTAAACGCGTAGGTGAACACGCGCTTCAAGTCCGTCATCGTGGCTTCGCTCGCGTAAACCGGTAACGCCGTGTCGCCGCGCATCTGGCAGAAGCGTCGGCAATCGTCCAGCCCCATGATGTGATCCGCGTGGCCGTGAGTGATCAACACCGCGTCGAGATGGCGGATGTTCTCGCGCAGACATTGCAGCCGGAACTCCGGCGTGGTGTCCACGACGAGTTTCACGGCATCGGTCGCGACATAGATTGAGGGCCGCGTGCGATGATTCTTCGGGTTGGCCAGAAATTCCGGGGGATACTGCTTGCCTATGACCGGCACGCCCACAGACGTTCCCGACCCGAGAAAAGTGAAAGAAAATGCCATGCTAAAAAATCTTTTGCCCAAATGTGGCTTAACCGCTCAAATGGAGCGTCCACCCTCCGCAGTGGTTTGCTACGGAGGACGGGCGCTGAATCTACCGATGCTGACAACGTTGCGCATCAAAAACCTTGCCCTCGTGGCTGACCTGACCCTGGAACTCCAGGCGGGCTACAACGTCGTCACCGGTGAAACGGGCGCGGGCAAATCCATCCTCATTGGCGCGCTCAACCTCGTGCTGGGCGAGCGCGCTGATCGCACGCTGATTCGCGCCGGGTGCGACAGTTGTGCCGTGGAAGTGGTGTTCGAGGTGGCCAAACTGCGCGCGCCATGGAAGTCGTTCCTCGATGAAAACGGCCTTGAGCCGTGCGAAGAAAATCAACTGGTCCTCAAGCGAGCGTTCACGACCACCGGCACGAATCGCCAGTTCGTGAACGGCTCGCCCACGACACTCAACGTGCTCACGGCCATCGGCGAATGGCTGGTGGACATTCACGGGCCGCACGATCATCAGTCGCTGCTGCAACCGGCGAAGCAACT
>CAZCZP010000025.1:16324-26153 GCA_964502895.1 uncultured Bifidobacteriaceae bacterium
TTGAGCGAGAACGAAACGTCGCTGCTCAGCCAGGCCGGCGTCGTGGGCCGGACGTTGCAGGAATTGCAGCGTGTGGACGCCGGCGCCGCGAACCTGCTCAGCCTGCACGAACAGGGGGTCGCGGCGTTGCGCGAGTTGCAGGCGGAGCTTTCGCGCTATGCCGAGAAGGTGGACGTTGACCCGGCGAGGCTTCAGGAATTGGAGGAACGGCTCAACCTGCTGCACTCGTTGAAACGCAAGTACGGCGCGACGCTGGCGGAGGTCATCGCGTTCGGTGACGAGGCGAAGCGAAAATTGCAGAGTCTCGAATCGCGCGACGCGGAACTCGCGCGGCTCAACGCCGCGTTGGCAAAACTGGATTCGGAGATCTTGCAGGCGGGAAAAGCGCTTTCGGCCCGGCGACGAAAAATAATTCCGCAACTTTCCCGGGCGGTGAGTCAGCAGCTTGCCGACCTTGGTTTCAAGCAGAGCAAGTTTGACGTGGTGATGACGACGGTGGCCGACCTGGCGAACGCTGAATCCCGAAAGCCCATCGGCCGCCCTGCGGACGCAGTCGCCACGTGGCGCGCCCCCTCGCCCCATGCCTCTCCCCCGGTGGGGGAGAGGGTGTCTGACGGACGGGTGAGGGGGACGTCATTCACTTCCTCCGGCTTCGACGCCGTCGAGTTCCAATTCGCACCGAACCCCGGTGAACCCGCTCGTCCATTGCGCGCCATTGCCTCTTCGGGCGAAATGGCGCGCGTGATGTTGGCGCTCAAAACCGTGCTCGCTGCGGAAGACGAAATTCCGTTGCTCATCTTTGACGAAGTGGACGCCAACGTCGGCGGCGAAACGGCGAAAGTTGTTGGCGAGAAGATGAAACAAATTGCCGCCAAGCGCCAGGTGTTGTGCATCACGCACCTGCCGCAGGTCGCCGCGCCGGCGGATGCGCACTACGTCGTGACCAAGCAAGTGAGCGAGGGCCGCACCATTTCCGAGATCGAACGGCTCGACAAGAAATCCCGAATCGCCGAACTCACGCGCATGTTGGGCGGCGGCAGCGAGGCAGTCCGCAAACACGCAGAGGCGTTGCTCAAGTAACGTGAATGAAATGGAAATTCGTATTTGCCGTGGCTGGCTCGTTGGCCTTGTCGTGTGCGCCGTTTGATGAATTCAGAATGGCGAATCCACCCTCACATTCGATTGGCGAACGCCAAGTCACTCGCGGTCCCGGCGGCCGCATCATCACCAACATCGGCGCTTGGTCGCCGGACAGCCGGTGGATTGTCTATGACACACGCAGCGACGCGGCGGGCGAACGTTTCGACGGCTCGACGATTGAGATGGTCAATGTCGAAACTGGCGAAATCAAAACCCTGTATCGCTCGACCAATGGCGCGCATTGCGGCGTGGCCACGTTTCATCCGCGCGAATGGAAGGTCGTGTTTATTCTGGGTCCAGAGAATCCCACGCCCGACTGGCAATACTCTGCGTTTCACCGGCAAGGCGTCATCGTTGATGTTCAACAGTCCGGTCGCGCTGTGAATCTCGATGCGCGTGACCTGACGCCGCCGTTTACGCCCGGCGCGCTGCGGGGCGGTTCGCACGTTCATGTCTGGGACACGCATGGGGACTGGGTTTCCTTCACGTATGAAGACCACGTCATGGCGCAGTTCACCAACGCAAGCCCAGCCAACGACATCAATCTGCGCAACATTGGCGTGAGCGTTCCTGGCTGGCCGGTGTCTGTGTCGCGAGATCACCCACGCAATCACGGCGGACAATTTTTTTCTGTGCTCGTGACGCGCACGACGGCCAATCCAAAGCCCGGTTCAGACGAGATCAAGAAGGCGTTCGAGGAAGGTTGGGTTGGCACGAATGGCTACGTGCGCGCCGATGGAACTCGCCAAAAACGGGCGCTGGCGTTCCAAGGACACGTCGTGACGACCAAGGGAGAAACCGCTTCCGAAATCTTTATCGTGGATTTGCCCGAGGACCTGACCGTGCCGGGCGACGGGCCTTTGGCGGGGACCGAGACGCGGATGCCGTTTCCGCCAAGAGGTGTGATTCAACGGCGGCTCACGTTTACGGCGGAGCAGAGATTTCCCCGAGTGCAAGGACCACGACATTGGCTGCGCTGCTCACCCGATGGTTCGCGGATCGCGTTTCTGATGAAGGACGACAACGGCATCGTGCAACTCTGGACGGTTTCACCGAACGTCGGCCCGCCGGTTTGCGTGACGAAAAATCCCTGGCCCATCGCGTCCGCGTTCACTTGGAGTCCCGATGGACGGCACATCGCACACGTGATGGACAACAGCGTTTGCCTGACGGAGATCACTTCGGGCCGGACGATGCGATTGACGAAACGATTTTCCGATGCCGAATCGCCACGGCCCGAAGCCTGCGTGTTTTCGGCGGATGGCCGGAAGGTGGCTTACGTCCGGCGCGTTGTGTCGGACGGAGGGGAGTTCAATCAAATCTTCGTTGCACGCGTTGAACAGTAAATCAGCATGCATTCGTGGAGGCGGCCTTACGCCGGCTCAACAGATTTTTCCGAATCCGCGATAGCAGGACCGCGACGGAGATGGTGACGCACGTCCACCCAAACCAATCGCCGTGCCGGTTGTAGAATGTCGGCGGGCGAGTTTGCCCGGGTGGCAGGACGGGAATTTGCGCGGTCATGAATCCCGCTCCGTGAACGCTGCCATTTGCGTCCCGAAAGACCTGGCGGATTCGCCCGCGCGAGTCCACCCAGCAGGTGATGCCGTTGTTGCAACAGCGCAAAAGAGGCAGCCCATTTTCAACCGCGCGAAAGACCGCGCCGGCGGCGTGCTGCCATTGCTCCGCGCTTTCGCCAAACCAGCCGTCGTTGGTGAGATTCACCAGAAAATCCGTATCCGGCTGCGCGTATTCGCGTGCCAGATGCGGGAACATGTCTTCGAAGCAGATGAGCGTGGCGACCTTGGCCTTGAGGTCGGTAAGTTGGAACGGCACGACTTTGTCCCCCGGCGCGAATCCGCTCTGAATCGGCGTGAACATTTTAACGAACGGCAGCCAACGAACGAGCGGGATGTATTCGCCGAAGATCACGAGGTTGCGCTTGCAATAGCGCGAAACGAGCGCGCCGTCCGGGCTGACAAGAAAGCTGCAGTTGAAATCGTCCTGGTCCTCCGGGTTCAGCGAACCGGCGCGCGGTTCGGTGTCGTCACTGCCGATGATCATCCAGACACGATTTGACTTGGCGACACCAGTGACGGCGAGCAGCGTTTCTTCGTCGTAACGAATTCTGTGCGGGATGGCCGCTTCGGGCCAGAGCACGAGGTCAGTCTTGTTGGAGAGCGCTTGCGTCGTGAGTTCGAGGACGCGATTGAACCAACTGCTGTCTTCGCCGCTGGCCCAAATCCATTTCTGGGGAATGCTGGGCTGGATAAACGTGACGCGGAGCGTCGGTCCATCCGGGTTTTGCTCCCGCAGTTTGTTGAAGCCGAACATGAACACACCGACCAACGCGGCCAGCGGCAAAATGATTTCGCTCAACCAAGCCTGGCGCTTCGCCGGTTGTTGCAAGATGGCGTGCGCTGCCGAGAACAAGGAAAGCGAGGTCCACACCACGATGAACGAGACGCCGTATATCCCCGTCACGGAAGCAATTTGAATCAGCGGCAGCATTTGGTACTGTGACGAGCCAAGAAAATTCCATGGAAAACCGCTGAACAAACGGCCCAACAACATTTCCAGCGCGACCCAGAGGGCGGCGCCGGTCAGCGACCATGCGGTTCGTTGCCCCCAACTGCCTGCACCGATCCTGCCCGACAACAGCCAGACCCACGCCGCCGGATACAAAGCGACATACGCACTCAGCGCCACCCAGCCGAGAATGGGATACCCGTTGACGGGAATGTGCAGCAGCCAATAGAGCGAGGCCAGATGTTGTGCCAGCCCCGCGACGTAGCCGATGCGAAAGGCGTCGCCGCCCGTTTTGCCATACGCCGCCGCAAGCATCAACGCGGGGGCGGCCCACGCGAAACCGGCGATGCCGATTTTCGGAAAGGCCGCGGCCAGGACGAGCCCCGCAGCGATGGCAAACGGGTAACGGCTGCGCTGAAGGAGCTGGCCCAAGAGATTTTTCAACGCGGCGAGCTTGGCGAAAATGCGCGGAAAGGCAAGTTCTCGGAGCGCGGCCTACCTTGGCTCGGGGTGCGGCGACGCGACTTTCGCCGGGTTCCAGTTCTTGTGCCAGTAGAGGGTCCAGAGATTTTCCAACGGCACGGTTTCGGCGTGACCGTCCACGAATGCAAGATTGATCGCCCCGGGCAAAGAATCCGAAGCCAATTCGCGCGGCGCCTCGGAGGCGGGGAAATCTCCGTGCCGTGCGATGAACTGGGTGTGAACTCGTTTGGATGCACCCGGCGTGAGGGCGATGCCTTGCGGCTGGTAAAGATTTCGCGGCGGCGCGTCGGATTCTTCCAGACGGCAATTCCAATAAATCGCATCGCAGAAGACCGGCGTCAGCGCGGGTCGCCGCACGGCCGATTGTTCGTGAAAGACATTCGCTACTTTGAGGCTGACTTTCTTGGGCTGTTTGTAATTGCGTCCAAGTCCCAAGTAACCGTTGATGGCATAACTGCCATGGATGGCGCCGCCCGTTTCGCGATCCCGGAAAGTCCAGGGTGCATCCGCGGCGCCGCTGTAAGAACGCGGCGGCGGATTGGTAGCCGAAGGACAAAGCCAGACCCCGTTGGTCCGGCCGTGGTAACGAGCCAGCGCGCCCATCCAGACGTTGGTCAAGGCGGCGGAATTGTAATCAAGATAGCTGGGACAGAATCTTCCCCGATTGTCCGCGGCGTACACGAGTTGAGCCGCCGCCAACTGTTTGACATTGGCCAGACACAGCAGGGATTGCGCACGTCGCTGGCGCGACGTTTCAGATTTCGAATTTCGCGAATCGCGCAAAGCCAGAATCGCCAGGATTGCGATGAGCGCCATCACCGCGATGACGGCGGCCAGGTCGGTTCGCGTGAATGCCTGGCTCGAATTCTCCCGGCCAAAATGGCATCCCCGACCTCGAATGTGACGCGCGTTTGCCACAGCGGCTTTGCCGCAGGATTCAAGCCGCAGCAGATGCTGAAATGGCTGCCGTGAGCAATGCTCCGATGGGCGCGATTCTAAGCAGTTGCAAGTTGCGATCTGCCGGAACGGCGGAGGTTCAATTTCATCCGCGGAATCAACAACATCGCCGCAATGAACATCGCCATGCCGTGCGTGAGTGCGCGCAATCCTTTTGATCCGCAAATCTGTTCACGTGTCGCAAAGGTCGCTTGTGTTACAAGGATGTTCCTGTTAGCAGATGGACAGGTTCAACCAATCGGAAGGCACAACATGAAAAATCTCAGGTTTCATTGGGGCCGGTTCGTGGGAACGGCCGCGCTGCTGGCAATTTCGTTCACCGCACGCGGCGTGGACGTCGAGTTTTTCGGCGTCGTCAAATTGCAGCGCTTCGCACAGGATAATCCAACGGCTCCCGCGCTGGTCACGGATCCGGCCCCGGGCGATGATCCGGCGTTTTTGTTCAACAACTTCGTTGACCTCGTCAGCAGCAACGCGGTGACGAACGCGACGCTGACCCTGCCGGGCGGCGCAATTCGTGCGCTGATTCTGGAGGATAACGGATTCGTTCGTGACTTTACCGACGGGGCGGAATTCAAAACCGATGTGGATTCCGTGTACTCGAACGGCACTTACACGGTGTTTCTCCAAACGTTGAACGACGGCAACAAAACCATCCCGCTGACTTTTCCCGGGGGCGACGCGTATCCAAATCCGCCCCGCATCAGCAATTTCACCGCGGCGCAAGCGATCAACGCGGCGGCGGACTTCACGCTGACGTGGGATGCATTCGCCGGCGGCTTGGTGGCGGATTTCATGTTTATCGAAATCGTGAACCCGGCGACGGACACGATTGTGTTTGAAACAGCGGGCCCGGGCCAGACCGGCTCGTTGAACGGCGTTTCGACGTCCGTGGTGATTCCCGCCGGCACGCTTTCGGCGGGCGTCGGTTATCGGGCGAATCTGACTTTTGCGAAGATCGTTGATTTCGACGATACAACTTATGGCAATGGCGTAACCGGCGTGGCGGCGTTCGTCACGGAGACAGATTTCGAAGTGCGAACCAGCGGCGGAACGGACGGCACACCGCCATTCTTGGAATCGCAAAGTCCCTTCAACGCGCAGTTCAACGTGCCCGGCTCCGCGGTGGTAGCCTTTACTTTTAGCGAACGAATGAACACCGCGCTGGCCTTGGGCGCATCGCTTGGCTGGAGCAATATCAACTCGGGCCTTGTCAGCTACACGTGGAGCGCGAATGGCCGGACGTTGTTCTGCGTTTATCCGCCTGGTTTCCCCGTCAACACGCAAATCACCTGGCAATTGAACCCGGTCGGCTCGCCGGAGAATCTTCGCGACCTCGCCGGCAACAAGTTGTCCGCGCAAATCGGTTCTTTCAACACGGGCAATGCGTCGGGTGTGGGCCAACCGGACATGGATTTTCTGGGACTGGTGAAAGGACGCGTGTTTCGCCAGACCAACAGCGTGGCGCAGGCCATCGAGCTGTTCCAATTCAGCCTGACTTCCGATCTCAACACGCTGAACGGTGTCACCAACGGTCTGGTGACGCTTCCCAATACACGCACGGTCACGCCCGAACTGGACTTTGGCGACGCGTTAGATTTTGAAGTCGAGTATTCGTCGCAGGCGCAGTTGGATTCATTTTTTCCGAACGGGGTTTACCAGGCGCGTTTCGACACGGTCCACGACGGGACGCGGATTTTTAACTTCAACCTGACCGGCGACGCTTATCCCAACGCGCCGCAGATTGTTAACTTTGGCGCGACGCAATCGGTGAATCCGAGCAACGCGTTTGTGTTGACGTGGGGCGCATTCGCGGGCGGAACGGCCAATGACTTCATCGCGCTGGATATTGAAAGCAACGATGAATTCTCCGGGGGCAGCGTGTTCGACACACCCGGCGTGGGCGAACCGGGCGCGCTGAACGGGACCAACACGTCGGTCACGATTCCCGCGTTCACCTTCGCGCCCGGACGTCGCTATCGCGCCGAACTGATCTTCGTGAAAGTCGGGCAAATAGATACATCCACGTATCCCGGTGTCATTGGAGCGGCGGGATATTTTAGTGTCACATTTTTTGAATTGCAGACCATCGGCACAGCCATCCGGCCCACGGTGGCGATTTCAAACCAGGGCAACAATACCATGCGGGTCGTGGTCAGCGGCGAACGGGACCGTTTTTACACCATCGAATCTGCGGACACGATTTCAGCCGGCCAGATTCTCTGGCAAACGCGCGTCAGCGGCACGGCGATCGAGAATGTCAACGGCTTCACCGCGAGCTTTCAGTTCCACGACAGCCTGCCGTCGGCGACCGGCCGCCGCTTTTACCGCGCGCGCGAAGGCGCGGATTTTGGCGGCGGGCCGTAGCCGGCAAACTGGCACGGAGTTTCGGCGAGTGAAGTGACTCGCACGGCGTGAATTTTCAGTAGGCATCAAGGCGCGCTTCTGGTAACTCACATCCATGAACAAGAACCATAAGTTCACACGCCGCAGTTTCCTCAAGACTTCAATCGCCGCCCTCACAACCATTGCCATCGTTCCCCGGCATGTTCTGGGCGGAGCGGGGTTCACTCCGCCCAGCGAGATCCTGACACGCGCGGTCATCGGCACCGGCGGCATGGGCATGGGCCATGTCACCGGCATCAATACCGCCTGCAAACTTCTCGCGGTTTGCGACGTAGATGAAAAGCATTTGCAGGCTGCTCTCAAGGCCGGCGGCCCGGACGTGAAAGGCTACAAGGATTTTCGCGAGGTCTTCGCCCGCAAGGACATTGACATCGTTCATCTGCCGACGCCGCCGCACTGGCACGCGGTGATGTCCATCGCCGCGGCGAAAGCAGGCAAGGACATCTGGTGCGAAAAACCCATGACGCGAACCATTGCCGAGGGCGAAGCCGTGAAGGCGGCCATGGCGAAATACAAACGGATCTTCCGGCTCAACACGTGGTTCCGGTTCGACAGTCCGTTCTATGGAATGGGCGTGCCGGTGAAGCCCATCAAGAAGCTGGTGCAGGCCGGAGTTTTTGGCTGGCCGCTCAAGATCACGCTCGGCGCCAACACGGGTTTTGATTGGAAGCAGAACCTCTGGTGCGGCCGCACCGATCTCACGCCCCAGCCGGTGCCGCCGGGATTGGATTACGATTTCTGGCTCGGGCCTGCGCCGAAGAAGCCGTATCATCCACACCGCGTTCACCAGAGTTTCCGCGGCTACTGGGATTACGACGGTGGAGGTCTTGGAGACATGGGCCAGCATTACCTCGATCCGGTTCAATACATTCTCGCCAAAGATGAGGAGAGTCCCGTTCACATCGAAGCTGACACCGATCCGCAGCATCACGACGCAGTGCTGCCTTGGCGTCGGGTTTCATTGCGCTACGCGGACGGTTGCGAAATCATCCTGGACGGTGAGAACAAGGACAACGCTCCGTTCCTCTCCGGCCCGAAAGGCAAACTCAACAAGGCGCTTGAATCGGACATACCGGACCTGGTGGACAAGGTGGGCACGTTGCCCGACCCCGAGCCGCAGCTCACCGATTTTGTCGAGGCGGTCAAGACGCGAAAGAAATTCGCCCTGAACGAAATCAACGGCCACCGCTCCTGCACGTTGATCAACCTCGCCAAGATCGCCGTTCAGACCGGTCGTCCATTGCGCTTCGACTCCAAGAAGCAACGGTTCGTTGATGACTCCAAGGCCAATGCCTACATCAAGCAGCCGATGCGCTCGCCCTGGAAGGTCTAGGAAATCGGTTACTTCGCGCGGACGAATTTGTGGAGGTGGCCGAACTTGCTCCACTCGGAAACGATGAGATCGCCTCGCTTATCCATCGAAGCCCCGTGTGGTGAGTTGCAGATGCCGACCTTCCACTGATCCTGGGCCAAACCGAAGTTGGCGCGCTGTGATTCATCCGGGTTGTCGCCGACCTGTGCGACGATCTTGCCGGCCTTGTCCAAAACGGTGACGCGTCCCTGCAATTCGGGAAACACCGCATAGTTGCCGCGGATGTGGACCGCGGCGGGCATCCGCAGGTCCTTTTGGATGACGCGGACGAAATTTCCGTCGAGGTCCCAATGTTCCACCCGGTTGTTGTTGCGATTGCAAACCAACAGCAACGGTTTGCGCGGGCGTGGGTCGAGCGCGATGCCGTGGCAGGTGTTGAACTTGCCCTCCTCCTGGCCGGGGCCGCCGAACGCTTTGACGAATTTGCGGTCCTTGTCGAACTTGAGCACAAAGTTTGAGCCGTAGCCATCGGCGACGAAGATTGAACCATCCGGCGCCACGGTGACGGCGCAGGGTTTGAATCCATTGGCGTCTTTGTAGAGGCCCGCTTCAGCTGGAAAGTGAATGGCCCACACTTGCTCGCCGTCGAGCTTGAGCTTGAGGACTTCATGATCCGAGGGGCGTGCCGCATAAATGTATTCCACGCCTTTCTCTTTGCGAATTTCCAGGGCGTGAATCCGCGTCGGGCCGAAGGCGCGGAGGAATTTTCCCTTGGGCGAAAACACAACGATGCCGCGTTCGGTGTCAGTTGTGACATAAATGTTGCCTGCCTGATCCAGGACGGCCCCGCCGTGGCAGGGGCCGAGGGATTTGCCGTCAGGGTTTTGCTCGAAGAAATCCGGGGCGATGGAGTATTTCAACTCCGCAGCGAGCGTCGTAGCGGAGATAGCGACCAGACCCAGCAGGGTTCGGATAGTGCGATTCATAGCGTTGGGGTGCATG
>CAZCZP010000026.1:0-12964 GCA_964502895.1 uncultured Bifidobacteriaceae bacterium
TGCCCGTCAGGCTTACGCTCTGCGCCCCCGCGTCTTCGTTCAACGTGACGGGGTTGATCGGGTTGATCGTCGGGGGATTATTGGCGGCGGTTGGCACCGTGTAAGAAAGTTCATCCGAGTAAACGCTTTCAGTTCCCAGGCCGTTATATGCCGTCGCCGCAAAGTAATACGTTGTGCCGGCGACAAGATTGGAGACGGTTGCGGTCGTTGCGTTCCCGACATCAATGATGTTGGTGTAGTTGCGGCTGGCCACCCCATAATAAAAATTGTAGCCCACGACGTTCGGATCAGGGGACGGATCCCATTGAACCGTAACGCTGGCGGCAAAAGCCGGCAGTTGTGAGATTGCTGTGAAAATAAAGACGAACAGACCGACGACGGCACGTCTCCCCTGTACTACTACTCCTTTTCTCTCCATGGCAAGTGCCCTTATGCATAAGCGTTGCCAACAACTCAGCCGTTAATACCAAACAACCCCCCACAGGGAATCGTCCCAACCGTCCAAGTGTCTGAATCTTCAAAATTTATCCGCGCTTCCGGGTGGTTTCGACCCGGGCTGAGCCGAGATTTCTGATTCTGAGAATTCGGACGGAATAGTTCGGCCCTAAAGCTCTGGAGACAACTTTGTCTTGAAAAGATGCAAGTGCGCTGGCCATGAAGTTCTGTTCACGGGACGAATATGTAAAAAAAACGGCCATTCGATTCTTGGAAAACGCCCTGTGCGTCCAAGGGCGGTAGATCGGAAAAACACTTTGACTTTCCGGCATGTCTCCCTAGAGTTCCCGCGCTTGGGATGGGGTCGTAGCTCAGTTGGTAGAGCACCACAATGGCATTGTGGGGGTCAGGGGTTCGAATCCCCTCGGCTCCACCATCCCGAAGAATTCACCCTCCGATTGGCGCCCTCTCAAACCGTAGCGAACGCCACCCCGAGGAAGAATCCTTGATACTGTTGCGCCTCGGCGAATGACACGCCAGCACGCCGTTGCGCAAGCGTGGCAACGCATGATAGCCTCGCACGATGCCGGACATCGTCCTGACCACGCTTAATGCGAAATACATCCATGCCGCGTTCGGTTTGCGCTACTTGATGGCCAACCTCGGCCCGCTCCAATCGCGCGCGCGCCTGATGGAATTCGACATCAACCAGCGGCCCGTGGACGTTGCCGAAGCGTTGCTGGCGCAAGATCCAAAAATTGTCGGCCTCGGCGTTTATATTTGGAACGTCGCCCCGGCGACAGAACTGGTCGCCCTCCTCAGGCGCATCCGGCCTGAATTGGTCGTCATCCTCGGCGGACCCGAGGTGAGTTACGAAACGGAACAACAGGAAATCGTCAAGCTGGCGGATCATGTCATCACCGGTGAAGCGGACTTGAAGTTCGCTGAAGTATGTGGGCGGCTGCTGAAGAATCAGCCCCTTGAATCGAGAGTCATCAACGCGGACCTGCCGGACTTCAACCAACTTGCCCTGCCCTACCACCTTTACGACGCACAAGACATCGCCCACCGTGTCATTTACGTCGAAGCGTCGCGTGGCTGTCCATTCACCTGCGAGTTCTGCCTCTCCTCTCTCGACATTCCCGTCCGTCAGGCTCCCCTGCCCGCTTTTCTGGCTGCGATGCAAAGCCTCCTGGACCGCGGGGTGCGCCAGTTCAAATTCGTGGACCGCACGTTCAATCTAAACGTCGCCACCAGCCGCGCGATCCTCGAATTTTTCCTCACACGACATCGCCCGGGAAATTTTTATCATTTCGAGATGATCCCCGACCGCTTGCCCGAGGCGTTGCGCGAAGTCATCGCGAAATTTCCTCCCGGCACACTGCAATTTGAGGTCGGTATTCAGACCTTCAATCCGGACGTTGCCGCACGAATCCGTCGGCGGCAAGATTACGGTCGGTTGGAGGACAACTTCCGCTTTCTGCGCGAACAAACCGGCGTCCACATCCATGCGGACCTGATCGCGGGTCTGCCCGGCGAAACTCTGGAAAGCTTTGCCGCGGGTTTTGATCGGGTTATCGCACTGCGGCCCCAGGAAATCCAGGTTGGCATCCTCAAGCGACTCCGAGGCACTCCCATTGTGCGTCACGATGCCGAGTGGGAGATGGTTTACAGTCCACACGCGCCCTACGAAGTTCTGCGCACCAGGACGATTGATTTTGCCGCGATGCAAGAACTGCGGCGCTTCGCGCGTTTCTGGGACCTCATCGGCAACAGCGGGAACTTTGTTGAAACGACGCCGCTCCTGTGGAGCGAAACCGGACAGTCCCCACCTTCCCCTTTCCACGCCTTCCTGCGCTGGAGCGAATGGCTGCACGCGCGCACGGGACGCACGGACAGCATTGCCCTCGTGCGGCTTATGGAACTCCTGTTCATTTACCTGACGAGCGAATTGAAATTTCCGCCGACACTGGTTGCCGAAACACTTTGGCGCGATTATCAACGTGGCGGGCGAAACGACAAACCCACCTTCCTTCGTGATTACCTTGGTGAAGTCGAGCCGATGCGGTCGCGTCGGCGAACCGCGCCGCTCAGACGGCAGGCGCGCCATCTGGCCATCGAGTGATTGGTTGCCGACTTGCGCCGCACAACCAATTCAATAGAATCGCGCGCATGAAGTTCTTCCTGTCAATCTTGGTGTATCTGTTGATCGGCGCGGTCTTGGGCTGGGGAATCCTCCTGGCGGTGGCCGGCAAGCCGTTGCTGCTGATCGCCGCGACGCTCGTTTATCTGATCGCCTTCGCCAAAATTGGCTGCCTCTCGCACTAACAGCGGCGACGCCATTTCGCCCGGACCGTCACAGGCATGCGACGAGGCGTCGCATCTTACGGCACGGGGAAGTTGCGCTGGAGAATCTTCTGAATCTCGCTCCAGTTTTTCCGAGTGGTTTCCGACAAACCCGCTGCCATGCCGCTGGTATACGCCGACGCGGCTGAAGTTCCCCGCACGAACCAGGGCCGATCGCCGAAGTAAATGACGCTGGCGTCTGGCGCGGCCAGGTCCACAAAATTTCCGTGATTGGCGTAGTCGGCGATGGTCACTTGACCGGAAGCAGAAGGCTGCTGAGCGCGTGCGGTTACGGCGGTCACCTCAGGATACGCCGCCGGAAAGAAAGGAGTTGCGACCGGCTCGTTCCCCGCCGCGGCAAAAATCGGAATGCCGCGTTCAGTCACCGACTTCACCAAATCCCGCAACACGCTGCTATCGCCGCCACCGCCAAGGCTCAAGTTGATTACGGTCGCGCCGTTGTTGACGGCTTCCACAATGCCACGAGCCACGTTCCAACTCGTCGTCTCCGCACCCGCCCCATAGACATCCACCGGCAGGATTTGCACTGATGTGTTGCCCTTGGTGACAACCTCGAGGCTGCGCAGAATTGTTTCCGCCATCGAAGTGCCGTGCGTTGGCGTCGTGGAAGCCACCGTGGCTTCACCGGCCACGGAAACTTGCTTCAACAAAAACGCGTCGAGGCCGCCGCCCAACGACTGTACCGCGGTATCCACAAGGCCAACAACAACTCGGCCCGAATCACCGGGCGGCTTCAGTTGCAGCGACAGCGGTGGAGTGGACGCGCCGAGCAGCCCGCGCGACGTTTCCGGTTGATCGAAATAATAATTGTAGTCCACCGCCGCCACGTCCGACCCGTTACCCAGTTGCAGGCGGGCCGCCTCCACTGCGGCGGCATCTTCAAACTCCAGGAGATAAGCATTCAACTCAGGGATGCGGCCAATGACTTTCGCGTTGAGCAGTCGCGCCCACGCGTCAATGTCCGCTCCCGGCTTGAGACGAACAATGAGTTGGTTTGGTGCGCGCTTGAGTTGAGCGTCGCGTGAATCTTTACCCGCAACCGGGCGAACCTGTCGGGTCGCATTCTGCATGACCGTGCGGAAAACATAGAGGCGCGGAATGCCGTTCGTTTGTGGAATCAAGGCGAAATTCAAATCTCCCAACAGCAGCCGCAGAGCTTCACCCGAAGGCAGGTCTTTGAACTTGGCCGAAGCTTTGTGACCGGAATCCGGTTCGACGAACACCTGCCAGCCGGTTTCCGAGGCGATGCGCTCCAGCAAACCGAACAATTCCCAACCGCGCACGTCCGCGTCCACACGATCCGCGGCCTTGTTCCACGTCAGCGAGTTGGTCATGGCTGCCGCCGCAACCGCCTGCTGGTTCAGGAAGAAACCAAGCCAAACGCCGGCCAACAGAAAACTCCATGCTCGCTTCATGTCATTAACGGACGCTTGGAGTCTTCGGTTGGTTCAATCGTGCTGAAGTCGGCGTCCGCCTTACTGCGCGCGAACCCGGTAAAGCCGCTGCGGCGATGAATTGTTTGTTTCCGACCATTGTGCCGCAGAGTTTGACGGCGTAATCGCGTCTCGCAACAAGAATGTGTCGGCCAGATTGGTCGTACTCATGACTTCATAGCGGCGGCCTGCGGTGGCTGCCCAGGTCAAGGTCGGCAGACTCCCCGCGACCGACAGAGCGAACGGGGGCTCCGGCCCGACGATGCGAATCCATTTTGCTTCCGTCCGGTATTGTTTTCCATCAGCTCGCGTTACCAATGCATAGAACGGATGCAGCCCGATTCCGAGGCTCGCGGCGGCAATCGCAAACGTTGCCGACGACTGGCTGGTCACATTGGTCAACGCCCCGCCTGTGCTGAACAATTCGATTCGCGATATGTTGCTCTCGTTGGCAGCAATGGAAAATTGCGCTGTGGCTTCGACCGCGGTGTTTGTGTCGCATAACACGCAGGTGAACGTTGCCGCCAGCGTCGTGTTTTGAACGCGCACACTCTGCGCAATCCGTTTTTGCGTCCGCACGTGGCTGCCTTCATACGCCACGGCCGTCAGCTCATGAAAACCGTCCGCCAGCGCGGTGGTGTTCAAACTGATTGCGAGCGGAAGATTTGTGAATCCGGCCGTCACATAAAAATGATTCCGCGGCTGCAAATCGCTGACATTTTCGTCCAATCGCACCGTGCCGCCGGGCGCAACGGCCAGGCCGATTGAACCGATGAGTTGCGCCTGGATTTGTGATTCAGGCCAGCCGGGACTCCGGGCGATCAGGTTGAATTCGCCTCCGGGGCGGCCCAGCCAGAAATCATACCCGACAAAATCTCCAGCGGCCACACCGTCCGCGGTCGCAAGGCCGGCGCTGGCATTGACGGCATCCACCAAAGAGCGCACAAAAACCGAAGTGTCCGTGTTGCCCGGCGTATTGGTAACGCCCACCTGCACCACCAAGCCGTTTGTCTTCGTCACGGTAAGCTGCAAGAAACTGCCGTCTTGAACAGCGTTGGTAACGACAAAATTCCTGACGCCATGCGCCGTTGTGCCGAGAAAATTTGTCCGGCTCGCCGAAAGGTGCGTTGTCAATGCGCTGGCCGTGCCGATGTGATTACTGACGGCCAGTGAAAGCTGACTCGCCGGCGTGTTCATCACCAGCGAACGCAGTTCGATCCGGTCACCGCGAGGGAACGCGGCGACTTTGGTGGCGTTGGAATAAGCATTCTGGTTGAGCCGCCCCGCTAGACTCGTGGCAACGGATTTGAGACTCGAGTTGGCCGGGATGGTAAAGTTCGTCGGAAAACCGTTGAGCGTAACATAGACAATGTTGTTGGTGCGCGGAGGAATGTTCGTCACCGTTTGAAGAAAGTTGCCGTCGAGGAACAAGTCCACTTGTTGAACGGGCCGATCCGCGCCGGCAGCCTGAACTTGCAGCGACAAGTTCGTTGTCCCGACCAGCACCGAGCCGGACGGCAAGTTATTCCATGTACCGCTGCTCGGCAGAGCAAACGGCGCGGCGAGTGGTTCGCCCACGAGTATCCCCTGATGCGGATTAGTCACGCTCTGGTAGTAACATTCAGCGACGGTAAACCCCCGGGCCTGATAAAAGTAGTTGCGCGGGGCGGAAAATTTTTCGAGGTAATTGCACGGCTCGACCACCGTCCCGAAGCTGGCCGTCGCTCCCGCGACCAGATAATCCAGGGCATCAATCATTCCACTTTCCTCGAACAGGTAGCCGCTGAACGAGGTCAGGTTGTCGGCCATGGCGCCGGGAGTGAATGCCGGAAGCGGATACAGGATTGCCCGCCCGAATTGCGAACCAAGTTGCTCTCCCACGTCGCTGGGAAACGCATTGGAGCGCACCAAGTGCGCCGTGTTGCGGACACGCGCCTCGAAAACTGCATCGTCGAATTGCGGAAAACGGACACTGCGAAAGGGGTCCAGGTTGTGATCCGGCACGCGCAAGAGATAGGCGTTCTGCGTCGGAAAAGAAAAATCGCTCGCCACCCCTCGATCCACTACAGACTTTGCTTGCGCGAGATTGTTGGCAGTCAACATCATGACCAACCAGGAATTGCTGCCCGCACTGATTGGCGGTGTCTGTCGAAAAATCCCTTCGCTACCGGCGTAAGCGCTGGCGCTGCCAGCAGGCAGGCTGCAACCGGGACAACATTGTGGACACGTCGGGCACAACCCGTCCGGCTTGAAACCGTAATACAAAGCGGAAGTCGTACTGTTGATCCCGGAGGAAATGGGAAGACCCGTCTCGGTGACACGATAGGGGATGTCCATCGAAAGCAGGACGTAATCAATCTGGTTGGTCAACTGGCGCGCGGCCAACATCGCATTCAGCGGCGCGCGCAGAATTGTTTCAAACTCCGATCGAGTCCAGGCAATGTTGCCGCCGGCCCAGTTGATGCGCAGTACATTCTGCGGCGGCACCTGCCGCTTCTCGCAGTAGTAATTGCCCAGTTCAACCGAGTTGGGGCTCGCTTGATTGACGACGACGACGACGTTCAATCCGCTGCCACCGGCGAAGATATTCGCGGCCGAAACAATGGAAATGACGAGGCAACTCGCGTAACGCGCCAAGGTGTTCACACGCGTATTTTCGCGCAATCGGGCGGGTTCGTAAAGTCCAAGCCTGTTCCGCGCTACAGTTTTGAAACCCAGTCCACCAACGCATCGTCGGCCAGCCGGCTGGTCTCGATTCGCGGCTTCCGGGGCAAACCGGAAGCCTGGTATGCCGCGCGGATTCCCTCCGTGGGAAACAAGTTGCCCGTGTTGTGCAGCAGCAGCGGATGCGGTGCCGCCAGGATCGCCGCGCCCTCGAACGTGCCGATATTTCGCAATCCCGGCACGAACACGTCGGGAGCGAGCAGCCGCTCGTCGGTCAACGCGTCCACGGTATAGCAGTCAGCCACGACCGCGTCCGCCGCGGGTGCGGCCAGCAAAGCCCACAACCCTGCCGCCTCCAACCCACACAGCACGGTGTTGCCTTCGCCTCCGCCAAAATCGAATCCTTTCGCCGCCACGCAAAGGGAAACCAGGTCGCGCACGCGGTCCTGCAACTTGGTCCGATTGTACGTCGTGAAGAAATTCGCGAATTGGTCCGGCGGCTCCCCGGTGGAAAAACTCTGGAGCACCATGACGGCATGTCCTCGCCGCAAGAACTTCGCCGCGAGGCCCACCGGCTCGCCACTGTAACCGAGGAGTCCTTCCGTGCCGGAGTTGCCGGCCAGGATCACCAGTTTTGTTCCGCGCCTGGGAATGACCGGCTTTGGCCGGAAACAAATCGCCGTCACGTTTTCCGATTCGCCGGGCTGTTTGATGCTCATTTCCGTGGCCATCCAGTCTGCATCCTGGCGGAGTTCCTTCATTCTCAACTCCACCCGGCTTCTGGGCCAATCCACCTGAAGCGTCTTCCTCCAAGCCGGCAGCATTGTGCGTTTGAAACGTTCAAGCCCACCCGGGCTGCGTGGCACGAGCCTTTGCCATTGGTCGCGATATGTGTTTTTCAGCGACTCGATAAACCGGTCTTTGGGCAGCGCGTCGTAAGGGAGTTTGCCCTCGGCAAAGACCTGGAGGTCCGCATCCGGCTCTTTGGTGTAAGGCGGCTCCTTGAGCGATTCAGCCTTCGGAAGTCCGAGCAGCCAATGGCCGAACCACGCGTAAACGGCTTCGCGGCTGGTCTGGTTGTAATTATGGCCGAAATCAAACTTCACGTAGCGAAGCCGGTCGCCCGCGTCGAACAGGCGATAGATTCTTGCAATGGCCGGACCTTCGACTTCCATGGTGGCCTTGGTCCAGTCGCCGGTTGCCGCAACGAGAATCTGTGGACGCGGCGCCGCAGCAGCCGCGATTTCCATGTTGGAATATTCGACGCGCAGGCCGGGGGCGTTTTCACAACTGCAACCGCCCTGCATGGTGTGGCTGACCATCACAATCGGCCCGACCGCGGCCAGGCGATCATCAATGGCGCCCAGCATGAACGTCTGGGTGCCGCCGCCGGATTCGCCCGTGCATGCGAGACGTTTTTTGTCCACGTCCGGTAGCGACTCCAGAAAATCCAGCGCCCGGACGCTGTTCCAGGTTTGCAGCCCCATCAGGCTGATGTTCCAAAGCTGGTCCGTTCGGTTCGTGCCGAAATGACGGTGCGATTCGTACGGCGCGCGATTCGTCACAGCGTCCGGAAATTTTGTGTCGTTGTAGCCAACCATGTCGTAGGAGAAGGCCACCATACCCTGCCGGGCAAAACTGATACAGCGGGCCGCAATGCTGCCGTCCTTGGTGTCGGCCATGCGGCCATTGGCCCAGTGGCCATGCGGATTCAGGACGCCGGGAAAGGGGCCGCGCCCTTTTCCAAGTGGCCGGTACAAATTGCCGGCGAGATAAAAGCCCGGATAGGTCTGAAAATAAACTTTCTCGATGCTGTAACCATCGCGCTCGACTCGATCGAAGATGAACGGATTAAGCGGCGCCTTTTCCGGCATGGGCCAAAGTCCGCAACTGACGAGCATTTGCTCGCGGATTTCCCTGGCCCGCTCCTGCCATTCCTCCTTCGACTTGAGTTCCGGGAAAGTGCGTGGCGTGTTGAGGTCTATAACCGTCCGGTTGGTGGCAGCCGCCGCGGGCAACGGATTCTGGGACGACGGAAGCACGACAACAAGCAACCCAAGCAGGAGGGAACGTCCGGTGCGTTTCATGCGCGATTGAAAACAGATTTGGCCGCGTGAGGAAAGCGAGAACTTCGCAGGACAAACCACGCAGCTATCTGCCAAGAATCATTGCCTGAGCCGGAACGGTGCGATTGAGCGAAAAAACCAGATGCGTGCGGGAGGAGCGCGGCGTTCAGGTTGCTCGGTGAAGCGGCGTGAACGCCGCGCTCCGGTTGCCCGACAACTGTATCGCTCCACTTAGGTTTCGTCTTAGTGCGCGCAAGAAGGTTCCCAGAATTCTGCCGTGTTTACGGGGTCACGACACGCAGGCGATAGTATCGCGTAACATCCAAACCCGCGGTTTGCGAGCCGTCATCCACGAAGAGGAACTGGCCGGTGGGCGAGGTGACAACGTTGGTGAAGGTATTCCATCCGGGCGGGGCCAAGGTTGGCGTCCATTGCACTTGATACGACGCGCTAACCGGGCCGCTCCAGCGCAACTCGACCGTGTTGTTCGTGTGGACGATGCTGGTGATGGTCGACGCCGGGATAATCGAGTTCAGCGCCAGGCCTTCCACCACGCGGAAGAACTGGTACGGCGAAGGCAATGCCAGACACCAAGTGGTCGTGAAATCGGTTGCCGTAATTGTCGGCGAGACGGTCTGCCAATAATTGGTAGTGGCACTGATGTTCGTCACGCCCTGGACGTAGTAATGTGCTCCCGGGAGCGAGGTCCAAGTCAGGCAGAAGCTGCCATTCACGATGCCGTAATCCGTGATCACAAGCGGGCGGCCCGTGACCGGCCACTGTGTTGCCTTGATGCTGTAGTTGATCGGAATACCCGCAACGTTTACGGCCCCGAGGAACCAATCGCCAGTCGTCAACGCCACGGGCGCGGAATTGGTGAACAACACGATCAATTCATCGTTGGGCGGCGGATTGGCGCTGAGGTAATCGAACAAGCCCAGATTCGGCAGCGGCAGGCCTTTGCGCGCCACGAGCGTCATGTCGCCGCTGGCATTGTTGATCTCAAATTGCGCGCGCGCGACGTTGCCGGTCACCACGTAACGGTAGTAGTCAATCGCGCCGGCCGGGCCGGGACTGCTGCTAAAATAGGGGATGCCGTTGGTCAGCGTGATGAAGGGGAACAGATTCGTGTATTCGTTGGCCACGATGGTGTAGGTCACGGGCGCAATGTCGGTGTTGAATACGCCCAAATACCAGCGACCCGGACCCAAATTGACGGGGTTGGAGTTGGTGAACACGAAGATGGATTCGTCTTGGAGGCCGGGATTGAAGCTGCCGTAGTCGAAACTGTTCAAAGTGGGGAATGGTGTTCCCCGCCGCGCCACGAGTTCCACGTTGCCGTTCAGGTTGGTCAACTGGTACGACACGGCGGTCGCGTTGGTCGAGACGTCGTAAGAGAAGTAGCGCGGCAGCGCCCCGGTGTTCAGTGTGCCAGTCACGGGTACACCGTCGAACAGCGGCGTGATGTCGAAATCCACCTGGATGCCGAAGGTCACGGGTGCGCCGCCGGGATTGTACACACCCAAGTAGTAACGTTGCCCCGGCAGTAGAACGGGCGTGCTGCTGGCGCTCAACACGGCGTTCCCGCTGGTGCCACTGATCAAAACCAAATCCACGCCATTGGTGGGAGGCTGGTTCTGGTTGAACAACACGTCCACGCCTGGTGGCGGATTGGCGAACAGCAAAGTGTTCGTTGCAAATTGCGCCCAAGCCGGCACGTCCACGATGTAGTAAGCGGTCTGTCCCGCCGGGATGGTGTTCGTTTTCGGCTCGCCGTGAGTCAAGACTTCGGGGAACGGAATTTCGGTCTGATAGACAAATTGCAACTGCCAGCCCAGCAGGTTGGCCTTGTTGATGGCCCCGGTGCGCGTGTCCAGAATTTCCAGCCGCCACAAACCGAAGGCATTTTCGTTCACCAAAGACGCCAGGGTTTCCTCCGGCAGATAATAAACCGAGCCGGGGAACTCCGTCAGCGTGAAGGTGTCGAGCAACACTCCGGATTGTCCGCCAGGAAGCGTGGACAAGGTCACCGGCGTTCCGCTGGCAGGCGCCGTGAACGACACCGAATTGGTCTGCCAATTGGTCGTGCCGGTGAAGGTGTTGGTCGCCAAACCGGGCACCAAAACCCGGGCGCCCGTGAGCGGACAAAGTGAAGGCGGCGTAGTCGTGCCGCACTTGCCGGCAGCACCGGCTGCGTAAATGTCGCGGACTTCAGCCGCGGTCAAAATCCGATCGTAAACGGCCAGTTCATCAATCGCTCCGTAAAAACTGTTGTCAATTTGGCCAAAAGGATTCAGCCATGCGCCAATGAAACCAGGCGCGGCGAAAGTGAATGGTCCCGGATTGAAAGGCCCGGCTGCGTAAGCCACACCATCAATGTAAAACGCCACGTTCGCACCCAACTTCGTCACCGCCACGTGATGCCAGTTGGTGTCGGCGAGGGTTTGCGGCGGTGAGTTTACTTGTGTCCCTTGCGACAGGCCCAACGCCAGGCTGTTGTCACTTTGTTCCACCCAGAAACCGTATCCGCCTCCTCCGGTGCCGATCCCGAAGATCGTTCCGTTGCCGTTGCCATTGAACGATGCGTTCGTCGTGCTGGATCTCCTGATCCAGCCCTCGATGCTGAAATCCTGCAGGTGCAGATTCGTGGCGTTGCCTATGAGAACGCCGTCGCGGTCGCCGTCAAATACGAACGTTTGCCCGACCCGTCCGACGCTATAAACCGCGTTGCTGACCAGCGTGCCGTGGTTGCCGTCCACGACATCAATCGCGTTGTTGTCGGCGGGCCACCAACTGATGGGATTCAAATTGGTCACCGCGCGATACGCAAAGTCCAGGCGGTAGTCGCGACCGAAAAACGTGGGCAGCGTACGTTGAATTTCACCCGAAAGCAGAGCCAGGCTGTTGGTGCCCGTGTGCGCCTGCAGCGGATCGCCCGGCACCGACACGCGGTTCGTGCTCAACACGTCCCAACCATCCACCACCTCCGGCGCAACGTAATTAGTAGCGGCCGCCGGCTCGAATCCGCTGATGAAGTTGGTCGTTGTGACCCCGATGTTGAAGGGCAGCGACGCAAACTTGATTGGCGCGCTCGCGCGATTGGTGTTCTCGGTAAACGTCAGATAAAAACCCTGCGTAACCACCGCGACCTGGCGGAAGCTGATCGTGTCCAACCAAAGTCCCGAGTTCGCGCCCAAGGCATTGAATGCAGCGAGCGTGTTGGTTTGCGTAGCGACGAAGTTGAAGGTGTTGGTCACCCAATTTGTGGTAAGCGCGGTAAAGACGTTGGTAATCCCGTCCACGATGACTTGGGCGGCAAACGGCAGACAGTTAGTTGGCGGCGTGGTCAGACCGCATTTGCCCATTCCCAATACTCCTGCGGAATGAATGGCCTGGATTTCAGCGGCAGAAAGCGCACGGTTGAAGATCGCAAGTTCATCAACTCCGCCCCGAAAGCTGCCGGTAAAATTATCCCCTCGGGCACCAACTGCCGCCGGTGTGTTGAATGAAAAAATGCGGTTGTAAGGAACCGCGGGATGGGCGGCTCCATCCACGTAGAAGACAACGTTTACCCCTGACTTGGTCACCGCCAGATGATGCCAGTTGGTGTCCGTGATCTGAATTCCTGAAATCGGTATCAATGAATCAATATCTATCCAGGTGAGAAACGGGTGTCCGCCAAATCGGTCCAAACCAAAACCATAGCCGAGGGTGCCATAGCCGAAAAAGAGCCCGTCATCACCTGGCAAGGTGGAAACGAGGTTGGTACTTGAGCGCCTTATCCACGCTTCAATCGTGAAGTCCTGCAACTGAAGGTTCGGCGCACTCCCCACCAGCACACCGTCGCCGTCACCGTCAAATTCAAATCCCTGAGCCACTTCTCCCGGACTGTAAATGGTATTCCCCACCAGCGTCCCATTATTCCCGTCAGCAACATCAACAGTCGAGTTTTCCGCTGGCCACCAGCTAACGATGCCGTCCAGCGTAGGAACTTGTCGG
>CAZCZP010000026.1:13064-23095 GCA_964502895.1 uncultured Bifidobacteriaceae bacterium
CGAGTTTTCCGCTGGCCACCAGCTAACGATGCCGTCCAGCGTAGGAACTTGTCGGTAAACGTAGGTAAACGTGCAGTCGGCTCCGGGTATGGTCGCGTAGGTGCGCGCAACAACGCCGGTGCGTAACGAGAGCACGTTCGGGGAAGTGTGAGCGGAAGCCATGTCCCGGATCACCGTCACGAGGTTGCTGGTTACCGTCCAACCTCCAACATTTGCAAACGGCCCATAATTTCCGGGGATGGCCGTGTCAAAATTGTTGACCTCCGTCGTGACGTTGGTGACCAGAAAGGTGACTCCAGGGCTGATGCTGTTGGTATTGCCGCGGCTTTCCATCAACAGCACCCGCGTGCCGCGCGGGCTGATCAGATGGAACGCCAGGTCCGAGACCCGGGAATGATCGAGGCGCACGCCCACTTCCACCTGCGCGATCCGCGCCCGGTCCGGCACAAAGATGCTCGAATAACTCACCGCGTCGTCCAGCAACGGTTGGTCGCCCGAGTCGAACGTGACCGGCACGATGGCCGACGGGTCCAGTTGCAGCGTGGCCGTGAGCAGGATGGTCTGCACCACGGCGCTGGAGTTGAACACGCCGATGAAGTAACGCCCGCTGGTCAGCGGCGGCAGGTCGGATTTGTCTATGCTCAAACAACCGCCACCCGCGGGCACCGTCATCGTGTAATCGTAAAGCGTCCGGGTCGGAAAATCTGCGCGCCGGATGTAGAGTTCCACGGGTTGCGTGTTTCCGGAAACGCAGACCGTCAGATTCGTCGCGGCAATCGGCACGTCTATGAAGTCAAAGGTGAACCGGTTCGGTTGCACCGTGCGAACCGTGCCGTTGGTGTCCAGGTTCTGCGGTTCCAACCTGAGCGTCAGCGCCCTTACGACGCCCGTCGCGCTCAACGAATTGTCGGTCATCGCAAACAGCCAGACGCCCAGACCTTCTTCGCCCGCGAAATCCCGCAGGCTGCCCGGGCCGTCGGTGTGGATCGCATTGATCGGCTCGCCCTCGCCATGGTCCTCATAAACATAGGAGTATTCACCCAACGGCGCGCCCCGATGGTTGTTGAGCACGGCAAATCGCTGGCCGTGACTCAGCGTGCCGAGCAAGTCCCCCGGGTTTTCGTGGAAGTAGGCATTGGTCAAGACCACCACGCGGCGCAGCGACACCGGTTCGATCGCCAGGCCGAGCATCAGCGCCACTCCTGGGTCCGCCGGGCTGCCGTCCGGCACCACCGACGGGATGGGAATTCCCGGCACAATCAAGTTGCCGTTCGGGTCGCGCGAACTGAACGGGTCCAAACTGAACACCGCAAGGAACGCATATTCCGCCGCCATCTGGTCTTCGGCTTTGACGCCGATATAGTAAACGTCGCCCTGACTCGAATTGGTAAATGCGATGAGTTCCGTTCCGCCCCGGCTGCGCGACTGTCTCGCGCTGGCTATGGCCACGGGATTCAAACTGAGCAAACTTGGGTCCTGCGTAACATACAGATCAATGTCCGCCTCGCCGCGCGTGGCATTGTCGAGGTCGTCCTCCCGCACGCCCAAGCGAGGCACCGAGTGGGTCGGCGGCAGGAACGTCACGAACGCCGCGTTGGTGTACGTCGTCGTGTTGGTGATCACGTAAAAATGCCATTGGTTCGTGATGCCATTGGTCACCCCCAGCAAGGGCGTGTTGGCCCCCACGTGCTGGCCCAGCAAAAACTGGCCTGAGATTGTCGTGTTGTTGGTGAAATCGTTTCGGAGCACGGTCAAATCCAATTGATTCGCGCCCACCACCGGTTGCTGGGTGATTTCCAGCGCATCCGGCACCTCGCCGTTGCCGTAGCTGATCACCAGCGCGTAATCCTGCGCCACGTTGTTCTCGTGCGCGGTGACCGCGTTGACGTTTACGTGCCGACCGATCACCGTCACCGAATAATTCGATCCCAACGGCGGCAACAGATAAACGTTCTCCACGTTGTTCACCGCGTCGGAATTGGGCGGTGAGTTCGTGTCCCACGGAAAAGTGAAATTGCTGCTCGGCCCGATGTCGTTGCCGATGTAAACCTCGCCCGTGTCCCGGTTCGTCACGATCAGGTCAAGGTCGTTAACCAGTTTCACACCCGCCGCCGGATTGCCAGGAGGATCGGTCCACACCAGCGTGATGCGCAACGGCAGGCCGAATCCCACCGCCTCGTCGGACACGCGCACGAACCGCGTCTGCCGTTGGCCGGTCGCCAGCGCCGTGGCCGGGCTTTGATCGAACACTTTCATCGCCGACGCCCCTGCCGGAGACACGCCGTTGGTGAGCGCTGTCGGCAGACTGTTGGGCAACTGGATCAAACCCCAGCCCTGGAAGTTGATCGTGTTCTGCACTTGAAAATCGTAAAGCGTGTTCACGGACCGCGCGCCATTGATCAACATCGCCTTGTAGAGCGCCGGGCTGTTCGTCACGCCCATTCGTTGCTCGAAGAATTCCTGCATCAACGCCAGCGTCCCCGACGCGTCCGCCGCCGACATGCTCGTGCCTGATTCATAGCGATAATAATGCGGCCCCGTACCGCCGGTCAGCGAGTCGTTCAGTTCCTTCAACACTTCGTAGTAATTGCCCAGATCGTTGGTCGTCACGATGTCCGTGACGATGTCCAGGCTCAAATTCTGCGTGCTGATGTTGCCCAAGCTGTAAAAAAATGTTGCTCCCCGCGTCAGCGGGAAGGCTGGATTGCCGCCCGGTGGGATCACAATCGAATTGGTCGCCACCGAATCGAAATCAGTGGGAGTTGGTATGTCTGCCTGCTTTAGGAAAATTGGCACATCCGGAAACGGCACGGGCGAATCCTCATTGGGCACCACGTTGATGAACACTTGCACCGCGTTCTGCGGCACGAACAAGCTGTAATTGTTCAGCGCGTTCGTCTGCACCACCTGGTCCCGGAAGACGTTCACGTTATGGCTCGTCGGGTTGTAGTAGGCGTTTTCATCCCACTGCAACGAGCGGGTCGAAAGCACGAACGTTCCCGGGGCGACGAGGTCGGGTTTGAATCGCCCGAAGTCGCCTTCGATCCCGATGCCCACGTTGCCGCGGCCCGAAAATGCCGCCACCTGGTTGTCCGAACTCGTCATCGCCCGCCAGGGTGTGTTGGTCGTGCAGGTCTGGCCGTTGGTGCAGGTGGTGCATGGCGTACACTTCCACACTTCGTTCGTGATATCGCGCAGTTGCTCGATGGCCCCCACCGTGATCACGTTCTTGGCCGTGCCCGGCGAGAGAACGGTTTCCGGGTCGCCACTCAGTCCCGAATTGTCGCCGCCCGCGCCGTTGCCGGCCGGAAACACAAACAACAACGGCTGCGACCCCGTCACGCCCGGCAGCGCGTCCCGCACCGCCGCGTCGTAATTGGCCGCGCCGATGCCGTAGGTGTTATCACCGCCGTAATGCCAGCTATTGTTCGAGATCAGCGCATTCGTCCGGACCGCGCGTTCCTGCAAGTAATCTTCCGAAGGCGACGCCCCGCCCAGACCGCTGGCGATGGAAAAAATTCTTGCCTCCGGCGCCTTGCCGCGAAACTGGAAATTCGTTGCCGGATTTATCGAGCCGCGCGCGTTCGTGACCGTCATTGACTCCGAGCCATCGCCCGCGATGATCCCCGCCACGTGCGTCCCGTGACCGCTCGTGTCCTGGCCGCTCGCCGCGACGTCCACCAAAACCCGCCCCGCCAAATCCGGATGGTTCGCCGACACCCCGGTGTCGTTCACGTTTACGATCACGCCGTTGCCGGTCAACCCCAGGTAATTTGTTTCCACCAGCGCATCCGTTGCCACGCCCAGGCGCACCCGGCTCAGATCATTCGCCGCCACCCGCTCGCGATGCCACTCCACCACCTGCACGCCCGGCAACCGCGCCAGTTCCGTCCAACCCACGACCGCCGGCTGAACCGTCAGCACCGGCCCGAACGGCGACCTCGCCTCCGCCAGCACCTCGGCCCCAAGTTGCTGCAACGCTTCACGCGTCTCCACCTGCGCGTCCGCGAACAGCATCAAGTTCAACCGCGCCCCCTCCGCCAGCGGTTGTTCCTTCACAGCCATGCCCAACAACGACGCCTTCAGCTTGTAGTACGGCTCATACGCCAGCACGGCTTGCGTCCGCGGATTGGCCCGCAACGCGTCCGCCCCCGCCGCCGACGCCCGCACCAGATACGCGTGATTCGGAATGTAGGAAACAATCTCGGCGCCCACGCCTTTCAGCGCCGCGCGGAAAGCCTCGTCCACCGGCCCGCGCGATTGCACGATGTAACTGCCCGGCTCTTTTTCAGCTTTCAAATGCTCGGGGATCGAAAAGCCCAGGGGCTGCGCCGTGTCAATCAAGGCATTCTCGAGAATGATGGCCCGCTCGTCGCGCAACAACTGGCCCGCCGTCCGGCTAGTGTTGTTCAACCGGTAGGCAAACGGGTCCGCCGCTTTGGCGGCAGCCTTGGCCGCCTGTTCCGACAGCAAGAAAAATTGTGGGGCCGTGGAAAGGCTGTTCGTTCCGGTGGATTTCGCTTTCGCCTGCGCCTTGGGAGATACACGCGGCGCCGGAGAACTGGTCGGCGGCTGGGTTGCCGGTCGTTCGTTTCTCCACAGCTCGCCCAACCCCCAGAAATACCACGCCCCCGCCAGGCACAGCAGGCTTAACGAAAACCAGATTAAAGATCGCCAGCGCATAAACAAATTATCTGACTACACCGCACGCAAAGCTGCCAACGCTGCCTCGCGTCGCGAGACAGGGCGCGTCAACTCCATGCGCACCCTGCCATTCCGTCACCCGAGCCGAACCTAATCCGGCGGCAAATGATTATAGCTTTCCACCACGATGCGCGGCGGATAACGCCGGGCCGGGTCCGGATGATTGATATTGGCCGGGTCCGGGCTGCCATCCACGCGCAACACCGTGCGGGTGGCGACTTCGGCCGTGACCTGATAATTCGTACACATCCCGTTGAACAGCCCGCTGCCCAGGTAAAGGGAATTCCGCGCCGGACGCAACGTCTGGCCAAACGAATAAACCACAAAGCGCGGCTCGCCCGTTCGCAACAAGCCCAACACCTGTTGCGGCAGCCATTCATAGACCGCGTCGTTGATGCCCTTCTGCAACTGCACCGGCGTTGACCGGTTCAGGAACGGCGAATTCGTGCTCAACTCCGGCACAGAGAGGATGTCGCCCAGATTCTTGAAGGCCTGCCCCGGATAAACGGGCGCGCCATTCGGGTAACGGATGTCGCGTCGCCGGTTGATACCGTCCACGATTTTCCACAAAGGCGAGTTGGTCTTGTCCACGCCCAGCGTTTCGTCCAGTCCCACCGGATTGATGATCACCGTGCCGAAACGGTTTGTGGGCGAGGTGCTCGTCAGTTCGGCATCGGTGGAAGCATTCGTCAGCGCGGCGACACCGCTGAACAAGGCCGACCACGCGGCAAGATTGGTCTGGTTGATCGGCAACTGCCCACGCGTGGCGTTCTCGTTCAGCGCCGTGGTGAAGACCTCGAACAACAAACGGTCGCTCTCGGGCACGGAACGCGCCGCGTCGAGGAGGAGGTTTGTCCCGCTCAGGTAGCCAATGCTGTTGCCGGTCCAATTCGTCCACGTGCCCAAGCCATTCGGGTCCGTCAGGATTTCCGGCGACTTGAGATAAACGGTCTGCCACGGCGTGCCGCGATGCACGCGGCCCAGCCAGCCGATGTTCGGAAATTTGTTGGTTGGGAACTGCCAGTCGTCCGAGCGCGCCACGCCCGGGTCTTTCAGGGCAAGGTTGTAGGACTTTGGATCCGTTACGCCGCCGGCACCTCCGGTCTTGCTGGGATTACCTCCCCACGGTTCGTAACGGTCATTGAGCACTCCGATGTTTTTGATGGCTTGAACGGGCGTTTTCAGGCTGTGCTTGACGATGCTCTCAGCAGTCGCGAGGTTGGCCAGATCACCCGCCGTGTAATGCACGAGCGGGTCGTTCGCCTGCCAGGTCAGGTACTGTGAAATGCGCCTGGTGGGAGTGAACGGCACCTGTTGCGCCAGGTTCGTGTTTACCAGCCCCTGATACTTCAACGGAGTCAAACCATACAACGCGCGGAAATAATCAATCGCAAAATCCTTGGTATTGCCCGTCGCTTGTCCCAGTCCGAAGCCGTTCCAGTCCGTTGTATCGCCGCTATAGTTGCCCAGCGAAACATCAATCTGGTTCTTGATTCCCTGGGGCAAACCGCCAGCCAGCAGGTTTGTGCTCCACAAACCATCGAAACCGACCGCGTTGTCGTCATCTCTGATTTCCTCACTCAAATCCCGCTGCCCGTTAAGCGAGTCCAGATGCACATAGTCAATGACGCGCTGGCTGGCCCGGTCCACGGTGATGAAGCGCAGGCGGTTGGTAATGGACAAGCCCCACCGCGGCTGCGGAAAGGTCTGGCTGGTGTCCCACGCCCTGCGCGGGTCATCCTCGAACCGGGGCGGATTCGAGTGGTACGCCGCATTGGTCAGAAACGGCACGTTGGTGCGCAGGGCCACCAGGAACGAATTCGTCGCGCCCAATTGGAATCCCCTCCATTGCTGCGGGCCGGTGGCCGGGATGGAAATGACTCCGCCTGCCACCTGGGGCAGCAGGGAAAAATCCTTCCGGATGCCCGTGGGCCAGAAATTATTCGTCAGCACCATCGTCAAGTCGTCGGTCACATAAATGTCCACCGCCCGGTCAAAATTGGTGCGGTAGGAATTCCACGCTTCGACGCCGATGACGTTGGTGATGGCCACGAGATACATCATGTTGGTCCGCCACGTCTGCTTCGGCGCCCCCTGGCTCGGCCGCACGACTTCCAGCTTGCGCGTGATCTGGAAGATGGATTGCATCGCGAACTCGTTGAAGTTCGGCAGGCCCTTCTTCGCGCCGATCACCCACGGCACGCCATAGACATTCACCTCGTCGCGTCCGCGGAGAGTCGTGCCAAGCAAAGGCACCCTCGCGAGGTCGTCGGCAATGTTCAAATCCAGTGGCTTGGCGAACTGCGGATCCATGCCGCCGGCCACGCGCTCGACGCTGGTGTAACCAACGATATAAACGTCCCCGGCGTTGCTCTTGCGGATGATCGGACGGAAGACGCTGGGGAAATCCTTCCCATAGAGGTTCAACCGGTTCGTAATCGTGTCCGTGAGGTTGGCGGCCAGTTGCAGCACCCGATGCAGGCTGGGCGTGTAAACAAAATTGCTGTTCACCCGGACCGGAATGCTGCTGAGGCCGAAGGCCTGGTTGGTCCCGTAGAGGTTCGTGTAGATTTGAAAATCGGCTTTCCGCCATTCTTCCGTGTAACGGCTCAGGAGCGCGTTGGCCGCGTTGGTGAAGAAATCCGTCGCGTTCCACTGGTAAAAATTGGTCGCGCTCACCACTCCCGCGGCATTCGCGCGCACCTTGTTGTCGTAATTGAGATGAATCTTGCCGGGCGGCTCGGGCGCGGAATCCGTGCCCAGTTGTGAGAGCAGCCGGTAGTAGGTGTAGCGGTCGTAGGAGGAATTGTTGGTGCCGGCAATCTTGAGGCGCTCCACGAAATCATAGCCGGTCCGCGGCTGAACCTTCGTGGTATCGAACAGGTCCTGGGTGGTGAAATAGTGATTCGGATTCTCCGACCCGAAGAACCGCCACTGGGTTGACCGCGGGGCCGAGTTGTCCGGATCAAACGCCACGTTCCAACCCCAGAAGTTGGTCATCAGCGGGCCGCCACTGTAATCGTCAACGTAATTGAGGCCGAGCGCCGGGACGGCCAGCGGTCCGAAAGTCCCTTGCAGGTTCAACAGGGAGTTCCGGTAGTTATTGGCGTAGCGGTAATAAACCAGCGACTGCGCGTCATCGAACGCCGCTCCGATGGTCGGCGGGTTCAGGCTCGTGGAGTACCGATAATAAGGCGGCGTCACGTCAAGTGCGTAACCACCAAGGGACGGCGGCACGAGCCAGAGATTGGTGTTCAGATCGGCGAGAAAGCCCGCGAGGTTGATTTCCCAGGAGCCGACGCCCTGGTTGCGGAAGAATCCTTCCAAATTTGGAGCGGGCTGCTTGGCCTGGTTGTGGACGTAATTCACATCCAGCGTTTTGCCGGTGGGAATGACGATGAATGCATAACGGCCAATGAACTGGTTCGTGGAGGAATGCGGATACTCGGGCCGCGACAGAATGCCGTGCCACTCGGGGTCGCCGACAAGATAGTTGCTGATGGAATTTACCGGATCGTTGTTTTCGAGCGTCAGGACGCTGTTCCCGTTGGTGATCAAATGGTAGAAGCCGCCGTTGCGCCCGATGACCGGCCAGTACCCGTTCGTGTCGTATCGCCCGTTGCGATTGAGGTCCAGGTAAAAACGAAATTCATTACTGTTGGGGAAAAACCGGTTCGTGACGAAGACCGGCGGGCGCGCATCGTAAAGCAGGTTGGCGAGATTTTGCCGTGCGTCGTTGGCCGATAGCGGCGTATTTCCGCCGATTCGGTAGCCGTAGTTGACGTTGGTCGGGTTCGCACCGGCGGACGGGTCAAACCCCAGCCAGTTCACGTAATTCGTCGAGACCAACAGATCGAAGCTGTAGATGTTCGTCGTGGCGAGGATGGTGGCGAGCATCTGGGCTTTCACGCGTTCCGTCCCGGCTTGGGCCGCGTTCGCCGCCGTGATCTGGTCGGTCGAAACCCTCACCGCTCCGGCTTCGCGCCGGCTCAACGCCAGAAACGTGACCGCCATGAACGTGATCACCGCCAGCATGATCAGCGTGATGATCAGCGCGACGCCCTTCCGGGGGCCGAACTTTAAATCTTGGATAGTCCCACACGCGAAATCGTCCGCCCTCACCCCGGCCCTCTCCCCCAGGAGGGGGAGCAGCCAGCGGCGCGCTCCGAAATTTTGCACCCTGGCCCGGTCTCCGCCGCTCTTTGGATGTTCCTTCGGTAGGGCGGATTTCACCGAGTGAGCCCAATCGTCCCGTGACGCCCGAACGGTTCTCCCTCTCCCCGGGGGAGAGGGCCGGGGTGAGGGCGGGCGTGACAGATTCTTATGACGGCTCAGTCTCATTGGTAAGCAGCGGGCTCGACGTTGCGCACGGGAACGCGCGTCCGGAAAATGTGGACGCGGCCTACTTGTTCCTGGAGGTAATTTCGGCGGGCGGTCACGTCAGGAATGGATTTCAGCCGCGCCAGAGTGCGCGCCTCCAGAACTCCCAGTTCCAGTTCCACGAATGCAGGGACGGCGCGGTTGGTAAACCAATACTGCAAAACTTCGTTGGTCACGAAAGCACCGGTTTGCGCCAGATGAATCTCCGTGTTGCCGCCGGCGAGGCTGTTCGTGATCCAGACCCCGCTCGGGTCGAAGGCGCGCACCTTGAAATGCACCACCCCGTCAATGATCCGGTTCATGCGCTGCGTGCGCAGGTTGAAATTGTTGTAGTTGCCGTAGAAATGCCAGGGTTGCGTGACTCGGAAAATGTTGGTGTTCTGGAAACGATACAGTGTTCCCCAGCCATTGGCGGTCGCGGCGGGAATACTGGCGGTGTCCGGGGCGCCCACCCAGTAACCGATGCCTTTCCAATTGTTGCCTTCGCGCGTCAGAAAGAACATTTCCTCCAGCACGTTCCGGCGTTGCTCGGTGTTGTTCCCCGGCAGCGGCTGCCACAGCGGCGACACGGGCGGGATTTCCGCATAGAAGGTGACCGCGTTGCTGTCGTACGGCGCGGGCGACATCTGCGAAAGTTCGCGCGAGATGATTTCCATGGCCGAGCGGCCGCCTTCCAGCACGTCCACCTGCGTCATGCCGGACGTGAAGGCTCGCTTGGTCTGATCGAACATGGCCAGCAGGCCAAGGATGATGACCGAGAGCAACGCCACGACGACGAGGATTTCGATGAGGGAGAACGCGCGGTTCGGGAAACGTGAATCGTGAATCGTGGAACGCGAGGGTACAGCTGCCCCATCGCGCGAACGGCTTTGCGCCAGGCTGGAAAAAATGTGGCGTCGGATGCTCACGTCAATTTGCGTTCACGAAAGTTGTTGGCTCGAAAAAGT
>CAZCZP010000026.1:23195-25644 GCA_964502895.1 uncultured Bifidobacteriaceae bacterium
GGCGTCGGATGCTCACGTCAATTTGCGTTCACGAAAGTTGTTGGCTCGAAAAAGTACAGGCTTTGACCTGTGGGATGATCAACCGACAAATGTTGTCCACCGACCTGGGTGCGATAAACCTGCCGGCCGTTCCCGGTGTTGCCGTTGGGAAACAACGGCCAGCGGAACAGCAGGCGCACTTCATGCAAGTTCCCGCGGAGAATATTCGCGTAAGGCGTGTTCGTGGACGCCTGCGGCACCGGGACGACTTCCGAGACAAACCGGTAGCGGAAGGCCAGGTCCTTCACGCTGGCATCGCTTTGCGGAACTTTTTCGGATGCGGGTCCGCTCAAGGATCGAACGTAGGCAACGACATAGTTGCTCACGAAGCCGCCGTTCAGCGGCAGATACTTGGGATGTCCGAGCAAACCAACGATGCGAAATCCGTTGGTGATCGGAAACTCCGGGGACATCGTCGCGCCGTTTCGCGTGGAGGTGTCGTACGTATAAGAGAAAATGTCCGGGCCGCCGACGGGATTGGTTTGAGCATTGAATTGTTGCTCGTAACGCCGGATTTCATACACGTAGTTGGTCAGATCATCCGCGCCGCGCGCGCCGCTGCGGATGGCATCCATGAAATACCCCGCGTCCGCGTTGATGACCGTTTCTTCGCGATTGTCCTTCTGCACTTCCAGGCCGCTGGGCAGCACGCCGATGATCGCCACCAACGCAAAGCCAATCACCGCCAGCGCGATGGCTATTTCCACCATCGTGAACCCCGTCTCGCCGCGCGCCTGTCGTGAGGAATGGGAGTGATGCACCCTGTTGACGGAGGTTCTCATGGCGCAAACTCCTGTTTCTCCAGCCGCGCGCGTCCGGTCAGCCAGTCAATGCGAACCAGTGTGTAGATGTTGGTCCCGTTGCCGGCCGGCGATTCGAGGACCGAAGGCGGACCGAATTGCAGCGACTTGGTGGCAGGATTCCGCGCCGGTATCACGCTGCCGCGCGCCAGCGGTATGATCTGGTAGCCCTGCGGGTCGGCATTCGCCTGGCCGGAGTAATTGAACTCAATGCAGGGCATGAGCACCTGGGGCGAGTCTTCGGTGGGAAACGGAACCGAGTTGGTATTGAATCCGTAGAGATTGAAATTTGTCCCGGACGCCGGGGCCGAAGGATTCGGCACACGCGCGTAAAAATTGTTGGGCAGCGTCGTGAACTTCTGGATCGGAATGAACATGCCCTCCGGCAAAGTCCGCCACGGGGTCAGGTAGCGAGGCGATTCGCGCCCGGGCTGGTCGCCGACGCTGCGCTTGGTGACGAACGTGTAACCGGTGAGTTGTTTGTCGCAGAGGTTGGTAGCCGCTGTGGTGTTCAGCCATTGTGGTGAAACCTTCCACCTCCCATTTGGATCAAAGAAATTCGGCGGGACGAACACCATGTAAACCGTCGTGCGCCGGCTGATGGCGAGTTGGCGCGCGTATTCGACGTCGGCCAGCAACTGGCGCGTGGCGGCCAAAGTCGCGTCCGACGTGCGGAAGTTGGAAAGCACGGGCATCGCAATGGCCGCCAGGATGCCGATGATGGCAATCACCACCAGCATTTCAACCAGGGTAAACCCAGCCCTTGCTCCCGAATCACGAGAGGTCACGCGCGAATCGAGTGCATCCCAAGGCCGGCAGCCATCCGAACTGCGGAAGCAAGGGCTTGGGGATTGACGGGGTGCAGCTTTCACGACGACTACTTCCAGCTTAGAATGTTGTCCTTGTTCACGCCCTCGTTCGCTTTCGCATTGAGATCTATCATCTTATCGGGGCCGGCAGACCAGACCATAACCGGCGCGTTCGCTTCGAAGACGTTCGCAGGAGTGGCGTTTGCGTTCGGATTAAAAAGTCCGTTGTGTCCAGATTGAAGTGATTGTTGGGACACAGTCGCATTCCGATAAAAAGCATCGCGGCTGCGTTCATCGTAATTCAAATCCAACGAGATGATGTAGGGGTTTCCCCACGGGTCGCGATAAACGCCATCGCTGCCCACACCCGGAGAAGTCGTGCCATCCACCTCGGAAGCGTTGAGCATACGGTGGCGCTGCGGATTCAGGGCGTGACCCTTGTTCAAGGTGTCAACACTGTTTCGGAACTTTTCCAAATCGAGTAGGATGGCCATGATCTCCGAATTGTTGGCTTGATAAGTTCCAGTCGCGCGGACGGTGAGGAACCCTGACGGGGACTTAAAGCCAGCGTTAAGGGAGCTGCCCGCGCAAACGACGTTGTAATCGCCGCAGGTAAAATCCTCCCTTGCCGCACTGACCGAAGCGAGGGCGTTACTCGAAATGGGAAGCCGGCTGTAAGTCGATTCGTATTGTTTGATCGCGTTGACAATGTTGTTGATGTCGGTGCGGGCCTTCGCTTTCTGAGCGTTTACTCTGGCCCGGCTGACGGCCGGCAGAATCATCGCCGCCAGAATCGCAATG
>CAZCZP010000027.1:0-5058 GCA_964502895.1 uncultured Bifidobacteriaceae bacterium
TAACACCCGGCTTCAGCCGGGTGACGTACGAGAGGAATTCAAGGAACGGTTTTAACCGTTTCCTGTCCGCCAGCGAAACAAAGCCGTTGAAACGGCTCAGGCATGTTGCCGGCGCAACCACCGGGCTGAAGCCCGGTGGTAATGAGAGAAGTGCCCGTGGCGTTTGACTCGACGCCATTGCACTTGGCTTTCATCCCGTTTTCCCGATACTGCCGCGCATGCAATTGGTCTTGGATTATTTGAAGGGCAACCAAAAGCGATTCGTGGGCGAACTCTGCGAATACGTCCGTTTCCCCAGCGTCTCCGCGCAACCGCAACACGCCAAAGACATGATGGCCTGCGCCGAATGGCTGGTGCGTCGCTGCAAACAAATCGGACTGGACGCGCGGCTTTGTCCCACCGCTGGCAATCCCGTGGTCATGGCTACGACGTCGCGGAAAAAATCTCCCGGGCGCCGCCACTTCATGGTCTATGGCCATTACGACGTGCAGCCGCCCGAGCCGTTTGAGCTTTGGAAAACGCCGCCCTTCGAACCTACGATTCGCGGTCGCTCACTCTTTGGGCGCGGCGCCAGCGACAACAAAGGCCAGAATCTCGCGCACCTGAAAGCTGTTGAAGCTTATCTGAAGACCGGAACGGAACTGCCGTGCGACCTTACCTTCGTGATCGAGGGTGAAGAAGAAGTCGGCAGCAAAAGCCTTTCGGGCTTTCTGAAAAAGCACCGTGCCGAACTGAAGTGCGACGCGGTCGTGATTTCCGATTGCGGCATTCCGGAAAAAAGTCTGCCGGCGCTCACTTACGCGTTGCGCGGCATCGCCGCCTTGGAAGTTATTCTGCACGGCCCGTCGCGCGATTTGCACTCGGGAATTTTTGGAGGCTCGGTCGCGAACCCGGCCACGGCCCTGGCGCGCCTGTTGGCCAAAGTCCACGACGAGCAAGGCCGCATCACCGTGCCCGGTTTCTATGACGACGTTGTCCCGCTCACGGCATACGAGCGGAAACAGATGGCGCGCGTGCCCTTCAACGCCGGGGCGTATCGGAAATTTCTGGGGGTGCCGAAGTTGTTCGGAGAATCGGGTTACACGTCGGACGAACAGCGGACCGCGCGGCCGACGTTTGAAATCAACGGCCTCACCAGCGGCTATCAAGGCGAGGGCAGTAAAACCATCGTTCCCGCCTGGGCGCGGGCCAAGATAACCGTTCGCCTCGTGCCCGACCAAAGTCCGGCCAAAGTGTCGAAGGCTGTCGAGCGGTTTTTCAAGGCGAATTGCCCGCCGGGCGTCCGCATGGAAATCCGCGGCGGCCACGGCGCGGAGGCTTACATGGTTTCGCCGAAGAGCGCCGACGCACAGGCGGCCTTGCGCGCCTTGCGCAAAGCTTCCAACTGCGACGCCGTAATGGTACGGGAAGGCGGCTCGATCCCCATCGTCAACCAGTTCAAAAAAATCCTCGGCGCGGACACGCTGCTGCTCGGCCTCGCACTGCCCGACGACAATGCTCATTCGCCGAACGAAAAGTTTGACCTGGATTTATTCGCCCGCGGCCAACGGATGGGCGCGCTGTTGTGGCAGGAATTGGCGAAGGGAAATTGAGCCAACGAAAGCACACTGGGATCGCCGGCATCCTTGCCGGCCTTTGGCCCGTCAGGAATTTCGTTTGCTCAACAATTCACTTCTTGTCGGCAGATTCGACTCGATACAAATGAGTTTTCGTCCTGAGATACAGCGCTTTGCCGTCCGCGGCGGGTGACGCCATGAAGCCGGCGTCCAAAGTATTCTTCGCCAGGACCTCGAACGTCCGCCCGGGTTTGAGAACAGTCACCACGCCATCCTGACTCGGAAAATACAAACGTCCGTCCGCGTAAATCGGCGAGCCGGCGTATTTGCCGCCAATGCGTTCAGTCCAGACGACGGTTCCGGTGGCAGCTTCGAGGCACGTGACAAAGCTTTCCTCTGCCGCAGTGTAAATCAATCCATCCACGAGCAACGGCGACGAATACTTGCCGATGTGGGTGGCGAGCTTCCACGCGACGTGCGTATCCGTGACATTGCCCTGCCCGTCCGGTTTGACAGCCCACATTTCCTTGGTTCTGAGGCCGGTCACGATGTAAGCCAGGCCGTTCTCGAACAATGGCCGCGGGGCACTCGACCAATCGTTGTATTCCACCCGCCAGAGTTCCTTCCCGGTGCGCGGCTCGTAACCATACGACGCCTTGGCCCCGACGCTAATCAATTGCGGCTTTCCGGCGACGTTCGCGATCAACGGCGTGCCGTGCGACTTGCGCAAATCTCCATCCTTGGCCATTGGACCGGGAACGCTCTCGTCATTCCACACGACCGAACGATTGGTCTTCCATACCGTCTCGCCGGTTTGCTTGTTCAGGGCGGCGGTATATTGCAGGTCCGCGCCATCAAAAGTCAGGATCAACAGATTTTCAAACACGACCGGCGACGCTGATGGGCCGCGATAATGGCGGCAAGGCAAATCGGTTCGTTTCCAAATCACCTTGGCCGTTTTGGTGTCCAGACACGCCGTGCCTGCGCTGCCGAAGTGAACGTAAACGCGGCCCGGCTCGATCACCGGCGAAGGCGTGGCGTAACAATTCATGGAAGCTCCGTTACCCAGCGGTTCGGGATTGTCCGTATGAAATACTTTTTCGTTGAAGAGAATTTTGCCGGTTTCCTTGTCCACGCAGATGGCGAACGAATCGTGCCCTTCCACAGTGGCGGTGGTCAGCCAGATTTGGTTCCCCAGGATGACCGGCGTGGACCAGCCGCGATGCGGAATCTCGGTTTTCCATTTGATGTTGTTGGTCTCGCTCCAAGTCAACGGCAGGCCGATGGGCTTGTCTCCCAAAGCGGGGACATGGCCATCACCACGCGGCCCGCGGAATTCGGGCCAGTCCGCCCATGCTGTTGGCAGGCTGAGGGTCAGGATGAGAAGCAACAAAACGTAGTTTGAGATTCTTGCTTGAGTCATAATCGCAGGGTGGCAAGACGACCGAGGCGAGTCAATTGCCTTGCCAGCACTGCCCAATTTGGTTTTCTGGCACGCACAATGAATGTTCATGACGGCACGGCGTTCGTCCGGCTTAACGTAACGCACCAGAAAGTCCTCATATAGGCGCAGAGGAAGTGCTGAGATGTTTTTCTACCTACTAATCGCCTACATCATCATCTACTGCGTCTTCGCGCTCTTCCTTCTGATAGGGTATGCACGATTAGTTCCTGATGAAGTGAAGAAAACTGATGCTCCATGGGAGACGCCGGTGGATATCGTCCTTATCGTAATCGGATTGGCTGGTATGGTGTTCCTCTTGACGGACCTGCAGTCGGCGACGCTCAAGGCAATCTGGCGGCCCACCAGCATTGTATTGGCGGGTGCACAGGTCTCCCTGTGCCTCAAAGATAGAATATCAATATTCCGGGCTGGCGAAGCAAAGGCTGGTCAATCAGAGGTTGTCTTCGCCGACATCTCGATTTTGCTATTCCTGCTCCCGTCCCTATCTCTCAACATTTATTATGGCTTCCGTTAGCTTGAGAGCTTCAGATTCCCGTACGCCGCATCCAAACTGACGTCAGCCTTAATTCTGAATCACCCCAATCTCCGCCGCCGAGGTCCAAGCCTGATCGTTGATTTCTGACAGGGCCTTGAGCTTGATGAAGCGGGCGGGTTTCGCGTCGAAGGTCACGGTTTTCTTATCTTTGCCTTCGCCGAGGGTGCCTTTCTTCACCGGTTGCCCGAAGTCCTTGCCATCGTTGCTCAAATAGAATTCGTAGTCTTTGATGGTGCCGTTGGCCTGTTCGTCCTGCCGGGCGAGATAAGTGAATCCCTTGATGCTCGCGGGCGCGCTGAGTTCGAGGATGATCTCGTGCGGGTGCCCGGGGCTGGCATCCTGCCATTGAGTGTGCCAGAAGGTCGAGGTGTCGCCATCAACGGCATTCGCGCCCTTGCCGTCCTCCGCGGCGGTTTCCTCGCTGTCCACCTTGATCACCTTTAGCTTGAGGCCGCCCGCGGCCCCGCCATAGGGAGCCGGCTTGGATTCATCCGTGGCAGCAGCCTTTTCGCGCTTTGCGACAATTTCCATGGTGGCGAAATCGCCGACTTTGCGGGTGAATTTAATTTCGTCGCCAGCCAGTCTGCCGCTGTATTCAATGCGGATGTCCTGGTCGTCAAACTTGAGCACCTCGACGAATGAAACTTCGCTGCCGCTGACTTTGCCCTCCTTGATATCGGTCTCGGTCGTCTGGCCGTCCAATTCGCGGATGGCTTTGCCGGTGAGTTTGTCGTCGTCGGCCTTCAGGGCGTAGAGGTATTTCAACTGGCCGATGGGCGAGGTGAATTCGGATTTCCAATTGCCGTTGGCGTCGGCCCCGAATGTCGAACCCGCCATTACGGCGAGAGTGATCGCAACAAGCAGATTTCTGGCAGTTTCCATGGGGGACTCTGTGGTTACTTTTTCTTGGCGTCGTTGAAGATGGTTTCGATCCAGCGGCCTGTGTTGATGAAACCCGTGCCGAAGCTTTTCCATTTATCCGGGAGGCCGGCGGTTTTGATTTCCTCCAGAGATTTTCCATCAGCGATGGATTTCTTCACGAGGGCGGTGGTTTCCAACAGCATCGCGTGAAAGCCTTTCAGGTCTTCCACCGTGGCCAGCTTGCCGTGGCCGGGGATTACCTTTGCGTCAGCGGGAATCTTTTCCAACACAGTCGCCACGGTCTTGATGTAACCCTCGACGGTGCCGCCGGTGTTGAGGTCCACGAAAGGGAAGCCCCCGTTGAAAAACTGGTCGCCCATGTGGACGACGTTCGCGCCCGTGAAATGAATGATGCTGTCGCCGTCGGTGTGGCCGGGACCGTGGTGGAGCAGTCTGATTTCCTCGCCGTTGAAGTGAACGGACGCCGACTGGCCAAACGTGACGACGGGCAGCGCTTCTTTCTTCTGGTTGGAGTCGCCGGCGAGCCGCTTGCGAACGTTGTCCTGAGCGATGATGACCGCCTCCTTCGCACCGAACGCCGCGTTGCCGCCGGTGTGATCGCCGTGATGATGGGTGTTGAG
>CAZCZP010000027.1:5158-25611 GCA_964502895.1 uncultured Bifidobacteriaceae bacterium
TCGCACCGAACGCCGCGTTGCCGCCGGTGTGATCGCCGTGATGATGGGTGTTGAGTACGAATTTGAGTTTGCCGGGGTTGAGCTTCTGTAGCGCGGCATCAATCTTTTCGGCCAGCGGCGCGAACTGATCGTCTACGATCAGATTGCCGTCCGCGCCGATGGACACGCCGATGTTTCCGCCTGAGCCTTCCAACATGTAAATGTTCTTGGCGACGGGGATGGCTTTGATTTCAACGCTGGAGAAGTCGCGTTGAGCAAGCGCGGACAGCGTCGCGAGAATGAGCGTTAACGGAAACAGTGACCGGGCTTTCATGCGCAGAGGCTATTCGGTTGCAACGGGGAAGCAAATCCAATCTAATTCCAATCGGAGATGCCGGGCAGGAAAAATCTTTTGCGCTTGCGCCGAAGCTTGCTAACCTCGGTTCGTAAGCGTTCGCAGGACTGACCGCTTGAACATCACCTTCGGGGGAATGGCAGGTTCGACGAACGGGATTCAGGCAAACACAACCACAAGATAAACCAGTATGCACAAGCCTCTTCATGTCCACATCGGAATTTCTCTCGCAGTTCTCAGCTTGCTGGGATGCGCCACGACAACGCGCGCCCAGAATGCCTCGTCTGTTTCCAACCCGCCGCCGCCAAAGTGGACGGGCAGCGCGACGCTGGGAGCAACCGTCACACGGGGTAACAGCAAGACCGTGGTGTTGAACGCCGCGGTCGGCGCGGAAAAGAAGTGGCGCCAGAACGAATTGAGTCTGGGCGCGGACGGCGCCTACGGCGAGCAGGATGATGAGAAGAACATCGAGACCGCGCATGCGTTCGGCCAGTATAACCGGCTGTTTACGGAACGGTGCTTCGGCTTGTTTCGAGCCGACGTGCTGCATGACGCCATCGCAAGTGTGGAGTATCGCGTAACGCTCAGTCCGGGCCTGGGCTATTATTTCATCAAGAACAAGACAACTTTTCTGCGGGGTGAAGTGGGCCCGGGCGTGGTATTTGAAAAGCAAGGCGGCGACACCAGCACTTACATGACCCTGCGCCTCGGGGAGCGGTTCGAGCATCAACTCAGCAAGACGGCGAAACTGTGGCAGTCGGTGGAAATCCTGCCCGAAGTGGGTCAGTGGGAGAATTACATCGTCAATGCGGAGATTGGCATTGATGTCGCCATCAACACCAAGTGGAGCCTGCGCACGTACATCCAGGACACCTACGACAATGAGCCGGCGCCGGGCCGCAAGCATAACGACGTCAAGCTGGTCGCCGGTATCGCCTACAAATTTTGACGGCGCGACGGGGCAAAATTCAACCGGCGATCACGAATCGGCCACTCACGACGGAGCGTTTGGTGCGCGGGTAACCGGGACCGAACGTTGGCGGCATTTTGCTTTACTTAAGAATCTCGTTGGGCACTCTGACAACCCTGTATGGATGAGTTTTGGAGTATTATGACCATGCCGATTGGCGTGGCGCTGTGTTTCGGACCCGCCGTGGTCGTCTGGTGGCTCACGCGCGACAAGAACGCTCGCGAAGACGAACGCGAGCAGGGCCATTGATCGAATCCCCCAGCCCTCCTTCACCAACGCATGGTAAAATCAACCCACTCAGGCGGGTGGGTCAACGGCCCATAAAGAAGGGCTGGGTCAGTTGAGCGTGACTTTGACCCGGTAGAACCGGACGCTCACCCCGAGAGGATCGTTCACCGTGGTGGGAAAGCCGTTGCCGTTTATGCCGACCGCTATTTGCGACCATCCGTTGGTTGAACTCAAATCGGCGGAAGCTTCAACAGCATAGCTTCGCCCCAGGACGGTGTTAAAGCTCAGAACGCAATACGGCGGGGTCAGGTTTACACGGAGTTGCAGAAAGTCCTGATTGTCGAGCGGATTGGTTCCCGCGACAAACTCGTGCCGGTTGTTCGATCCGTCTCCGTCCGGGTCGCCAAGCGCGCCGTTGGCGCCGGTCGAAGATTTGGGGTCGAGGCCGTTAGCCAGTTCCCATTCATCAGGCAGACCGTCCTGATCGGTATCAGCAACGGTCGCAGTTTGATTCACGCGACCGGGAGTCCGCGAGCCCGACTGCCAATTCGCCGGGTCGTTGGCAAACGCGACACTCGCGATGCGTTGCAGCGAGTCACCGGTGCTGTCGGCGCCCGGCGGCCACGGCAGTTGATCGTCGTAATCCACTTCCTCTGCGAGCACGTAGGGAACGAAGCCGGCGATGGGCGAAGGCGCGATTTCCGGTTTGTCCGGCAAGTAGAGGCCAACGCGTTCGCCGTCGTTGGCAAGGTTGCCCGAATAGGGACCGAACAGTACCACGTTGGTGCCAAGCCCGTAGCGCGAGCGAAACCAGTCCAGCATGACGGGGTCAAACGCAGGATCAAAGTTCACCACGAGCAAATAGGATTGCGGCGGAAGAATGACGCCGGGCGGAAATGTGAACTGCACGCCGCCATCCAGTCGCCACGTATTGGTCGGGTGAATCGGATCGAACAGTGGCACGGGCTGGCTGGTGATGTTACGCAACTCGATGTATTCCTCAAGCGTGTTGGCGTTCGAGCCAAAAGGCGGCGGGGCGTACATGATTTCATTGATGACCACGGGCCCAACCTTTGGACCCGTGTTCACGCCTCCCAACGTGTTGGCCTCCGGCGTGACAAAATGTTCCCGGCCATCGCTGGATACATGGCGCACGAAGGACACGCCGTTGGTTTGCGCCCCGAACTCGAATCCGTGCCGATACCCGGTGATGTTGGTGCCGTCACCCGAAAATAGAAAAACCTCTTCGCCGAGGGAACTGAGGCTGAATGCATCCGCGCCACCCGGACCGAAATCGTTATCCGTCAAAACGAGGTATCCGCCTGCGAGCAGAACGGTGTTTGTCGGGATCAAATATTTCGTCGGTTCATCGCCATCGTCAGTAAGAAACCAACCGCCGACGTTTACCGACGAACCAGTCGGATTGTGTAGTTCGATGCTGTCCACTTGCGGCGGATCGGTATGCGTCAAAGCCTCGCTGATCAAGATCGCGGGGAGGTTTGGCGCCGCGGCATCAGCGCGGCCAGGTGACCCGCCTAGAGCGGCGCTGGCGCGCCAACTCGCGGGGTTCGTCCAGGTATTGAACGCCGCGCTTTCGTTGCGAATGACAAGCGAAAAACCCGAGCCATCCGTCACCGGATACCAAGCGTCACCAAAACTGAAATCGAGAATCGGCTCCTTCAGCGGGCCTTCGAGCGCGAGCCGTTCGCCGGCATTATCCAGACTACCGGTGAACTCCCCCGCGATATTTGTGACCCCCGGATAACGCGAGAGAAACGCAGACTTGTTCTTTACGAGCACGAGATATTGGTTTGGACCGAGGTTCGTAAAGGCATTGGTCGTTGTGAAAGAAAAATCAATTCCGTTGGTGAAACGCGCCCCAACAAGATTCAACGTCGCTGCGCCGACATTCTTCAATTCGATGAACTCGAAGTCACCTTCAACGTTCGTGCCGCCTACGGGAGGCGCGGGATGATACATGATCTCTGTTATGGCCAGCGGCGGAGTCGTGACAACGAACGTGGCAATCATCGGCCCCGACCAGGGACTGGAAATAGGCGGGTTGCCGCCAACCGCCCCGCCCGTCATGTTGCTGTGAGCCGGATTGTAATTCCGCGCAAAGACACGGGCATTGTTGGTCAGGAGCAGATTGACCGGCGCCGTGGCGGAAAAAGCCGCGGGATTGATCGCGCCGCCAGGCAGCCGTGGATCAGTTCCATTTCGAGTGTAATAAGTAGTCGTATTCGCGAGGACACCCGGCGCGGTGATGGTGAGTTGAAACCCGCTGGTGATCGCACCGCCGTTGCCACTGAAAACCGGCGCGCGCAGAAAATTTGTATCAATGAAATCAACACGGTCAGCCAGCCAACGCTTGAGAAAATTGAGTTCGCCCTGGTAACCGCCGGAAAAAGTGTGGCTGTAACCATTGGCCGACGCGGTTCCCGAACGCGGCCCGTTGCCCCAGCGGGAGACATGGCGGGGTTGCGCCAGACGCGCCTGGTTTCCGAGCATGTCCACGCGGGCAGAAAGGTGGTTCGTGGCAAAAACATCGCGGCGCAGCTCCGTCCAGCGATCTATCCAGCGTTGCCAAAAATCCGGATCGGTGAAGAGCCGCTGCCACCAACGCACTCCCAGCAACGAGGGATTACCGAAAAAGTCCGTGCCCTGGTCGCCGCCCGCCTGCACACGCCAGAGACGTGGATTGAACGCACGCGAGTCCGTCGAACCCAGCGAGCGGTCAAAATCCCAGAGCGGCCCCATCTCGATTTTCTTAGCGCGATCCTTGTAGAAAAATCCGCTGAGCCGGAGCGCATCCACATTGAAGGACAGGACATTGAGGATGTGATGATCCAGCCAGGAATCCACGTCAATGTAAGCCGCATAGCCGGTGACCGGATTGGTGTAATTCGGCCCCCAAAGCGCCGCGCCGAATTGGGAGAAGTAGGTCGTAATGTAATTGTATTGGGCCTGCCGCGCGGCGGTCACCATCTCCAGCCCGGGCGGATCTTGAAACACAATGCTGCCTTGCAGGTAGGAATCATAAAAAGTTCTTTCGTCCGAATCCGCGCGATCAATTTTGAGCAAATAACCGCCGGACACATCGGGAGCGCTGGTCACTTGGGGTTCGAGCTTCGCAATGTTTACGCGGTTCCCGTCGCGTTTAACCTTTTCCTCGATCGTGTAAAGGCCGAAATAATTGCCGCCGGCTGGGGCGGTGAAGTTGAGCATGCCGCCTGCGGTGTTGAGAAAGACTTCGGCAAAACGGGTGCGGGCGGAATAGCGGCCGACATCGCGTGAAAGCTGGTGCATGAGCGGGTTATGAAGATAAACGGGATCAAATCCGTTCTGCGCGAAGAACACCCAATCGGATTCCGCGGGCAACCCAAGCAGTGCAACCTTGTTGTCCTGATTGTATTCGTCCCAGGATTCGACCGCCAGATTGTATTGAGGATTGCCAGCCGTGCTGCTGCCCCGGATGTTGAACCCCGCGCGCGTGACCAGAGTAGGCGGATTTGTCAACGAAGTGCGCCCATTCACGGGTTCAAAGACCATCATAATCACGCCCTGGTCTTGCGCCGGGGCGGCCGCTGAAAGCGTTCCGCCGGCCAGATTGTGGAGCAAAATGACCGGCAGGTCGGATCCAAACGCAGCCGTGGCGGGGGAGATTTTGATGTAACTTTCCGATCGCGGCGGACCGGGCCACGAACCTGCTTGTCGTGGAAAGGCCCGTGCGCGGACTTGTGCCGTGTTGTTGATGGTAATGGGCGCGGTGTAAAGCGGCGAGGCGGTGGTCGGGATATTCGTAATGGCAGGCGTGCCGTAAGCCAGATTGGTGGTGACCAACTCGTAGTGGATGTCGTAGTTGGAATCGCTGGCGGTCAAGGCCAGAGAGAAATCAGTTACGAACACGCCGCTCGCGCGGGAAAATTGCACCTCCGGCCCAAACCCGGCCCCGCGATCGGCGTTGGCCGCGCCCGGTGTCGTATTTGTAAAATACCCAAGCAGCGACGGGTCCAACCGGTCGCGCCCATACGAGACATCGGGAAACTGTTGCCGGTAATCCGGGGTGAACGAAGAAACGATGTTGCCCGCAGCGTCCGCCAATGCGAGAAAGCCCGGCGACGTCGAGAGTTTGAAGTTCGTGTGCAATTGTCCCGCGACGTTTGTGTCGCGATTCGACGCGAAGACGATCACGAAACCATCGGCCGGAAGGATCGTCGCGGGGAAGCGCCACTTCCCCAAGTCTCCGGAGTCGTCGGTCAAGGCCCAACCCGTCAGGCTCACAGCCGAACCGCTGGAGTTGTAGAGTTCGATCCAATCCGAGGCGTCACCGAAACTGTCGCGCAGAGAACCGGGCTGGTCGCCGCTGTTGGAGGCCATGAATTCGGAAATGATCACGCCCTGCGGCGCGTCTGGATTGAGAACAAAGGACCAACTTCCGCCCGTGAAAAGGTTGGAAGCACTGCTCAAATCGCGAATGCCGTGCCCGGCAGCCCAGGCTACTTGCACCGCGCCGGTGGGCTGGGGCGGAAACGAGAAAAGGAATTGCGAAGGAGACACCACGGTGAGGTTGGTGGCTGGTAGATCGTTGACGCGCAGGTCGCCGGCCTCGATGCCGGTGACGGGTTCATTGAACGCGATTTCGATGGATCCCAGGTCTCGGACCACGGAATTGGGGGCGGGATACTGCAAAGTCATCGTCGGTCCACTCACGTCGGGCGTGAAGTAGAGCGCGACGTTTATGATAAAATCCGAACTCTGACCGGCGGAAGAATTGAACGCTTGAACCGCGAACACGTTCGTGCCCGCCGCGAAATAACTCTCAACGCCGGTGAGGGTATTCGTCCACCAGCCAATTGGCTCCGGCAAGGCGGGACTGGAGACTCCGGAATATGCGATTTCGCCATCCGGCATGTTGAAACGGGCGACCTCGCGGCCGTTGATCCAAGCGATGAAGCCGTCATCGCTCCGCCCCGCTACGTCCAAATCCGCGACGTCATTGGGATTGGCCAACACGAAGGTTTGCCGCAAGAACACGCAAGAGTATCCGCCAAACATGTCACCCAATAACGAGTTTCCCGTGAAGGCGTTTGCGCTGCCCGGCTGGTTTTCATAAAAAAAAGCGGCCTGGCCGGTCGTCCAACTGGAATCGTCAAACGACAATTCGCGCCAGCCCGAAGGATCGGGAGCCGAGGCCTCAGAGAGTCCCTTCAAGTATCGCCACGTGCTGTTTTCTGGAACCAGCACGACTGCGGCGGATCGGTAAACCATCGAACAACTCAACAACACCAACAACATGCGTCCCAACATAATTCGGAACATTTTACCACACACGAGTTGCGGAGTCACCTTCATGTTGGGCTTTCTTCGGCCAATCCGGCTACCGTCGCGTCTATTATCTTGTTAACGACTCCGCTAATGGTGCCGGCCCAAAAAATATCACTGGCGCAATCTGCCGCGGCTGGTTATTTGCTGGGCAGGCAATTTGCTATTGCTGGATCATGAAGATAACGGAAATCCTCCTCGCCGAACACGTGGTGTTTCACAACTTGTTCGATCACATCGAACAATCCGCGCCCAAGGTGAAGACGCTGGCAGAACTACGGTCGCTGGCGGCCACGCTCGAAACGCTGCTGCGGGCGCATTCGGAAACGGAGGACGAACTTTTTATCGCGCCGCTGGAACATTGCTTCGAGCAGATCGGCCAGCGCGAGACGTTTCACGACGAGCACGACGAAATTGACGAGAGCTTGCTGGATGTCCAAAAAGCCCGTCAGGTAAAGCTGGCCCGGAAACAGTTGCTGCATGCGGTATCCGCCTGCCGGAAACATTTCGACAAGGAAGAGCGAATCGTGTTTCCGCTGGCCGAGCGAACACTCAAAGCCGATACGTTGAAATCCCTGGGTAGCGCCTGGATGAAACGGCGCGAGGCGGCCTTGAAATAACGCCGCGCGCTTTCCGCTACTTCGAGTATTTGGCGAGGAGGCGTTCGAGAGCCGATTCTTCGAGAAAGACCGAAGGCCCTTCGAACCGCACGATTCCGGCCGGGTCCACCAAAATCGTGTGCGGCACTCCGCGAACTTCCAGGTCGTTGTACGTTCGCGCTTGCGTGTCCGTGCCGACAAAGTAATCCACTTGAGGCGATGCCATCTTTTTCACTTCTTCAACGGGCTCGTTGCTGATTCCCATCACGACGAGCCGGTCTTTGAATTTCGACTGCAATGCGTTCAAGTGCGGCACGGCTCGCCGGCAAGGCTCGGCCCAGGTCACCCAAAAATCCACGAGCACAAATTTGTCCTTCACCTCCGGCGCCGGCGTCAGCCATTGCTCGACGACAATCTGCGGCGGACGCTGACCACGAAGCGAGCGCGCGTAGAGCTTCGTGACGACTGGGTCGCCGTCTTCCTCGACGACAGCCGGTTTGTCGTCCTCGGCGCGTTGCGGTTTTGGTCCGGGTTTTTGCTTCGCCACCTCGAGAAAATACTTCGCGCTGGCAGCCGCCTGTTTCTTTTCCATTTCGCTCGCCTTCGCAGAATCGAACTTGAACCGCTCTTGCAGCTCTACGTCCAGGTTTTTGAGCTTGGCGTTTCCCATTCCGTTTGCGTGGCTGAAATAGATATCCGTGGCGGTCACAGAGGTAACCGTAACGTTGGTGTAAGAATCCTTGCCCACCTTGAGCACGGCCAGTTGTTCGGCGGCCATGGTGGCAGAAGTCATGGCCAAGCAACCGAGGGCAACGAAATTTCCCGCACCGATCCGCGCAAGCGCTTTTCGCAACATCATGCCGGCTAAACCAGCAGTTGATACGCCAAAGCCGCATTGACGCCAGCCACCAGCGCATTCACGCGGGTTTCGAGCGGGAAATCCGACGGCGCTTCCAACGTGTAAGACAATCGCGTCTTGTGAGCGAACAGCCAGAAGGCTTCGGGCCATTGGGGGCGACTTTCGGGATCAAGATTGGGCCGGATGATTCCACCTTCTGCCGGCCGGCCTTCAATCATTTCGGATCGGTCAATCGGACAAACCTTCGCGACTTCCGCGACGATGGGTCCAGCCAGCGATGGCCGGTTGTCCGGGTTCAATTCGTAAACGTAGAACCCGTTTGATTCCCAATCCTCATGGAGGCACAGACAAACATCAAACGATGGCTGCCGCTCCAGCCACGCAATATGCGCGCGGATTTCCTCCGACTGCAGATGACGATAATCGCGGTTGAGATCAATGCCCCGGTCGTTCTCGCGCCGGTTCGACACAAAGCCCGACGGATTCAGGCATGGGCACAACCAGAGGTCGCAACGCGATGGCCAAAAGTTTTTCTCCAGCAAACGCAGCACGGCCCGCGGGCCCGCGGGTTCATCACCGTGGATACCGGTGGAAATGTAAACGCGAGAGGGGCGGTGGGCGGTGCGGTGTGAGGCAGCACGGTGCAACGCCAGCCACTTGAATTCGCCATGTTGGAGAAATTTGTCCGCCGTCCATCCTTGGTCGCGCGCCGTGGATTCAATTTCCTGGAGCAGGCCAAGGATCGCGATCCGTTCGCCCTGATAGCCACCATGGTTTTTACCGAGTCGCTGCACTGGAAGAGCTCTCGAGCGCTGGGCGCGCCGACCGTGATTTTACTCTGTTCGCTGGAAGAATTATCCCGCCATTGCCGTTTCCGGTTTGCGGCAAGTTTCGCCGCAACCGCAGCTTGCTTCCGCTTGATCGCTGAACCCGTGACTATCCCAACTCGGATCAAGGCCGAGGTCCTTGAGCATTTGCAGGTCCCTCTCGACGGGTTGATTGAGCGTCGTGAGATAATTGCCGACCATGAGCGCGCTGGCCCCCGCCATGAAAACCATGCTCTGGGCGTCGCGCAGGTTGACGGTGCGCCCGCCCGCAATCATGATTTCCTTTCGCGGCAGAATAAAACGAAAGCACGCGATGGTTTTCAGAATTTCCATTACGGCCAGTGGTTCGTTCTTTTCAAACGGCGTTCCCTTGATCGGATTGAGAATGTTGATGGGCACGACGTTCGCGCCAATCTCTTTCAATGAGAACGCGAGGTCGCAGCGATCTTCGCGCGTTTCTCCCATGCCGATGATGCCGCCCGAACAAATCTTGATGCCGGCTTTTTTCAGGTAGCCGATGGTTTCGATCCGGTCATCGTAGGTGTGCGTTGTACAGGTCTGCGGAAAAAAACGGCGGGAGCTCTCGAGATTGTGGCCATAACACTCGACACCCGCTTCTTTCAGCCGGTCGGCCACGCGCTGGCTTTTGATGATCCCGAGCGAAACATCCGGCCGCGTCTTGCCACTGGCTTTCAACTCGCGGACCCGCTCGCAAACCTCGTCCAGCAGCGGACCTTCGTTCAACCCCTTCCACGCCGCCACCAAGCCAACCGCGGTCACTCCATTTTGGTTCGCTTCCTCGGCGGCGGCCTGCACCGGTTCCGGGTCCACGAAGCCATACTTCGGCGCGCCGGTTTGATAGTGGGACGACTGCGCGCAGAAACTGCAATTCTCCGAACAAGCGCCGGCTTTGGCGTTGACGATGGAACAAAGGTGAATCTTGTTGCCCTTGAAATGTTCGCGGATGCGGTTGGCCCAGGCCAACAGGTCGAGGATGTCCGCCGAGCTTTCGAGCTGGAACAGCCACCGCGCCTCTTCCCGCGTGATGTGCCCACCGGTGAGCACACGCCGCCCCAAGGTGGCGATGCGTGTGTGGTTGGTTGCGTCAACGTCTGTTGCGTTCATGGTTGACAGGATAACCGGCACGCCGCCACGCGCAAGTCGCTTCGTGCTAAAAACCGACGCCTCAAGCATTGTGGTCGGGTCTTGGGCCGTGGTAACGCCGGTCGGTGACCATTGGCAGCACGATGTCGTGGAGTTGTTCTTCGAATTTGAGGACGAGTTGGACGCCGGAGATTCTGTTCGTCACGCAGTAGTCAATGGCTTTGACGGAACTGAGGAAATCCCTCGCGTCCTTCGGTTCCGGCGTCCAATGTCCGACCGCCTCGAAGTAAAGGCCCGTCGCTTTTTCCTGGAGGAGAATCCGCATGGGGCCTGGATTCTTTCTGGCCGCGTCTCCTGGCATCACTTGAAAGGGCGCGTCGCGCGCGTCTGAATGTTTTCCGGCTGTTTCCGGGCCAAAGCTTAACCAAGCGATAACCGCCGGGCAATGTTTTTCGGGCCCGAGGTTTGTCCCGGTCCAAATCTGGGCGTGGCTGGCTCGGCGGTTCGTGGCGCGGGAGTCGCCGTTTCTAGCCGCGCGACGGACTGGGACGCCGCTCGTCGCCGAGTGGAAGATGGGCGTATTTGGCGACGGCCTGGGAGCGTGAACGAACGTGTAGTTTTTCGTAGATGCGCCGGATGTAGGTGTTCACGGTCGGCAAACTGATGGCCAGGGAATCGGCGATTTCTTTGTAGAGATACCCGCGCGCGAGCAACTCCAGCACTTCTCGTTCGCGGGGTGAAAGTTCGGCCTCACCTGTCGTTGCCGGTGGCGGGTGCTGCTGGAAGGATTGGACAATTTTCCGGGCAATGTTGCTGGTCATCGGCGAACCGCCACCATGAACTTGTTTGAGCGCGGCGAGCAATTCGCTCCGGGGCGTTTGCTTCAACAAATAACCGGTGGCTCCGGCCGCGAGCGCGTTGAAGATGTGGTCGGCATCTTCGTAAACTGTAAGCATTACAAACTGCGTGTTCGGCACCAGGGGTTTCAGCCGGCGCACACATTCAATGCCATTAAGGCCAGGGAGGTTGATGTCCATGAGGACGACATCCGGCTTCTGACCCGGCAATGCTTCCAACGCGCTCTCGGCGCTGCCGTGCTCGCTGACAAAGCGGAAGTCCTCCGCGCGGCGAACCCAGGTGGCCAGAATCTCCCGCGCGGGAGCGTCATCTTCGATGATGGATACCGCAATGCTCACGACGTCTCCATTCTACGGCAGCGCGCCTCAACGGCGCAGTCGTCAATTCTCACGACAGCCTCCCGTATGTTGAACCTCGCGCCAATCCCACCGGCCGGAAGCTGCGCATCGCCCTGCGGCGGTGAAGGATTCTCGCGATACAGTTCGGGGTGTCTCGCACGTTTCGGTGTCTGGATTTCGTTTTGCGGATGGGGGTCAACAATTTCATAGCGGGGGGACTCTGACGGGCACGCAGAGCGTCACCTTGGTTCCTGCACCGGGCGTGCTTTGGATTTCGCAGCGCCCGCCGATCTCCGCGAGACGCTGCGCCATGTTTGCCAATCCATTGCCCGCAAGCAGTCGCGCCGGGTCCTGCAAACCGCGCGCTTCCGCGACCGTCGTAAACCCGCGGCCCTGATCCTCGACGCGCAACGCAAAGCCCGCCGGCTCGATTTCCAGCGAGACGCGCACTTCGGAAGCGTTCGCGTGGCGGACCGCGTTGTTCAACGCTTCCTTGAATGCAAGAAACAAGTTGTGCCGGACCTCGGCCGTCAACGGCCAGGCGGGAAGCTGCATCGGCAAGTCCAAACGGCAACGGATATGGACGGCGTTAAGAAAATCCTGCGCGAATTTGCCCAGGTAGGTCGCCAAGCTGTCCAGTGTATCGTGCTTCGGATTGACAGCCCAGACAATTTCATCCATGGCCCGCGTCAATTCACGCGCCGTGCGATAAATGCGGTCCACGTCGGCGGCGGCTTCCGGCGAGTGGTCGAGTTCACCGCGCGCCGATTGGCTCAGCAGGGTGATGCGCGTGAGGCTGGCGCCGAGGTCGTCATGGATATCCTTGGCGATACGCGCGCGTTCGCGTTCGACGGCGCGTTGCCGTTCGATTCGTTCGAGTTTGTTGCGCATCTTGCGGCGCGCGGCCAAGAGCACGCTGCCGGCGACAATGGCCGCCGCGTTCAAGCCCGCGAGTGCGCGAAACCACCAGGTCTGCCAGAAATATGGTAAAACGGTGAACGCGAGCGACGCGCCCGATTCATTCCACACGCCGTCATTGTTGCAGGCGAGCACCCGGAACGTGTAATTGCCCGGCGGAATGTGGCTGTAATTGGCGGCTCGTTTCGGGCCCGCCTCCACCCACTTGGTCTCCAGACCTTCAAGGCGGTGTTTGAAGCGGACCTTTTCGGGCGCTGTGAAACTAAGCCCGGTGTATTGAAATTCAAACTGCTGCCGTCCCGGGGAAATTCGCCGTGCCGATTCGTCCGCGCCCTTCCTCGCGGCCGGCTGGCCATCCACCAGCATTTCCTCGATCACCACGGGCGGAGGAAGCTGGTTGCGTTTGACATCGTTCGGGTTGATGGCCACCAGCCCTTTGCTCGTGGGGAACCACAGCCGCCCGTCGCGTGTGCGGCAGCCGGCGGGCTGCAATCCGCCCGAACACTCCAGCGTTGGCAAGCCGTCACCCTTGCCGTACGTCAGGCAGTGGACTTCACTCAATTCACCATCGGCACACCGATCCAATTCCCGCTTGCTGACGCGCAGAATGCCCCCGTGCGAACTCATCCAGAAGAATCCCCGCTCGTCCGCTTCGATATGGCAAATGACCGAGTCGGCGAGGCCATGTTTCGTGCTGATGGCGTTAAACTTGCCGTCTTTGTACCGGTTTAATCCGCCCCCGGCCGTCCCGATCCAAAGCGTGCCGTCGGTTTCGACCATCAGGCAGTGGACGAAATCACTCGAGAGGCCCTCGCTCTTCCTGAACTGGCGCGCCGCGCCGTCCTTGACCCGGCCCAGCCCGCCGCCGGACATGCCAAACCAGACGGTGCCATCGCTTGCTTGCACCACGGCCCGGACATCCGCCAACTCCAAACCCTGTTGCCTCCCGAACCACGTCATGCCGCCGGCTTCGTAGCGAAGCAAACCCTCGCCCGTGCCGATCCACGAAGCGCCATCCATCGCGTGCAACAAGGCTGGCGCGGGTGCCGTCAAATTCTCCAGCCCGGGCGCGCGCTCGAACCGATGGCCGCGCAAGATGAACACTCCTCCGCCCCACGTGCCGGCCCAGAGCCGGCCCTGCGCATCCTCGGAAACCGACCACACAAAGGGATTTGCCAGACCTTCATTCTCGGCGTAACGGCGCCATTGCGCGTTGTCAAACCGGTAAAGCCCGGCACCCTCCGTGCCAATCCACATTGCCCCGTCGCGGGCAACGTTGACGGACAACACAGCGCGTCCCTGCCAGTGGTCTGGCGGATTGACTGCGGCAACTTTTCCGGCGCGCAGCGCCACCAGGCCGCCGCCGCCGGCGCCGATCCACAGATTTCCTTCGCGGTCTTCACATAGCGACCGCACCCAGTTTTGCGGGAGTCCGTTGGTGCGACTGAAGCGCAGTGAGCCGCCGCCGGGAATAACGAGGTAAATTCCCGCGTCCACCGTTCCGCCAGCGAGCAAACCGTCTTGCGTCTCGATCAGCGGAAAAACCCCCATCCAACCCCAGGGCGCTTCGCCCAGATCAGCCGTCCACCGATCATCCTGCCACTTTCGCACGCGACCTTCGCTCGCCACCCAAAGCCCTCCCCGGCGCGCGGCACAAATGCCCTGGATGTAGTCCGCGCCGCCGCCAAAATCAACTGGCACGAGTTTGTCTCCCTGAAGCCGGGACAATTTACCTTCGCACGCAATCCACATTGCACCGTCGGCGCCGGTGACCAGCGAAACGATTCCCGGCGACGAACCGTCCCGGGGCTTGAGCACGAGGCCGTCGCGAAACCTCGCCATTACGCCTTCCTCATTGACCAGCCACAAATCCCGGGCGGCATCCGCGCCCATCGCGGCGATCTTGCCGCCTTTCCAGGCGGCGCGAATTTCCATGGCTTGGAAGCGTCCGTCCTTGAATCGCGTCAGCCCGCCCGTTTCGTGGCCGATCCACAGTGCGCCCTCATGGTCCTCGAAGAGGCTGGTCACGCGGCTGCTTTGCAATTCCGGGGTGGGTCCCTCCGCGAACACGGTGAACCGCACACCATCGAAACGCGCCAGGCCGTTGTACGTGCCCAACCACAAGTATCCATCGCGGGTCTGGACAATGGCCGTGACGGCATTCTGTGGCAGCCCGTCCTCGGTCTGCAGGACGCGGGTGAAATAATTTTGGAAAGGGAGTTCCGACGAGGCTGAATAGACGGGCACGGTATTCAACAGGAGCAACGAAACGAGCCGCACCGCCCGCAGCACTGAACCGCGATTTTTTTTCACGCGTCTTGTGAACGCCCTTGCCATTGGGCTCAAGGCAGGACGCGCCGCCGTGGGTGCGCCCCCAGTCCGGGCGCCACAGCCCGGCACGCCCGGCAACCACTGGCTCCGCAAGCCCAAGCGAGAAATCGTTCGGGGAATTCTCTCAGTTGGGTTTTGCACAAGGTCGAATACAAGCATCTCGCAGCCAGATTGGTTGAAGCGTAAGCCGGGACGCAAATGGCGACAACCTCGAAAACGCAACATGCTGTTTCGGGACAGCAGTCGCTAATTAATCCTGACCCGGAAAAACCGTTGGGTCGCGGCTGGGTCCACCGGAATGCTGAACGTCACCAGGCCGCCCGTTCCCGAACGCGTGCCAACGACCGTCCAGTTGGCGGCCGGCAGGGAAGCGGCGGATTCCAGCACGTATGTAAACCCCGAAACAGTCTGTATCCGGATCACAATGGAACCGTTCGTAGAAATGAGCGGGAGAAACTGTGGAGGCAGAATCAATGGTGGCGAGGCGGTGACGCGAATCGTACCGTCCACCGCGAGCCGGCTCGAGTCCCAGCGCAAGCCGGCACTAAGCGGCGGCAGTTTCATGTTCGCGAACCAGTTCGTGAACCGCGCGGCGCTGAAAAGTTTGAACGCCTTGCCGGCCACCAGCGTCGCCGTCGAATCCAGATTTGTCACGATCAGCCGGCCACCCAGCTCCAGTTCGTCACTTACCAGAAAGTTGCCGTAGTTGGTTTGCTGTGGAAGCGGGGAAGATGTGGACCTGATTTGGATGCGAGTATCACCTGCCAGAACCAGGCGGTTGCTGAAGGTGAACCAAGCTGGGCTGACGAATAGGCCGGCTGGTTGCAAATCGGGCGCGAGCGTGCCGGCGATGGTTACAGGGCCCAGTACGACCCCTTGGCCCTTGAGCGTTTGACCTGGAACAATCGTCAAGCCGCCAACCAAGCCTCGACCGTCGAGAATGCCTCGCAGAGTCATGTTTGAACTGCCGGAAATGGAGCCTGAGTTGGTGAGAACGAAATGGCTGGTGATCACCGTAGGCCCGGTATAGGTGTTTTGCCCCGTGATCAGCAGTTTCCCACCGGTCACGAACAAGCCGCCGGTTCCGGACAAGACGCCCTCAAGGCGCAAAGTGTCGCTGACAATCAGCGTCAGGTCGTGGCCGTTGTTCGCGATTGACCCCGCCACGGTCGTCGTCCCGAAGTAAGTTGTGAAAGTCTGCCGGCCATCGAGGACGGAATTAACGGCCCATGTGTTGTTGCCGCTGCTGGTGAATCCGCCTGCCAGAACGAGCGGATTGCCTTCCACGCGGAACCCGCCGTTGTAGAGCCGCACCAAGCCAACTCGCTGGAGCAGGTCGTTGCGGTTGGTCCGCCGGATTGAACCGGTAAAGGTAAGCTTGCTGCCGTTCTTCGGCCGGCCGGTGGTCCAGTTCGCGTCTGTGCTCCAGTTGTTGTCGGCGCCGCTGCCGTTCCAGGTGAAGGCGGGCGTGTCGTCCACGACTCGCACGTTGAGCGATGCTTGCGCGGACTTCAGCGGGTAGAGGCCGGCGTAACCTGAATCCTGCACCTGAATGACGAGGTTGAAATTCGTCACGCTGTAATCCGCAAGCAGCCGGTTGTCCGCCACCACGAGCTGCCCGGTTTCGGGGTCGAGGGCGAAGGTGTTGCTGACGTTGCCTGAGAGAATTTTGTAGGTGAGCGCGTCCAACGGACTATCCGTTGCGACCAACGTTGTAACAAGCGTCCCATTGGTTGCCGCGAGAGAAAGGTTGAGCGACCCGTCCGCAAGTTCCGGGGGAAACTCAATGTCAACCGCTGATAGAAACGTTCCCGAGATGACACTCGTGCCGGAAATTCCTGGACCGGCCCATCCCACTGCGACGTGCCCCTGCCCTCCTGAGTGCTGCTGCAACGTCTCCAGGTAATAACGCTGGCCGGCCACGAGCCATTTTTCACCCGACCGTTGCGAATCATTTCGCGTCCATTCCCGTGGACCGGTCGGCGAGTCAACCCACGCGATAATCGCCGCATCCATCGCGTTTGAAGTATGGCTGAACTTCAACTGGCTCTCGTCGTCAGAGGCGATGAAAAAAGTGTAAAGGCCGGTGTCGGGCGGCGTCACGCAAGCCCGGATGCGCGAGCCGCAGTTTCCTGAAAAACCTCCGATGCCCGAGTCGAACTCCGTCAGCGCTCGCAGCGCGGCTGGGCGTTTCGGATAGCTGGAATGGCTCGTCAGCGCGCTCAGGGATGCGGCGCCGAGATTGGTCCAGACCTCCTGATGCTGGAAACCTTCCGGCAAGGCGTTCGTCGGCACGAGAAGAATTGTAACAATCGTTGAGCCTGAAAGCGGCGGCACGCCATCGTCGGTCGCCAGCACTTCAAGTTGATATTGGGCTTGAGTCGAGGCGGCTAACGCGGCTTCGTTGATCAGTTGAACGGAGCCCGTGCGCGAATCAATGTCGAACAGCCCGGCTTCATTTCCCGAGGTGAGGCCTAGCGCATGTCGATCTTTGCTGTTGATGTCAGCGACCGTCACCGTTCCGAGACGGCTGCCGCTGATGGCGTCCCTTCGCAGATTCGCGGAGAATCCCTTCGGGTGCGGCACATAATTCATGAAGTGCGGCGCGAGATATTGGCCCGGGATGATCTCGCGGGTAATGCCGGCTTCAGCACATTCCCACGCCACGGCGAGATGGTCGGCGCCCGTGCCCGCCTTCATGCGCGCCTCGATGTAGTACGCATGGCCGGCGGGCAAAAGGATGGAGGCGGATTCCTGGCCCGGGTATTTGGTCCATTCGTAACGATCCGTGCCGCCGTCCGCACTGACTTGAGCGATGGGCATCATCGCCGCGGGATTTGTGGAGTTGCCGAGCCACAGCTCGCTGTTGTTCCGGCTGGCGATCCAAAATTTGTAACTACCGGTGGCGGGCGGGAGCAGATAGCCGCGCATCACGGCCCCGAAATCATCGCCCCGATCGATGTCAGCCTCGAATCGGGCGACCTGCTTTTCCAGCGCTGGATCGCGCGGAAACGAGGGCGCATTCGTTAGCTCGCCAAGAAAAGTGCCGCTCACGTTCGTATAGACTGCGTAAGCAATGCTGCCGCGCCGATACGGCAACTCCACGCTGACGATGACCGTGGCCGTCGCCGTCAACGGAAGTGGCGCGGTCTGGTCGGACACGGCGATCCGCAACTCGTGGAGGTTCCGCGTCGCGGCGACGAGATCACCGGCAATGGTGATTTCTCCCGATGCGCTGCTGATTTCAAACAGCCCGTTGCTGTTCCCGGCAATGATGGAATAGGAAAGTCGCGTGTAGGAATCCGGATCCGCTCCGAGCATCGTGCCCAGGACCGTGCCGGGTGGCGTATGCTCCAACACCGACAGGCGAAAGGTGCAATTACTTCCGAAACAAGAGAACGTCGCGTTGCCACCAAGACCTCCGCCCAACGGCCCCGGTATCCCGCCACCGAGAAACGCGATCGCCCACGGCGATACGCGCATGGCCGAAAGCGTCGGCGGCTCGTTTACATTTGTAACCGCTACCACGACGCGACGGTTGGTTTCACTCAAACCCGGATTGGTCGAGTTGAGAATGTCCACAAACAACTCGACTTGTACGGGTAATTGGGAGTTCCGGCCCAGCGCTTCGTAATCGAGGAACGCGTTGCTCACCACGGACAGCACTCCGGAATTGTTCAGCGCGAACGTGCCGCTGAAATTGCCGGCGGTGAGGACGTACGCGAGGGGGTCGTTGTTGGGATTGTTGGCCGGCACGGTTCCGAGTGTCGTCCCGTTGGGCAGATTCTCCGGGATGCCAAAGCGGGTTTGCCTCCGCGCGTTGGCGACCGAACCGGTTACAGAGTAATAGCCAAGGCTCGCGTAAGTCGTGAAGCCATCGGTCAGGGGGTTGTTTCGGCCAGAGCCGGTGACGCGGAACGTATAAGTGCCCGCTGGTATGTTTGTCGAGATGGAGGCGCCAAGGAACCATTGAGGACTGTCGGAGGTAATCAGTTGGTCGGCAGAATCGAAAAGTGCGACCTCCAACGCCAGGTTTGGACCCAGGCTCACTGGATTGGCGCGCAGTGAAACGTCCCCACCAGCAGTAGTGAATTGAAACGCGTCGGTATCAGCGGTCGTCTCGATCACTCCCTCCGCGCTCGTCGTAAGGTCATCGTAAATTTCCAGCCAGCGCGCCGTTGCCAGCGCCTCGCCCGTGTCGTCGGCGCGATGGCGCACGTTGTTCTGCGAGGCGATGACGGCCAATTGATCCTGCGGATTGTCGGCATCGGCGTATTCGCCTTTGCTCCATTGCGTGACGTTTCGGTAGTAACCCAGGCCCATGAGCGGCGCCCAGCCGGTCTCGCCGCTGCCGTGACCGGCGTAATACTCCGAATACGTTCCGTTGACGAATCGTCCGGCGTGGCTCAGGCCCAACGTGTGGCCGGTCTCATGAGAAGCGGCCTGCGCGCAATAGGCCGCGTTGTTGGTCACAAAAACCCAGCACGGCGTGTCGCCCGTCCAGTTGAACGAACCCATGTAAGCCACGCCACCCGCGCCGGGCGTGGCCGTGTCCGTCGGTGTGATGATCACGCGCTGGCGGCTGTTCTCCGACGCGCTTTGAAAAATCTGGAGGTCCGTGACCACGTTGATCCGAAACGGCAGGAAATCTTCCGCCACCCGTTGCCAGACTTCACGAATCTGCATGTCGTTGAACGCCGGTCGTCCATACGCGATGCCTCCCCACGCCGCCGTGAAGCCACCTTGGAAATCCAAGTAGATCACAGCCGTCGCCCCGGGCAGGCTCTCGAGCACCGGAACGCCGTTCTGGTAATCGGGGACGGGTAGATCGGGAAAATCCGCCGGGTTCAATGGCGGAATTTTTTCGACCGCACCAGCGCTTCCATCGCCTGGCCGAGGCAAGTCCACGCACAGAACTTCTTCAAGCCGCCGCTCGACCAGTTCCGCTTCTCCACCGGGACCAGTCGGCTCGATGCGGTAAGCGCGTCGGCTCGCCGGAAATTCCACCACGCCGACGAAATCACCGGCCACACCCCGCGAGGATTGCTGTTGGAAGAAGAAACGTCCCGCCTCCGGCTCGGTCAGTTCTCCCGAAGCATATATGACGTTCCCATTGCTTCGCCGAAGATGGCCAATTTTGCCGGCAGCCGTCTGGCCGCCGGGCAACGGAAATTGAATTGAATCGCCACTCGCGGCATTGCTCAACTTGGTCAGAAAAGCGACATCCCACGCGAGCACGCGTGAAGGATTAACCGCGTTCGGCACGCGATTGGTTGAAGTTGCCGTGCGGGATCTGCCGGACTGTTGCGGCATGTTTCCGAAATTTGTGGATGCTGCGGTTGCCAAAGAAGGCGAAGCTGCTTCCGCGTTGGTCTGGCGCGGTGCTGTTGTTGGCAGCCCGGACTCCGTCTCACGGAACGTGGCCATCCAAATCCCGAGGCCCACTCCGAGAACGGTCAACGCCAGCGCAGCCAAGGTGTTTCGTCTCATACCGACTCATCATCCGAGCGGTTTCGATCTCCCGCCATTCCTTACGTGGCGAAGGCCGTGACGTTCAAACGGCTTGCCACGGGACGACGGCTGCATTGGTTGGGGGATAGCTCTGAATACGCTGCGGGCCGAATAAGCAGCACTACAATCTTTGTGGCCTGCGTTGTCGCCACGCGGTCTCATAAGCCAAAGCTAACGGTTCGGCCTCACTCCGGCAAGATCGTCTCCGCAGCAGCATCTGACGAAGTTGCTCGTCTGGGTTGGCCCGCTTG
>CAZCZP010000028.1:0-25117 GCA_964502895.1 uncultured Bifidobacteriaceae bacterium
AAGCCTGGGGTACGCCCGAGGCGTATCGTGAATTGATGAAGCTCATCCCCTACAAGCGCATCGGCGAACCGGAAGACATTGGCCGTGCCGTCGTGTGGCTCGCCAGCGACGATTCGGACTACGTTCACGGCGCGACAATCTATGTGGACGGCGGAATGACGCTTTATCCAGGCTTTGAGACGGGGGGCTGAACGCCTTTTTCGCGGCCCAAGTTCTCCCACCGATCTTTCGCCGCCCGCTGTAGCATTGGGAAATTCCACGTACTTCCGCCCCTGTCGCGTTATTGGCGATGCGGACCGCGCTGGTTGTATTTCCGCTCGTGATGATGCTGCCCCGAGGGTGGGATGCCAGGGGATTGCGCGGCTGCCCGGCGGCTTCACCTTTCGTTCCATTTTCCCGCCTCGCATCCGGGTGTAGGTTTTGCGCACGAATCACCGCGGATTGTCAGGCCATGGCGAAGAGTCGCCGGCGCGGGTGACTATGAGGAATGCAGAAAGATAGTAAGCGGTTGATGCAGGTGAACTCAACGAAATCGGCAAAGGTCCGGCGGTGGGCGCACGTTCGCCACCATTGACGAAATGCCATGAACCATCTCAGCATTGTCCAACGGTTGTATGCAGCCTTCGGTCAGCGCGACTGGGCGACGATTCACGAGCTATTCGCGCCTAACATCGAGTGGATTCAAAACGAGGGCTTCCCTGGTGGCGGTCGTCACGTGGGCGCTGACGCCGTGCTGAACGATGTCTTCGCTAAGTTTCGCGACGAGTGGGACTCGTGGCGGGCGGTCGTCATCGAGTGGCTCGATGCAGGACACGCGATTGTCGCGCTGGGCGAATATCACGGAACGCATCGCGGGACAGGCAAATCCACCGTCGCCGCCTTCGCGCATGTTTATGAAGTGCGCGACGGGCGGATAACACGCTTCCGCCAATTCACCGACACGGCGAAGCTTCGCGACGCGATGATCCCTTGAGGTTCCGCCAAAAATTATGAACTCGACCACCTTGCCTCAGACGATCATCGGCAGACTTTCCGGGAAGCGGATCACCATTCCCGATGTCAATGCCGCGCCGATGCCCGCCCTGGCTGCTCCCGGCGTCATTCACAATGGCAGGAAGGCGGAAAGCTTCGGCGAGCTGGACTCCTCCCGGGGATATCCCGACGTGAGGAGTTTCAAAAGAAAGTTTGGACTGATCATCCCCGCCACGAATACCAGCATGGAGCACGAACTTTGGAGCATCATCTTCAAGAACCAGGGGCCACGCGGGCTGCGTGGCGTCGGCCTCCACACGACCACCGTCCTGACGCCGAAGCCGAAGTTGGAAACCGAAGCGGACCTGGTGGAGTACAAGAAACAGTTCCTGGGCGGACTGCGGGCGGCGGTGGATGCGGCCGCGTTGGCGCAGCCGCAATACCTGATCATGGGCATGAGCCTGGAGCACATTCTCGGCGGCATCGAAGCGATCCGCGCGCCCATGGTGGACATCGAGGCGTACTCCGGCCTGGCTTGGGCAACCTGGCATGAGGCCATTCGCGCCGCTCTGGAGCAGTATGCCGCGAAGCGAATCGGGCTGCTGACTCCGTTCGATCGGAAAGGAAACGAGTTCGCAACGCAGATGTTCGAGGACCTGGGTTTCGAAGTGGTCTCGAGCGTTGGCTTCTCCTGCGCGAACGCCCTGCACATCGGGCACGTGCCGGACTGGGCCAAGGAAAAGGCCATCCTGGAGTTGTTGGCAACCGCCGAAAACAGACTGGACGCGGTCGTCCAGTGTGGCACGAACATGAGCTTGATTGACGTTACGGAGAAGCTGGAGCCGGTCATTGGGATTCCGATCCTGGGGATCAATGCGGTGACCTTCTGGTATGCGCTCCGGGAAAACGGATTCGAAGGCGCCTTGGTGGGTGCCGGGCGATTGCTGCAAGAATTCTGATCTCGCGCCAAGCGGGTCGCATGGAGTTTTGAATGCCCTCTTTCGTTCCATTTACCTCATCACTCGTTCGCGTTTAATTCTCGCACCATGAATATGAAAACCAACTTTCGTTTCGTAACGCAGCACCTATTGGTCGGCGTCGCGTGCGCGCTGATAAGCCTCTCTGTCTGTGCCATGGATTCGAGTCCCATCCTCCGTGGCGCGTGGCCGGGGCATCCGCGGGGAGAGGCGCAAGCGGTTCACCTGCGCGACGGGCTCGCTTACACTTGCATCGGCAGCGGCCTGCTGATTGTTGACGTATCAGATCCGCGAAAACCCGGGCGCGTTGGCCATCTGGCCCTTGATGGATACGCTTACGAGATCGCGGTGTCGGGCGCTCATGCCTACGTGGCCTCTTTCCAGGGCGGCCTGCAGATCGTTGATATCACCCAGACGGCAAACCCGACCCGCGTTGGCGCTCTCACGACGCAAACGCTGGCGGTGGATGTCGCGGTCGTCGGGACGCGCGCGTTCGTCGCGGCCGATGAGGGCGGGCTGCTGATCATTGATGTCAGCGAGCCCGCCAATCCAAGGCAGGTCGGCAGCTATGACACACCGGGCTATGCCAGCGGCATCGCCGTGGCGGGCGATTACGCCTACATCGCGGACGATGAAGCGGGACTTCAAATCATTGACGTGAGCAATCCAGAAACGCCGCGATTCGTCAGCGGGATCGTGACGGATGGTTACGCCATCGAGGTTGCCGTAACCAACGGCATCGCGTGCGTGGCGGATGATTTCGCCGGCCTGCAGATCATTGACGTGAGCAATCCCGCACAACCACGGCTCGTTGGCCACGTGGATTCGTTCCATTCCACGCGCAGCGTGACCCGCGCGGGCCCATACGCCCTTGCCGCCGAATACGCCGGCGGCTTTCAGATTGTTGATCTCACCACGCCATCGGCGCCACGCCGGATCGGCGACGCGTACACCGCGGGCGCGGCCGTGGGCATCGCGGTGGCCGGCAACGTCGCTTGTCTGCCGGTGGGCGATGCGGGTTTGGAACTCGTGGACATCTCGGCGCCCGCCGCTCCGCGTTCGTTGTCCGTTCTCGAGACGGCCGGTCGGGCGCTGGGCGTCACGGTGCAGGGCCAACAGGCATATGTGGCTGATGGTCGAAACGGCCTGCAAATCATTGACGTGAGTAATCCGGAACGGCCCACATGGATCGGCGGAGTCGAATCGCGGGGGGATGCCTACGGTGTTGCCGTGTCCGGTCAGCACGCGTATGTCGCGGGCTTCGCGGCTGGTCTTGAGATTATCAACGTGGCCAACCCGGCCGCGCCCGTTTTGATCACGAATGCTTTCAGTGACGGTTTCACCCACGGCGTCAGCGTGAAAGACAACCTGGCTTATCTCGCCAAGGGCGACCGCGTGCAGATCGTTGACGTGAGCAATCCCGCCGAACCACGGCTCGTTGGCCAATACGATGGCGCCATCAATGCAATGGACGTTGTGGTTTCCGGCAATTATGCCTACGTCGCAGATGACATTGACTTGCTGATTCTCGACATCCGCGATCCTGCGCACCCGCAGTGGGCCGGGAGCTTTGAAACCGGTGGCATCGCCCGATGCGTCCGAATTGCGGGGCATCTGGCGTTCATCGGCGACGCTCGGGGTGGACTGGTGATCCTCGATGTGAGCGATCCTGCACGCTGTGAACTCCTCAGCCGCTTCGACACGTTTGGCTGGGCGGCCGGGCTGACGGTGATTTCAAATCGCGTTTACGTGACCGCGGAAGGCGCCGGCCTGCACGTCATTGACATCAGCGACCCCACGCGGCCTCGACTCATTGCGACTGCCGATACATCGGGTACTGCCTTGGACGTCGCGGTGGTGGGCAACCTGGCTTACGTGGCGGATGAACATGCCGGCCTGCAAATCATCGAAATTCCTTCCGCCCCGCCCGTGCGGTTGCTCGCGCCGCAACGCCTGGCGAACGGAACTTTCCAATTTGTGCTCGAAGGAGTCGCGGGGCAGCAGGCCGGTCTTCAGAGGAGCACGAACCTGCAAGTTTGGGAACTCTGGCAGACGGTCACGCTGACCAACGGCGTCGCGGAGATCATTGACAGCGACGCAATCCATTCCCTAAATCGTTTCTACCGCGCCTTCACCCATTGAAGCCACAATGAACCTCAATCAATCATGAAGATCACCGAAATCGCCCCCGACGTGGTCCGGCTCTCGCTCTACGTGCCGGAACTGAATCTTCAATTCAACCACTTCCTCGTCCGCGACGACGAGCCGTTGCTCTATCACACCGGCATGAGGAGAATGTTCCCGCAAGTGCGCGAGGCGGTGACCAAACTCATTGACCCGGCGAAGCTACGATGGATCGGCTTCAGCCACTTCGAGGTGGACGAGTGCGGCGCGCTGAATGAATGGCTGGCCGTCGCACCACAGGCGCAAGCCGTGTGTGGTGTCGTCGGCGCGCTCGTGAACATGAACGACTTCGCGACCCGCCCGGCGCGCGGCTTGAAGCGCGACGAAGTGTTCTCCACCGGCAAGTACCGCTTCCGCTTCCGCCCCACGCCCCACCTCCCGCACGGTTGGGACGCCGGCGTGTTGTTCGAGGAAACACAGCGCACGCTGTTTTGCTCCGACCTGTTTCATCATGACGGCGATGTCGAGCCGCTGACCCAATCGGACATCATCGGGCGCGTGCGCGAAACGCTCATCCACTACCAGGCCGGGCCGCTGATGGACTACCAGCCGTTCACCACGCGCACCGAAGGATTGTTGAGCGACCTCGCGAAACTCCAACCCCGCACGCTGGCCACGATGCACGGCTCGTCCTTCGTCGGTGATGGGGCGCAAGCCATGCGCGATCTCGGCGGCGTGATGCGCGACGTGTTGGGCCAACCCGAGTGAACCTTGCAAGCAACCAACGATGAATACGATAGAATTGATCAAACCAGAACCTCAACACGCGCCTGAATTGGGACGCATTTGCTTCGAGGCCTTTCGCAGCATTCACGACCGGCACGCCTTTCCTCGCGACTTTCCCGACATCGAAACCGCCGTCAAAGTCATCGGCCTGCTCACCGGGTTGCCCGGCGTCTTCGGCGTGGCGGCGCGCCTGGACGGTCGGGTGGTGGGGTCCAACTTCATTTTGATGCCAGACGGTGTCGGTGGCATCGGCCCGATCACAATTGATCCCGACTTCCAGGGCAACGGCGTCGGACGTCGCTTGATGGAAGCGGTGATGGACCACGCGGCGCAGCGCGGCGTCGAGCGTGTTCGGTTGTTGCAGGACTCGTTCAACACGGCGTCGCTCTCGCTCTACGCATCGCTCGGGTTCGACGTCCGCGAACCGGTCGGGGTGCTGCGCGCACCGCCGCCGGAAAAATCCGACCCGACGGTGAGACGGGCGAACTCCGCGGATTTGCCGGAACTGGGCCGGCTTGCGCAACGATTCTACAAGGTCAATCGCCTCCCGGAAATCGTGGACTGGTCGCGCGCGGGAATGCCCGTCCTGCTGCGTGAATGCGAGGGCCGCATCGCCGGCTACCTGATCCCCGGGAAATTGGGGCACGGGGTGGCAGAAAGCGAAGCCGACGCACTGGCGTTGATCGGTCAAATCTCCCGCCATGCACTGCCGGGAATGGATCTGTTTTTTCTGCCGCTGCGTCAAACTTCGCTTTATCGCGCAGCCCTTCGAAGTGGCTGCCGGTTGATCAAGATGATGACGTTGATGTCCCTCGGCCCGTACGACGAGCCTGAGTCGGTTTGGATGCCCTCGATTCTCTACTGAGCTGGCGATGGCCGGATCCTTCGCGATGGATTCTTTCGGAAGAGTGTCTGTTTGTAGTAAGGGTTCTTCGCTCGGGACGACCAACCGGCCATGAAGATATCACCCGGGGCGGATCGTGTCGCCCAAGAATGGCTCGAAACCGACGGGCTCGGTGGTTTTGCCAGCGGCACCGCCAACGGCCTCCGCAGCCGCCGCTATCACGCGTTGCTGCTCACGGCGACCACGCCGCCGACTGGACGAATCGTCCTGGTCAACGGCTTCGATGCCTGGATCGAGACGCCCGCCGGCAGGTTTTTTCTTTCATCCCAAAGCTACGCTCCCGGCGTCGTGTCGCCGGACGGCGCGGCTCGCATTGTTGAGTTCACCGCCGAGCCCTGGCCGCGTTGGATTTATCAAGTCGGCGACGGCACGCGCATTGAGTTTGAAATCTGCGCCGCGCACGGCACGCCCCTGACGGTCTTGCGGTGGCGACTGCTGAACCGGCGCAAAGGCGTGTGGCTGTTTGTGCGTCCGTTTCTCTCGGGTCGCGATTATCACAGTCTGCACAAGGAGAATCCCGCCTTCCGCTTCGACGCGGCCATCGAAGGCGAGCGGATCACGTGGCGGCCGTACGACGGCTTGCCCGGTATCGTTGCGCTGTCGAACGGATCGTACTCCCAGCAACCGGACTGGTATCGTAATTTTCTCTATGAGGACGAGCGCTCTCGCGGCCTGGACTGCACGGAAGACCTCGCCACACCGGGTCTCTTCGCCTTCGAGCTTTCCCAACCTGAAGCGGTGTTGTTGCTGACGACGCACGATTCCGAAGCCCTGATCCGCAAACGTGACCTGTCCGCCGTGAAATTCGCCGAAATCGTTTGCGCGAACGAAAAACTGCGCCGGGCAGAATTTCCCTCGCGCCTGCATCGTGCCGCAGACGCATACATCGTCAATGGCCGGAACGGCAAAACAATTCTCGCCGGCTATCCGTGGTTCACGGACTGGGGGCGCGACACGTTCATCGCCCTGCGCGGGCTTTGCCTGGCCACGGGCAGGCTGGCCGATGCGCGGGAAATTCTGTTGGCCTGGGCGAACAGTGTTTCGCAAGGCATGTTGCCGAATCGCTTTCCCGATCACGGCGAACACCCGGAATTCAATTCGGTGGACGCCTCACTGTGGTATGTCATCGCCGTCCACGAATTGCTTCAGGCATGCCATGGCAACAGTGGCATCGTGTCCGCCAAGGACAAACGCGTTTTGCAGGACGCCGTGGAGGCGATTCTTGAAGGTTACTCGACCGGGACGCGCTTCGGAATTCGAATGGACCACGATGGTCTGTTGGCCGCGGGCGAGCCGGGGGTGCAACTCACGTGGATGGACGCGAAAGTCGGCGATTGGGTCGTGACGCCGCGCATTGGCAAGCCGGTGGAAATCCAGGCGCTCTGGCTCAATGCGCTAAAAATTGCGGGCAATTTCTCGCCCGGTTGGGAAAAACATTTCGAGCACGGTTTGAAATCGTTCCGCGACAAATTCTGGAACGAAACGGGTGGTTATCTTTTCGACGTTGTTGACGCGGACCACGAACGCGGCAAGAACGACGCCGCATTTCGTCCGAATCAAATCCTTGCGGTGGGCGGCCTGCCATACAGCTTGATTGAAGGCGAGCAAGCCATGGGCGTCGTCTCGCTGGTCGAGGCGCGGCTTTGGACTCCACTCGGCTTGCGCTCGCTGGACGCAAGTGAACCTGGCTATGTTGCCCACTATGAAGGAGGCGTTCGCGAGCGGGACGGTGCGTATCACCAGGGCACGGTCTGGCCGTGGCTCATCGGGCCATTCGTCGAAGCGTGGGTGCGGGTGCATGGCAACACAAGTGAAACCAGACACGAAGCCCGCGCAAAATTTCTCGCGCCGTTATTCGCACACCTCGATCAAGCCGGCTTGGGTCACATTTCCGAAATCGCGGATGCTGAAGCCCCGCACACATCGCGTGGCTGTCCGTTCCAGGCATGGTCGGTGGGCGAGCTGTTACGCCTTGATAGAACCGTGCTCGCGGACACAAACCTGCGAAGCCGCAAATCAAGTCGTGAATTGCAGCCCGCTTAGGACTACAACCAAATGTATGAACTCTGAAAAGCAACGTCTCGTCGAAGGCACAGCGGGGATAAAGCCATGGAAATTGTTTGGCCCGTACCTCTCGGAGCGCCAATGGGGCACGGTGCGTGAGGATTACTCGCCGCACGGCAATGCCTGGGAATATTTCCCGCACGATCACGCTCGCAGCCGCGCATATCGGTGGGGCGAGGATGGCATCGCGGGCATCAGCGATGACCAGCAGCGTCTCTGCCTCTCGCTCGCGTTGTGGAATGGCAAAGACCCGATTCTCAAGGAACGGTTCTTCGGCCTCACCAATTCCGAAGGCAATCACGGCGAGGATGTGAAGGAGCTTTATTACTACCTCGATGCCACGCCGACGCACAGCTACTTGAAGATGCTCTACAAATATCCGCAGCGGGAGTTTCCCTACGCACGATTGGTGGAGGAGAATGCCCGCCGCAAAGGCGATTCCTCGCAACCCGAGTTTGAACTGCTCGACACGGGCATTTTTGACGATGACCGTTACTGGGATGTGTTCGTCGAATATGCCAAAGCCGGGCCGGAGGATGTTTTGATGCGGGTGACGGTTCACAATCGCGGGCCGGAGGAGGCGACGATTCATCTGCTGCCGCAACTTTGGTTTCGCAACACTTGGTCGTGGAAACCCGATGCTAAGAAACCGCAGATGCGCGAGCAGGATGGCAGCATCGTGGCCAAGCATGAGAAGCTGGGAGAGTATCGAATGTTCGCGGAGAGTTTGAGCGACGACCTCCCTCACCCCGGCCCTCTCCTTAAGGAGAGGGAGAATCGCTCGACTGCGCCTGGTAAATCCGCGCGCCTCGATTTCACCGGTGACGGCAGAGAAGAACCCCCTCTCCCCGGGGGAGAGGGCCGGGGTGAGGGCGAGCGTTCACCAAAATTTATTTTCTGCGACAACGAAACGAATGCGCGCCGCCTCTACGGACAAACCGACGCTCAAGGTTTCTTCAAGGACGGCTTCGACGAATATGTGGTTCGTGGCAATCAAGCGGCAGTGAATCCGAGCCACACGGGCACGAAAGCCGGTGCGCTCTACAAGCTGACTGTTCCCGCACGCGGCTCGAAGCAGATTCGGCTGCGGCTTAGCAACTCAAACTCCGCTGCCGATTCCCTCTCATTAGCACCGGGCTTCAGCCCGGTGTCCGCGAACCGGGAGAATTCAGCCGCTTCACCGGCTTCCACGACCGCGAACAAAGCCGCTAAAGCGGCTCCGGGTTCCCGCGCCAAAAACACCGGGCTGAAGCCTGGTGCTAATGAGAGTCGAGATGTATTCACCGCGTTCGACGCCGTCTTCGCGCGGCGCAGCGAGGAAGCGGACGAATTCTACGCCGCATTGCAACGTGGCATTGAGGACGCCGACGCGCGCAATATCCAGCGCCAGGCGTTCGCCGGGATGATCTGGTCGAAGCAATTCTTCTATTACGACATCGCCGAGTGGATCAAAGGCGACCCGAAATGTCCGCCGCCGCCCGGCGAACGTCGCCACGGGCGCAACCACGAATGGACGCACCTCAACAACGCTGACATCATCTCGATGCCGGACAAGTGGGAATATCCTTGGTATGCGGCCTGGGACTTGGCGTTCCATTGCATTCCGCTCGCGCTCGTGGACGCGGAGTTTGCCAAGCACCAACTCACGTTGCTCACGCGCGAATGGTATATGCACCCGAATGGTCAGTTGCCCGCGTACGAGTGGGCGTTCGGCGACGTGAATCCGCCGGTTCACGCGTGGGCCACATGGCGCGTGTTTCAGATGGATCGCAAGCAACGCCGCGAAATTGACGCAAAGGACAAAGGCGATCTCGCGTTCCTCGAGCGCGTCTTCCACAAGCTGATGCTTAATTTCACCTGGTGGGTGAATCGCAAGGACGCGCAGGGGCGCAACATTTTTCAAGGCGGCTTCCTCGGCCTCGACAACATCGGCTGCTTTGATCGCAGTGCGCCGTTACCGACGGGTGGTTTTATCAATCAGGCCGATGGCACGAGCTGGATGGCGATGTATTCGCTCAACCTCATGCGGATCGCGCTCGAATTGGCGAAGCATAACAATGTCTATGAGGACATCGCCACAAAGTTTTACGAGCACTTCCTCCACATCGCCGAAGCGATGAACAACATCGGCGACGAGGGCATTGGCCTGTGGGACGAGCAAGACGAATTTTATTATGACGTGTTGAATCTGCCGAACGGCCAGAGCGTGCCACTCAAAGTGCGCTCGATGGTCGGACTGATTCCGCTGTTTGCCGTCGAGACGTTGGATCCCGAGTTGTTGGCTGAACTTCCTGAGTTCACCAAACGCCTCGAATGGTTTCTCGAAAACCGCCCGGAGCTGGCCAAACTCGTCTCGCGCTGGAAAGAATGTGGCGATGGCGAACGCCATCTGCTCTCCCTCCTGCGAGGCCATCGCATGAAATGCCTGTTGCGCCGGATGCTCGACGAGACGGAATTCCTCAGCGACTACGGCGTGCGCGCGCTCTCGAAGGTTCACGAACGCGAGCCGTATCAGTTCCACACCAACGGGCACGTGCAGGAAGTCGGCTATTGGCCGGGCGAGTCACTCTCCGGCCTGTTTGGTGGCAACTCCAACTGGCGCGGCCCGATCTGGATGCCGGTGAATTACCTGCTCATCGAGTCGTTGCAAAAGTTCCATCACTACTACGGCGACGATTTCAAAATCGAGTGCCCCGCACGCTCAGGAAAATTTGTCACCATCAACGAGGCTGCAAACGAACTCTCGCGCCGCCTCACGCGACTGTTCCTGAAAGGCGCGGACGGCCAGCGGCCCGTGTTGAAGTATCACGCGAAGCTCGCGACCGATCCGCACTTCAAAGATTACGTCTTGTTCCACGAATACTTCCACGGCGACACCGGACGTGGCGTTGGCGCTTCACATCAGACCGGTTGGACCGGGCTCATCGCCAAGCTGCTGATGCCGCGCAAAGAATCCAAGCAACGCGACGACACAACCTTTCACCCGCGCCACGATCAAGCCACGAAAGAACCCAAGCATGAGGCGGCAATGGCCTAACCGGAGCGCGGCCCGATGAGCCACGGCACGTTGAATCTGAAACCGATTGAGAGTTGTGAACCAAGCCCGCCCTCACCCCGACCCTCTCCCCCAGGAGAGGGAGAAACGCTTGCCGCTCACTGACGTTTCAACGCCACTTGCTGATTCGTCCGTCATTTGCAAACGACAAAGAAGCAGCGAAACGCAGTTTGGCTCGCGAGCTACCAGAGGCGCACAAAGCCTGTCCCCTCTCCCCGGGGGCGCGGGTCAGGGTGAGGGCGAGCGTTCTACAAATCAAATCGGCTGGCCCCAAAGTGCCGTCGCCACCTTCCGCAAACATTGGCCCGAGTATTTGTGTGAAGCCGCGTGTCTCGGCATCTTCATGATTTCGGCGGGCGGGTTCACGGCGTTACTCGAATACCCTGGATCGCCGGTTCACAACGCGATTCCGAACGACTTCACCCGCCTTGCCCTCAACGGCCTCGCAATGGGCCTCACCGCGATCTGCATCATTTATTCGCCGTGGGGCGCGCGATCCGGTGCGCACATGAACCCCGCCGTGACCTGGACATTTTTCCGCCTCGGCAAAGTGAAACCGTGGGATGCGTTATTTTATCCTATGTTTCAGACCCTCGGCGGAGTCATGGGCGTGTTGCTCGTGAAGTTCATGCTGGGACGCGTCTTCACGGAAACACCAGTGAACTACGTCGTCACCGTGCCGGGCAAAACCGGCGTTGCCGCTGCGTTCATCGCTGAAATCGTCATCGCGTGCGGCATGATGTTGATGGTGTTGTTCATGACCAACACACCAAAGCTGGCGCGCTTCACCGGACTGTGCGGCGGCACGTTGGTGTTTCTCTACATCACTTTTGAAGCGCCGCTGTCCGGTATGAGCATCAATCCCGCGCGCACCGTCGCGTCGGCATTGCCCAGCGGGGTGTGGAAGGCAGGCTGGGTTTATTTCGTCGCGCCGATTGGTGGCATGTTGCTGGCCGTGGAGATTTACCGCGCGCTGCGCAAGGGCGCGCAAGTAGCCTGCGCGAAATGGAATCACGATCCGCGCCAGCGCTGCATCTTCTGCGGGCATCCCGGCGAATCGAGTTCGCACAAACTGTAGCGAACTCTCAAAATATCAATTCGGGTCGCGAGAAGATGACACTGAACTCCTGAGCAGTTTGCCGTGACGTACCGTTTGTCTGGCAGGCTTCGCGGCGACGATCTCCCCCGATTTGAGCCGAACAGTCACCGGCCCATCGGTTACAGGATCGAAGGACAACAGATGGTTCACCCCATCGGGACGGAGGAGTGGAATTTCGTTGGTCAGATTCAAGTCGCGAACCATCCGGTCCCGGCGGCCTAACAACTTTTCCAGATACAAAGCCACCTCCGCGGCATCGTAACCGGAAGCGATCAGCGCCGCTCGAAGTTGCGCTTCGGTGAGTTGACCAATCAAGCGAGCCATCCAACGCGCGTCGTCCCGGGTCATTTCGCGAAAGGCGGGTGTGGGCACAAGTGTTTGGTAGTGAACAACTCTGAACGGCGTGGTCATCCGACCAGCACCGCGAACGGTTTCTGGCTGCGTGAATGTCCAAGTGAATTGATTTGGGTCCTCGCCACGACGTTTGAACCAGCCCGTGGCGCCGCCCATGCCTGCTCCAAGGTCGGTGAAAAAAAACTGGAGTTGAGTGTGACCCTCCGTCCGCGCTACTCGCAATCGCGTGTTGTCCCAACGCGTGTCACTCCACCCCAGCCACGCCGCGAGGAGTGCTGCGCCGCGCAGTTCCCGAAGGTTCTCGTGACCCAGACCGCCGAATTCCCACGCCCCGAGGTTTTCCGCGGCCACGTCTTTGGGCTGCACGTTGGCTGAAAGCATGATCAGATAATCCAACGCGGCTTCCACGTTCTCGTGAAAATTATCGGGCTCGTCTTCCGCTTGAGGTGCGTCAGGCTGGCGGAGCAACAGATTTTTCAATTCAGCACCGGACACGCGGCGGCCGTCCTTGAACACGGCAGTTACCACAAACTTAAATGGATCGTGGCGCGGCTGGAGTTTGATCGAGCCCAGCGGAATTCCAAGCGGCCTGACCCGCATCGTCAGTGGCTGGCGCAGATTGAATTCGCGGATCAATCTCCGGTCGTAACGAACTTTTACGTGCGATACAAAATCCGTTGGGTCCACGAAATAGCCCAGCGCGTGAAATATGCGGGCAGCAAATGGTTCGGACTGCGCCTCGCCGAATTTGATTTGATAACGCACACCCTGGCATTTCACGTCGAACCCGGGCCGTGTCCCGTGGCTTGTTTTAGGGCCGTCATAGTCACAGAGCGCATCGCCGGGCGCCGTAATCCTGGCACGACCAAACCCAGCGTACAAATCTTGCTTGGAGATGTTGGCCGGACGGGCCCAGAAACTTGAGGCAGCGGGGTCGCGCCCGCTTGAATCACCGATTCCGTTGATCAACACGGCGATATTAGTGGCAGGCGCGTTGCCTTTTCCGACACTCCTCCGCCAATCACGGAACAAGAATTTGAACGGCGATGAAAGAGTCAATTTCTCCGGAACTCGCGCGCGACGGTTGTTCCGCATGGCCGTCATGATTTCCCGAAGTTCCGCGAGGCGGGCGACCCGAACCTCACCGGCGGACTCGCGAGCAATCTCAGCAAGCCGAACAATCTCAATCAAACCTCGCGCGTCTCGCTTGCTCAGGAAGCCGGCAGGAGCATGAAAATATTGTTTCAACCCGGCAACGGGCAGATTCTTCAGTTCAACCGTCTGGTGAAGCAGTTTTTGCTGCGCCTTGGTTTCGCGTTCCTGCTCCGCCGCGAGTTCGACCAGCGCGGCCGCCTCTTTCGCGAGGTTTGAGAGTTGGGCATCACTCCGCGGATTGCATTCCAGCAGAACAGCCAAGCGCGACGCAGGGCTGGACCCGCCCGCGCCGATGGACGGCTGAGTGAGCATGGCCAACACGAGCAATAGCAATGCAGTCAGTCCTCGTGTTCGATGTGCATTCGTCACAGCCGCGGCAAAATAGTTGAAGCCAAGCCGGACGGCGAGATTTACGGCGAAGCTCTTGGACCGCCGGATGATTCTCGTGGATGAATGCCTCCAGTTTTATTTGAAGTCCACCCGGCGACGAACCCATCGGTCGTTACTTTGATTTCCTTGCGTCGAGGGAATGGCGCACAGCCGCGGCGAGCTTGCGCGGCGCGCAGGGCTTTTGCAGAAAATTGACTCCCTCCTTCAATTCAAAATCTTTTCCCACGATGTCAGCGCTGTAACCGCTCGTGTAGATGATCGGCAATGCCGGCTTATCGGAGTGAATTCTTTCCGCCAGTTGCCGGCCCGTCATGCCATCTGGCATGATCATATCGGTCAACACCAGATCAACGCTCTCTTGTTGTTGTTTCCAATAATCCAGTGCTTTCACCCCGGATTCTGCCTCAATAACCGAGTAGCCGTAGCGTTCCAGAACGTTGCGCATGAGCGCGCGCACAGCGGCTTCATCTTCAGCCAACAGGATGGTTTCGTTGCCACCCTTTATTTCCGCTTCCACCTCGGTTTGCACCCGGTCTTTCGCAGGCGTCCCGGCCACCGGCAGGTAAATCCGAAACACCGCGCCCTGGCCGACTTCACTATAAACCGTGATCCAACCCTTGTGTTGCTGGACGATTCCGTAAACCGTCGCGAGACCAAGACCAGTACCTTTGCCAACGCCCTTGGTCGTGAAAAACGGGTCGAAGATCCGGGACTGGATATCCGGAGGAATGCCGCACCCGGTATCGCTCACAGAGAGGCAGACGAAATCGCCGGTGACCGCCTGGGGATTCAATTGCACGTAGCTTTCCTCGATCTGCGCGTCCGATGTGCTGATGACCAACCGACCGCCCTGCGGCATGGCGTCACGAGCATTGACCGCAAGATTCATCACCACCTGTTCCATCATGCCGACGTCAGCCCGCACTGTGGGCAGGTTCGAGCCGCATCTGACTTCAAGCTCGACGTCCTCGCCCAGGATGCGCTTGAGCATTTTGATCATGTTGCCGACAACCTCGTTGAGGTCGAGCAGACGCTCCTGCATCACCTGTTTGTGGCCAAACATAAGCAACTGGCGGGTCAGGTTTGCCGCGCGCTCGGAGGCAGCGGTAATCTGTTTGAGATTCTCAATTAAGTCCTCCGAGGCAGGATTCGCGTCCATCAAGGCCAGCTCTGCGTTTCCGCGAATAACTGCCAGGATGTTGTTGAAATCGTGCGCGACGCCGGCAGCCAGTTGGCCGATGGATTCCATCTTTTGAATGTGCCGGAACTGTTGCTCCAGATTGCGTTGGCGCGTCATGTCGGTCGCCACGCCGACGATGCGATAAACCTTGCCGCTGGCATCACGGATCGGAAATGCGCGGTCATGAATCCAGCGCAGCGACCCGTCCGGCCTGACAATGCGATACGTTTCGTCGTACTCGCCGTTCACCTGCCGGTTCAACGCTGCTTCGAGCACCCGATCGCGGTCCTCGGGGTGAATCGCCTCCAACCAGGTCCCCGGATATTCAATCAAGCTCGCGCAAAAGCGTCCCCAGACGGCTTCGTAAGCCGGGCTGACATAAAGCATCTGGTTCTTGGTCGGGTCTGTGATCCAGAAGACTTCGTTGATGTTTTCCGCCAACTGACGGAACCGAGCTTCGCTCTCACGCGTCATCTCTGTCGCCTGAATGCGCTCCAACGCGCCACTACAGTGATCTGCCACTGATTGAAGCACCTCCAAGTCCTTCGGCTCATAAGCATTTGGCCTGTAACTCTGAATGGACAGGACGCCCACAACTCGCTTGCCGTCGCGAATCGGGGCGAAAAGGAGCGAGGCAGAGCGTCGCGAGGTATCGCCGAAGGGAATGCCGGTTGTGTCGGACTCGGGCGATGGTCGTAAAATCAATTGCGCGCCTTCTTCAATTACACGCCGGGCAAGAGGCGACGGTGATGCATCATCGTAAGCCGGCGGCACGTCAATCCGCCGACCGTCCACCGTATCGCAGTTAAGGACATGGTAAATTCGGTCTTTCTCCGGTGAGTATCTGTCCAAGGTAAAGGCGTCCCAGCCCAACAATTCGTCGGCAACATCCTTGACAATGCAGGCCGCTTCGGCAGGGGTTTTTGCATGGTTGAGCCGCTGCCCGAGATTCGAGAAAACCATTGCGAGCAGTTCCGCGCGCCGCCGGGCCGTCACGTCCATGACCACCGCGCCTATCTCCTGCGAACGACCATCACTGCCGACCAGCGGAAAAAACGAGGACACCCAGTACTGCGTAACACCGGGTTCAGCCGGCGTTTCGCCGCTAAGTTCCTTGTCAAAGACAGGTCTGCCGGTCGCCACAACTCCCTGCAAAAGCGGTTCAATTATGGCCGCCAACCGGGGCACCATTTCGAGAACTGATTTCCCGATGTGATCTACGACCGGGTAACCATTCATCCTGGCCATGGCTTCGTTTACCTGGATGTATTTCAGATCGCTGCCGAGAATGCAAAGGCCGACGGCTGCGTTGCTGAAGAAGGAATTGAGACGTTGCTCACGAAGAAGCAATTCCCGCTCCCCCAACGCCAGAGAAACCATGTGGCCGATGGAGAGTGCGAAATCCTGTTCATCAGCCGACCATGCACGACTTTTACCCAAATGCTCGTGGCAGACAACTCCCACGAGTTTGCCGCGCAGCCAGACGGGCACATCCAGCATGGAAGCAATGCCGAGCGGCTTCAGATACGAGTCGCTGAATTCCGCCGTCCGCAGGTCTGTTTGAGCGTCGGCGGCTGCGATCAGCGGATTTTCCTCCAAGGACTGAAAATAACGCGGAAAATCCTCGCGACGTAATTCGCTGCCACTCTCGCAAGTGTCTGTTTGCGCCAAGTAAAGCGCCTCGCAAAAGATTCTGCACAGGTTTTCCTGAGCCGACCAGTAGCTGGCCCGGCCCACACCCAGCGTCAAGGCCGAGGTTTTGAGAATCTCGCGAAGCGCCAGTTCAAACCGTGTCCGATCTTGCGATGCCAGTTTGAGCAACCCGGTTTGGTGCCGGGTTTTCCACTCTTGCTTCATCCGGGCTGCCGCTTCGGCGCTCCGACGCGCAGTGATGTCGTGCATGATCCCGACGAAATGCGTGATTGCACCACTTTGGGAACGAACCGGCGTAACTGTATGTTCGTCGTAGCACAGGGAGCCGTCCTTGCGGCGGTTGATGAATTCGCCGCTCCAGCTTTGCCCGGACGAAATAGTTTTCCAAAAGTCGTGATAGAACTCTTCGCTGTGCTCACCGGACTTCAGCACGCGGGGCGTTTTCCCAATGACTTCGGCGGGCGTGTAGCCGGTTGAAACGGTGAAAGCCGGATTCACCCAAAGGATTCTGCCCTGACGATCCGTGACGATGATGGCGTTGGCTGCTGTTTCCAGCGCCGTGGCTTGCAGGGTCAGTTGTTGCTGCATCCGCTTGTGCTCTTCCCGCAGCCGCCGCTGTTCCAGAGCGGTCTTGACGACGTTGCCCAGACGACCGATGCGGTCCTTGAGCAGATAATCCGCTACGCCGTGTTTCATGGCTTCCACGGCAGCGTCCTCACCAATGGTGCCGGAGATCAGAATGAACGGAATGTCCAGTCCCCGCTGGCGCAGGCAGTCCGCAGCCCGGAGTCCACTGAACTGCGGCATGGAATGGTCGGAGAGAATCAGGTCCGGATTGTTCTCCAATTCAGCGAGAAAATCCGGCTCAGTATCCACGCGCTTCCACTTCGGTGCATATCCGGCCCTGCGCAATTCCTTTACGAACAATTCAGCGTCGTCCGGCGAGTCCTCCACGATCAATATGTTCAAAGGCACAGCCATCGTTGCACGAATCAGGCTTTGGGAGTTTGGTTGAGCCCAAGCCAATAATCGCAAAGTTGGCGCACGGATTTTGTGAAATGGTCGAAGTCCATTGGCTTCACGACATAACTGTTGACGCCCAACTTGTAACTGGCGACCAAGTCGCGTTCCTCCTGGGAGGAACTGAAAACAACAATCGGAATGTTCCAAGTGTGCGGGTCGGATTTCAGTCGCCGCAGTACTTCCAGTCCGTCAACCTTGGGCAGCTTCAAATCCAGAACTATGATCTTGGGCCGACTGGCCGAGTTGTGTGCCGTGTAGCGGCCCGTGCCGGAAACAAACTCCAAAGCTTCCGCGCCATCCGACACAACGCGCAGGCCGGCAGTCAGTCCTGCTTTCTCGAACGTGTGCTTGAAGAACGCCACGTCGTCGGAACTGTCCTCGATCAGCAAAACCTCGGCACCTTGCTCAGGCATGAGTTGTTTCCCCCAAAGTGAAGTAGAAAGTCGCGCCTTTTCCCGGCTCCGACTTCGCCCAGACCTTGCCGCCATGGCGATGGATGATGCGCTGGACAATCGCCAGGCCCACGCCCGTACCTTCAAATTCATCCGGCCGATGCAAGCGTTGAAACACGCCGAACAATTTTCCCGCGTATTCCATGTCGAACCCGGCGCCGTTGTCCCTTACGTAATAGGCGTTGCCCCCGGCCTCCTTGCTCCAGCCAACTTCGATGACCGCTGGATTCTTTTGCCGAGTGTATTTGAACGCATTGGAAAGCAGATTCGCATATACCTGTTTGAGCAACGTGGGGTCGGCCTGGCATGGAGGCAGTTCTCCAACGGAAAGTTGCACCCGGCGGTCGGTTTGCGTGGCTTCCAGTTCCTCAACAGTCTGGCGAACAATGGTCGCAGGTGAAACCGATCGCGTCTTAATCGCCTGCCGGCTGACTCTGGAAAATGCCAGCAGACCGTCAATGAGTTCGCCCATTCTTGCAGCATTGTCGGTGATGCGCGCCAATTGTCGTTGAGCTTCAGGGGACAGTTGCGCTGCATGCTCTTCCACGACCATGCGGGCGAATCCGCCGATCGCCCGCACCGGCGCCCGAAGATCGTGCGAAATCGAATAGGAAAACGCCTCCAGTTCGCTGATGGCGGACTCCAATTCCGCGTTCTTGGCCTGCAACGCGCGCGCGACGCGTTGGCGCTCGGTGATGTCTCGAATGGCACTGGAAACCAGGGTGCCGCCTTCCGTTTCAATCGGGCTAAGACTGATTTCGATTGGAAATTCCGAGCCGTCCCTGCGCATGCCGTAAAGCTCCAGCCCCACACCCATGGGCCGCACCTTGGGGTCGGAAAAAAACTGCCCGCGATGACCGGGATGCTGCCCGCGGAAACGCTGAGGCACGAGGATTTCGACCTTTTTCCCTAGCAACTCCTCACGCGGATAGCCAAACAGCGTCTCCGCCTGCGAATTCACCAGCACGATGTCACCCAGCCGGTTGACGATCACCATCGCGTCGGGCGCGGATTCCAGCAGCCCGCGGAATTTCTGCTCGGCCCGCTTGCGGTCGCTGATGTCCCGGATCGCGCTCATCACGAGGGTGCCCTCGTCAATCCTGAGCGGGCTGAGGCTGATCTCCACGGGGAATTCCTTGCCGTCCTTGCGCCGGCCATTCAGTTCCAAGCCGGCTCCCATGGAGCGAACGCGCGGTTGGGCGAAGTAGCTTGCGCGATGACCTACATGTCCGCCGCGGTAGCGCTCAGGCAATAAGACCTCCACCGGCTGACCCAACAACTCACCACGCTCGTAGCCGAAAAGCTTTTCCGCTTGTGAGTTGGTGTGGACAATTCGCCCCGTTGGATTCACCATCACAATTCCATCTGGTGTGGACTCCAGGAGATCGCGATAGCGCGCCTCGACCAGCTTGGCGTCGCGCCGGATTCGCAGGTGCGTCACATCTTTCTTGCTTGAGAGGATGAATTCGACCTCGCCGCGCTCGTCGCGCACTGCCTTGCTGGTGATGTCTACATATACCAGCGAACCGTCCTTGCGCCGGCGCAGGGTCTCGTACGTGGCGAAGCCCGTTTGGATCGCTTCTTGGAGAATTTTCTGCTCCTCCTCCGCGCGGTCCGGCGGAACGACCAGATCGTTCAGCAGACGCCCCACGGCTTCCTCGCTGGTATAATCGAACACTACTTCCGCACCCTTGCTCCAAAACATCACTTTGCCTTCGACGGTCGTTGCCACGACCGCGTCGGGTGATTCATTCAATAGCAGCCGGTCGAAGTTAGTCTTCATGCGTTCAAGTTTAAGTGAACGCTTGATAGGTGCATAACGGCCTTCCCCGATATGCGCCCCTCAAACGGCACTACCCAACCGATAATTCCTTGATGCTGATGACTTGGTTTCTGCATTTCCCTGCCCCGGCACCTTCAATTTCCCAGCCTTACGCCAAGGAAATAGCAAATCCGCGACAACTCTTCTACAGACTATGAGTGACAATTTCCCAGGAAAGACCCGACAGGCGGCAGATTTCTTATTACACAACAAAGCCAAATCAAATGCGCGACGCCGTCGGTTTCAGCAACGCCCAGTTGAGGCTCAACTGCGGCGTCACTTGGCTCAAACGATGAAAATCGACTGGCTTCACAATATACGTGGCCGCACCCAGTTGTCGGCTCTCGACGATGTCCCAGTCGCTTTGCGAAGCCGTCAAAACGACCACCGGAATGCCCCGCGTTTTCTCATCGGCTTTGATGCGGCGCAACACTTCCAGGCCGCTGATTTTTGGCAGGTTCAAGTCCAGGAGAATGATTTGCGGGCGATCGGCGTGCTTGCGGTTTGCATAAGCCCCGCGGGCGAAGATGAAATCCAGCGCCTCGGCTCCGTCGCGAACAACCTGTACGCGGTTCGCGAAGCGTGATCGTTCGAACGCGTGCAGGGTGAGTTCCACGTCATTCGGATTGTCCTCAACCAAAAGGACCTCAACGAACTGCTTGTCACCGTTTTGACCCTGCACGTTGGCCCCGTCCGATGGCGTTGGTGAAAACAGAGCCGCAACAGAAACTTCCAATGCATCCGCCAGCTTGCTAATGCTCTCGAGCGAGAGGTTACGCGCGGCGCGCTCGATGTCCGAAATATAGGTTCGATGCAGGGAGGCACGTTCAGCCAATTGCTCTTGCGAAAGGCCCAGCCGGTTTCTACGGGACCTCACTGCGGTGGCAAAGGCCGTCTTCACGTGACTTTTGTTCATCAGATCTTCCTTCGTTCCCGGATTGAAATCAATTTCCGGGGCCGGCTCAACAGACTTTAAGTGACAAGCATCACCAGCGCCGCTTCCTTTTCGGGAGTCCGAGGTCGCACAATCCAGACGTGCGGAGTCAGGTTTTCCGTTCATAGCCGTGAACATCGCACCACGTTTCGCCCCGCGCCAGTGCGTAAATCGAAGGAGTTCTTCACCAACCACCACCAGTTGCCATCGTCTGTCGCCCGGCCGCGGCATTATGCCTTGATTAACTGTTCGTCTTGCGAACAGATTTCGTTCAAGATTCAACGCGAACCGAATCATGCTGTCGCCGGACAAATTTACGAAGCGGTTTGGCCCGCCCAAGTTGACGCGGGGGCGAATGCTGTTTGCCCTGGCCGTGGCCGTGGTGGCCGACGGGTTGCAGCTACTGATCGGCCCGCTCGGCTGGCTTATTTTCGACGAGATCATTGATGTGGTCGCGATGATCCTGATCTGGCCCGCGATCGGCTTCCACCTGCTCTTGTTGCCCACGTTCGTCGTGGAACTCTTTCCGCTCGTAGATATGCTGCCGACCTGGACCGGTTGCGTGGCCGCCGTCATCGCCTTGAGAAAACGTGAGCAACGCGCCTCCGCGGTGCCGCCGATCATCGAGGTGGAATCATCAAGCCCGGGTGATTCTCCCCCTTGAGATTCCGCTCGCGGGATTTGCGCTGTCGCCGCGCGTCAGCATTCAGGCGACACACCTTGACGTGCCAGCCGTGCTGTGGAAACGATGGTAGTCGCAATGGAAACCATCGAAACCATCGGCTGCCCGTTTTGTGGGCAAACCTTCACCACGGCCATTGATACAACCATTGCATTGCAGCGACTGACGATTGATTGCGAAGTCTGTTGCCGTCCTATGGAATTGGTTGTGGAATGCGAACCCGGTGAAGTCTTGTCTCTTGACGTGCAAGCGGGTTGAGGCAATCTGCCGCTTGATGCAAAACACTGTCCTCTGGATTTATATCATCCTGCTGATTGTCGGCGGACTGATTGGTTACTTTAAGGCCAAAAGCAAGGTTTCGCTCATCATGTCCGCCGCGTTCGCCGCGGCGCTGGTGCTCACGACGATTCCGAATCTCTTCGATGCAGGTTTTCGCCGCGGGGCAGCCAACGTGTTGATGGCCATACTGCTGGTCGTATTTGCCCTGCGCCTGGCTAGGACAAAAAAGATCATGCCCGCAGGGATGATGCTCGTCGTGACGATAGCGGCGCTGGCGTTAAGGAATATTCAATTCTGAACTCGGCCGTTTAATGGCAACTGTGCAGTTTCCCGACACCAAATCCCCATCTCGATATAAAATGCAAAACGTGACTTCAGTTGAATTGAAACGGGATTGTCCGGCGGTACAAATTCCGGCAGGCACATCCACTACATTGGCGGCGGGAACGTCCGTGGACATCACTCAAACACTCGGCGGCAGTTATACCGTTCACACGCTGGGTGGATTGTTCCGCATTGCCGCCAACGACGCCGACGCGCTCGGGCTGCAGTCGCCAACCAACGAATCGGCGTCTGCACCCGAGGGAGGCCCCGTGGATGAGAAAGCGGTCTGGGAAACCCTGCGGACGTGCTTTGACCCGGAGATTCCCGTCAACATTGTGGACCTGGGCCTGGTTTACGACATGCAACTCGCGAAACTGCCAGGCGGCCATTCGCGCGTGGACGTGAAGATGACGCTCACGGCCCCGGGGTGCGGAATGGGTTCGGTGATTGCCGGAGATGCGCAGGTGAAATTGCTGAGCCTGCCGGGAGTCGAAGATGCACGGGTGGAAATCGTCTGGGATCCGCCGTGGCATCATTCGATGATCACGGAACAAGGCCGGAAGATTCTTGGGCTGGATTGAGCCGACAGCCCGTCGCGCCTACACGTTCAAGGACTGGGCGGCATTATCGCCACCCGGCTGGTCTGATTGGTTCCCGTGAGGAAACCAAATCCGGCATTCTGCTTCTGGAACACCGCGCCCTTGAAAGAGAGTGACTTCAATGTTGACGGGTCCACGACCGTGCCGGAATAAGTCCCGGCCGCCGTGCTGAACGTGAGGGTCAAAGGACTTCCGCTCAGGTTGCTGACCTTGCTGTTCGGCCCGAGCAGAATCGAATTGGTGAAGGGTGAAATCAGGTTTCCGCCGCTGAACTCGACATTGGCTTCCGTCAGATTCAAAACGAAGTTTGTCAGCGGACCAACGGGCGCCCGATAGACAGAGCCGATCGCCTTGCATTCAGTGTCGAAGCCCTCCGAATAGTAGCGGTCCAGAACGCTGCGCGGCTTGATCCAACTCAACGCCCCGTTCAAATCATCGTCCGCCCGGTTCGTAAAATTCATCCAGCCCAGCAGCGCTCCCTTTTCGCGGCTATAGGTGAGCAACGAATGCAGCGGCCAATTCCCGTTCCTCGATACCCAGGCGCTTTGCATCGCTCGCGCGCCATCACCGAGCGTACCGCCAAAGGTGATCTGTCCGCTGGTCGAGACGCGCGCCGTGCCGAATCCATCGCCGGCCGGCAATGACGAGTCGTCCACGCTCCCAGGGAATACCAATGTATAATTGCCCGCGTAAGGCGATGCGTTGGTTTTAGCGTTGAAAACTGCGCGGTCGCCGGAAAGCATCGAGATCCACGTGCCTTCTTCCCACCGGCCCAGAACCTGGTCCGTTTGGCGGGCCGTGCTAAAGTCGAGTTCCAGTTTCATGTGCAAGGCGAGACGGCGCGTGATGAAATTCGTGTGCCGGCAGTCCAACCCCAACTTGCCTGTGAACGTGCTGCGCGTGAAAGCCGTCTGCATCCATCCCGAGTATGTCCCGCGCGTGCTCACCACGATATTGAACAAACCGGCGCTGTGCCGACGAACCTGATCGGATTCATAGAACAGCCCGTTATACGTCCCGGCAATCGGAATGTACGGGCTGGGAATGAAGTTGGCCTGGAGCACGAGATTCGTCGTCATCACAAATGTGAGTGAGGTGGACGGCGACTCGATGCTTCCACTCCAACCCGCGAATTCTTGACCCGCGCCGGGCGTGGCCCGGATCGTATAAGTATTACCGGGGATGAGATTCGCCGTCTTCCTTGGATCGGGCGTGATCGTTCCGTTGCCGCTCACGGTCAGGTTCACCGGGACGAAGTTCGCCTGCAAACTTACGTTGGTGTTCATCATGAACGCCAGTTTCGCCGATGTTGTATTGGTGCTGCCCGTCCACCCGACGAACATGTGCCCCGGTCCGCCAGCCGCTGTGACCGTATAAAGCTTACCTGGAACCAGATTTGCCGTTTTCCTCAAATCAGGCGTGAAGGTGCCATTGCCGTTCGCGCTCAACGATACTGGAACGAAGTTCGCCTGCAAATTGACGTTCGTGCTCACCACGATCGCCAGCCGAGGCGAAGGAGAATTGGTGCTTCCGCTCCATCCAACGAACATGTGCCCCGGTCCGCCCGCGGCCGTGACCGTGTACGCCCGGCCAAGGATTAGGTTCTTGGTTTTCTTCAGGTTTGGTGTAACCGTGCCGATGCCATTGGTCGTCAGATTCAGCGGGACAAAATTCGCCTTAAGAACCAGATTGCTGCGCGCGACGACGCTCAATCTTGGCACGGAAGTGTTCGTGCTGCCAGTCCACCCGACAAACATCTGTCCCTCACCTGCCGAAGCCGTGAGGGTATAAACTTGCCCGACCTTCAAAGTCTGTGCCGTGGGCGCTCCCGAAATGGTACCGATACCATTGGTGACAATCGTCAATGCCGACGGAGGCGGGGGCGGTCCGAGGACAGTCAGCAGGAAGGTCGTGCTCGCCGTTGCGCTGCCATCGCTGACCGTGATTGTGATGTCCGCATCTCCTCCGCGATCCGGCAGGGGTGTAATCGTGACCGTTCGATTGCCATCACTGCCTCCAAAAACAATACCGCTCTCCGCTACAATCGCTGGATTCGACGAGCTGGCGGTCAACGTCAGATTGGATGAGGCAGTTTCAACGTCACTGATGGTGAACGGAATTTCTGGCGTCGGCGTGTTCTGGGCGATTACAAGATTGGTAATTGCGGAAATAATCGGCAAACGGTTAACGGTCGCAACGGCGACGTTGAATGACCGCATCACTGTGTTGTTTTCGCTCTGGCCGTCGTTGACGGTGACGGTGATGGTGGCGCTGCCGCTGGCGCCGCTC